>NZ_DASSRA010000479.1:0-7891 GCF_035702065.1 Rhizobacter sp.
CTGGCGCGTGCTCGACTGGGAGGGCGAGGCCCCGCCGGGCACCTGAGCGCAGCCGCCGCAGACCATGTTGCCGCGGGCGATCACGCCCTGCGCCAGGGCCGCGGCGAGTGCGCGGGCCCACCTCTTGGCAGTTGCTGCCGTCAACGCAGTGTTCATGCGAAGGCCTCCATGAGGGACAGACCCTCCAGGCCAAGCAAGTGCGGTGCCGTGCCGGCGCGTCAGCGGTTCTCCAGCCGGTTGTAGTCGAAGAGGCCCGCCTCCAGCGGCGACCAGCGCCGGTAGGCCGCGGCCAGCGCATCGCTCGCGGCCCAGAAGCCGGGGTCGGTGCGGCGGATCACGAAGCGGTTGGCGAGGGCGCGGTAGTCGGCCTCGGAGGCCAGGCCGGCGATGGCCGCGCTGAGTGCTGGCAGCTCGGCCGGCGTGGCGCGCAGGATGGCGTTCGGGTAGGCGCCGATGAAGCCCGGCACCACGGTCAGCAGGTTCTCGGCCGGCAGCAGAAGGTCGCGCTGCTCGAAGAGATGCGCCACGTTGGAGTGGCCGGTGTCGCGCAGCAGGCTGAACCAGCGCGGTTCGCGGCCGGGCTCGTCGATGCGCAGCACGCTGGCCTCGGGCAGCCACGCGAGGCTCGCACCGCGCACGGCGGCCAGGCGCAGCAGGTTCTGGCGCAGCGCCGCGTCGGGCACGCTGGCCAGGTCGAAGCGCGGCGCAAGCACCGGGGCGAGGCGCTGCTTCAAGAGGCCGTACAGCTCGCGCTGCGGGTCCTTGCTGCGGTAGGTGATGCCGGTCTCGGCCTCGAAGCGCGCGCGCTCGCCGCCCACGTAGGCCTTGGTGTCTTCGCTCACGTTGCGGTACCAGTGGTCGCGCACGCCGGCGCGCGCCGCCTTGGGCAGCAGCATCAGGAAGTTGGACTCGCCTTCCATGCGCATGAAGTCCATGTACAGCCGGCTGTTGAGCTGGTGGCCGACGTTGCCGTACGGGTCGTAGCCGGCGGCCAGCAGGTAGTAGATGCGCTCGAACAGCGGGTAGCCGATCACCCACGCCGTCTTGGGCGGCTCGCCCACGTGGCCCTTGACCACCGAGGCGCTGTCGAAGTGGCGGAACACCGTGAGCGCGGCGTTCGGGTTGCGATCCGCGCCACCGTCCCAGATGGTGTGGAGGTCGAGCCTGTGCGCGCCGCCGAAGCGCTGGTTTAGGAAGGCGCTCTTGGCCGCGAGCAGGCGGTCTTGCCCGTCGGCCAGGCGGCGCCAGGCGAGCAGCGCGCCCGAGTTGCTGCCGTCGGCGGCGGGCAGGCGCATGTTCTCGGCCTCACGCTGCAGCCATTCGGCGCTCTCGTCAGCGGCGTTGGCGCGCGGGTTGACGAAGTAGACCCAGAAGCGGTCTTCGATCACGTCGAGCGCCATCTGGCCGCGGCACACCGGGCCCTTGATGAAGTTCATGATGAAGAACTCGGCCTCGTCGAGCAGGAAGCGGTAGCGCGACTCGGGCGGGATGGCCGCGAAGCTGATGAAGGGGTTGGAGGCCTTCTCTTCTTCGTAGGAGGGCAGGGCATCGACGCGGTAGTCGGCATCGAGGAACCAGCCCTGGTACCTGGCCATGCGCGCCGGTGAGAGCAGGTAGGGCATGTGCGTCTTGGCGAGCACCGTCTCGCGCTCCGGCACAAGCCGGTAGTAGGGGCGCGACACGCCGGGGTCGTCGAACGGGCGGCGCGTGGCGATCGCCGCCGCGGGTCGGCCCGGTGCCTCGGCCGAGCGGACGAGCCGGAACACCGTGCGATCGGCATCGCCTTCGAAGATGAGATGCCCGAGGAACAGGTGCTCGTACAGGTAGCGGCCCATCAGCTGCTGCTTGAGCGATGCGCCGTTGAGGAACTGCTCCCACTCGGCAACCTGGCGCAAGAGCGCGGGGCCGAGCGGCTGCGGGGGGTCATTGGGTGCGCCCGCGGCGATCCAGCGCATCAGCACGCCGTGCTCGCGCTCGCTCAGGCCCGGCAGACCGTAGGGCATGCCGGCGCGCGGATGCTCGCGCTCGTAGGCGTCGACCTCGTCGAGCCGCGGGCAGCTCTGCGCGCGGTCGAGCGAGAAGTCGAACTCCTTGTTCGACAGCACCGGTTCGGCTGGCAGCGGGTGCGCCTGCTTCAGCGCGAGGCTGCGGTAGAGCAGGCTGGCCGCGAGGTTGTTGGCCGGGGTGGGCGTGCGCTCGTTGAGCACCGAATGAAAGCCTCGCTCGCGCCATTGCGAGGCGCGCTGCGCGTCGACGAACAGGCGCGTGGGTGGAGCCTGCGTCAGGCGCGAGGCGTCGTACACGCGTTCCTTGCTCGCGCCGCGCGCCACGCCTTCCCACGCACCGAGCTTGAGCTGGCAGGGTGCGTCGTAGCAGCCGTGGCAGACCACGCAGCGGTTCTCCAGGATGGGCTGCACCTCGTTGCGGTACGACACGCCACCTGTTGCCACGAGCGCCGGCCGATCGAAGCGCGTGGGCTCGGCTGGGCCGTAGCGTGCGTCGAGCGCGTCTTGCGTCAACACCGCGCAACCGGTCAGGCAGACGAGGATCAGGGCCAGGCTGGTGCTGCGCATGCGCTTCCTTCGAGTCGGGGCCCGGGCAGCATAGCCGAGGGCTGAACGCACCCTGAAGCCGGCGCACAAAGCGATACAGCGCTTCACCTGGCGTTAACGCAAGGCCGTCAACGCCTTGCCGAAAGGGCCCGTTGAACCCTCACGAACGCAGCGCTCGATCGACACCCCCCCAAAACGGAGACCTCATCATGAAGCACAGCCTCATCACCGCCAGCCTTCTTCTCGCCGCGAGCGTGGGCGCCTTTGCACAGACCGCCGCCACCACCGTGCAGCGCGACGTGAACCAGCAGCAGCGCATCGAGCAAGGCCTGCAGAACGGCAGCATCACCACCCGCGAAGGCGCCCTGCTCGAACGCGACGAAGCCAAGGTCGACAAGCTGCAAGCGCAAGCCCTCAAGGACGGCAAGCTGAGCGATGCCGAACGTGCCCGCCTGAGCGCCGCGCAGAACAAGGCCAGCCAGGACATCAAGACCGCCAAGACCAACGGCGTGAACGGCAACCCGCAGTCGGCCTCGTCGCAGCGCATGCAGGCCGACGTGCAGCGCAACATCAACCAGCAGCAGCGCGTCGAAGCCGGCATTCAGAATGGCACGCTCACCAACCACGAAGTGGCCAAGCTGGAGCGCGGCCAGGCCAAGGTCGACCACAAGGAATACGCCGCCGGCAAGGACGGCAAGGTCGGCGCCCACGAGCAGGCGCATGTGCAGCGCGCCGAAGACCACCAGAGCAAGAAGATCCACCACCAGAAGCACGACGCGCAGAACCGCAAGGGCTGAGACAGCGCAAGGGCCGGCCCGCGCCGGTGGGCGGACAATCGAGGGCTTCGCAGCCCTCACCGCCCCACCCGCCATGCCCACCCTCGACGACCCCCAGCACGACCGCGAAGCCGGTTCGCGCGACAGCACGCTCGACACCACGCGCATCGACGACACGCGCATCGGTGCCGTGCGTGCGCTCATCTCGCCGGCCCTGCTGCAGGAGCGCGTGCCGGTGCGCGACAACACGCTCGCGCTGGTGGAGCGCAGCCGCGCTGCCATCGCCGACGTGCTGCAAGGCCGCGACGACCGGCTGATCGTCGTCGTCGGCCCCTGCTCCATCCACGACCACGACCAGGCCATCGAATACGGCCGCCGCCTGAAGGCCGTGGCCGACGAGTTGCAGGGCGACCTGCTGGTCGTGATGCGCGCCTACTTCGAGAAGCCGCGCACCACGGTGGGCTGGAAGGGCTACATCAACGACCCGCACCTGGACGGCAGCTTCGCCATCAACGAAGGGCTGGAGCGTGCGCGCCAGCTGCTGCTCGATCTCACCGACCTCGGCCTGCCCACCGGCACCGAGTTCCTCGACCTCCTGAGCCCGCAGTACATCGCCGACCTGATCGCCTGGGGCGCCATCGGCGCGCGCACCACCGAAAGCCAGAGCCACCGCCAGCTCGCCTCGGGCCTCAGCTGCCCGGTGGGCTTCAAGAACGGCACCGACGGCAGCATCAAGGTGGCGGCCGACGCAGTGCTCGCCGCGCGTGCGCCGCATGCCTTCATGGGCATGACCAAGATGGGCGTTGCCGCGATCTTCGAGACGCGCGGCAACGCCGACTGCCACGTGATCCTGCGCGGCGGCAAGGAGCCCAACTACAGCGCGGCCCACGTGGCCGCAAGCTGCGACGCGCTGCGCAGCGCCGGCCTGCGCGAGCAGGTGATGATCGACGTCTCGCACGGCAACAGCAGCAAGCAGCATCAGCGGCAGATCACGGTGGCGCAGGAGGTGGCGGCGCAGATCGCCGCCGGCGAACGCCGCATCACCGGGTTGATGATCGAGAGCCACCTCGAAGAAGGCCGCCAGGACCTGACCCCTGGCGTGCCGCTGAAGCACGGCGTGTCGATCACCGACGCCTGCATCGGCTTCGCGCAGACGGTGCCGGTGCTGCAGGCGCTCGCCGCGGCGGTGCGTGCACGGCGCACGCGATGAGCCTCGTCTACTCCACCGACAGCGGGCGCATGTGCCCCGGTTGCCGCCAGCCGGTGGCGGCCTGCACCTGCAAGCAGAAGGCCGCGCTGCTGGGCGATGGCAAGGTGCGCGTGAGCCGCGAGACGAAAGGCCGGGGCGGCAAGGCCGTGACCCTGGTGCGCGGCCTGCCGCTGGAGGCTGACGCGCTCGCCACGCTGGGCAAGCAGCTGCGCACCGCCTGCGGCACGGGCGGCACGGTGAAGGACGGCGTGGTCGAGTTGCAGGGCGACCACGTCGATCGCGTGATGGCCCAGCTTCAGGCCGGCGGCTGGACGGTGCTGCGCAGCGGCGGCTGAGCCGTCAGCTCTTGATCGCGCCGAAGCGCCACGCCATGTCGAGCGCCAGCCGCTCGCCCTTCGCCAGCACGCGCAGGCCCGGCCGGCCCGGCAGGTGGAAGGCGTCGATGGGCTGCGTGATCGGCTCGAAGCAGAAGGCCGGCCCCACCGGTGGGCGGTAGACCAGGCAGAACTGCTCCTCGTTCGGTGTGAGGTCGCGCATGGCCAGCGTGAGCTGCAGCTCGCGCTCAGGCCAGGTGATGCGCGCCGTGCCGTCCCAGCCGGTGAAGCCGTTGTCGATCAGGCTGCCGTTCGCGTCCATGCCGTCGCCGAGGTTCCAGCCGGTCGGAAAGTCGTGCGTGTGGTCGGTGGGCAGCGGGTCGTCGCCGCACAGCCACACGCCCTTCACGGGAGCATGCAGCCGCGTGCGCGGCGTGCGAGGGAACCACGGGTGCACGCCCAGGCCGTAGGGCAGGGGCGTGTCACCGAGGTGCTCCACCTCCACGCGGTGGTCGAGCCCACCGTCGACCAGGCGAAAGGTCTGGGTCGCGCGGTACGCGTAGGGGTTGCCGTCGAAGTGCTGCGAGACCAGCGACATCACCAGTGTGTCGGCCGCCGGCCGCGAGAGCGTCCAGGCCTGCAGCCAGGCGTCGCCGTGGATGGGATAGGGCTCGCCGGTGCGGTTGGGCCGCATGGGGTGGAACTGCCCGCCTTCGGTGAAGCCGCCGTGGCTGATGCGGTTGGACCACGGCAGCATGGCGAACGAGGCCAGCGTGTAGAGGTCGGGCTTCTGGCCATCCCACGGGCGCCACAGGTCGATGGGGTCGTCGTCCGCATCGATCTGCCAGGCGGCCACGCTGCCACCGAGCGAGGGCACGAGGCCCAGGTTCTGGCCGGCGTGGTGCAGCCAGACGATGGGGTGTTCGGTGTCGGCAACGGGAGGCATGCGAGGTCCTGGTGAATTCATCCGCCATTCATCCGCCAAAGCGGTTGGCCGGCAGGCCGGCCGTGTCGGTGTCGATGGCGAACAGCCCGCCCGCCAGCGGCTCGGCCTTCAGCTGCTCGGGCGTGAGGCCGAAGCGCGCGCTGCTCACGTACATGGTGCGCAGCTGCGAGCCCCCGAAGGCGATGTTGGTGATGTGGCTGGTGGGCAGCGCGATGCGCGCGAGTTCGGCCCCGCTGCGCGGGTCATGGCAGCTCACGCAGGCGCCGCCCCAGTGGGCAATCCACAGGCGGCCGGCGGCGTCGGTGGTCATGCCGTCGGGGAAGCCATCGCCCTCGGCGAACTGCAGGAACAGGCGGTGGTTCGAGAGCGCCCCCGAGGCGGCGTCCACGTCGTAGGCGTTCACGCGGCCACGCACGGTGTCGTTGACGTAGATCGTGCGCCCGTCGAGCGACCAGGTCGGCCCGTTGGTTACCGCGAAGTTGAGTGCGTGGCGCACGCAGCGGCCGTCGGCTCCGTAGCGGTAGAGCGCGCCGGTCGGCGCGACGCAATCGAAGTCCATGCTGCCGCCCCAGAAGTGGCCGGCGGCGTCGCACTTGCCGTCGTTGAAGCGGTTGCCGGGCGGCTCTTCGGCCGGCTGGTGCCGGTACTGCGCGACCGCGCCGGGGCGCAGCGTGTCGAACTCGGCGAAGCCGCGGCGCAGCGTCACCACCAGGCGGCCGGGGCGGTCGGCCACTTCGGCGATGGCCGAGATCTCTTCGTCGAAGAGCCAGCTCGTGCGCGCGCCGCTGGCGGGGTGCAGGCGGTGCAGCTGGCGGCCGAGGATGTCGACCCAATACAGCGTCTGTTCGCCAGGCGACCACATCACCCCCTCGCCAAGCTCGGCGCCCGCTGGCCACACGCAGCGCGGCGTGCTGGCTTCAATCGTTTTCGTCACACCTGTCTCCGTGTGCGGGCCATGAACCAGCCCTTGACGCGGCGGATGGTATCTGTGCATATTGATAAAGGAAATGTCAATTTCACCTATCAATACATATCGCTTTTGCAATCATGAGTAACGCCGTTGAAACTTCCCGCGCCTTTGCCACTTTCCCCAGCCTGCGGGGCCGCGCGGTGTTCGTCACCGGGGGCGCGACGGGCATCGGCGCCGCCATCGTCAGCGCCTTTGCGGCGCAGGGCGCGCGCGTGGCCTTCATCGACGTGGCCGAGTCGGCGAGCGAGGCGCTGTCCCGGCAGATCGCCGAGCAGGGCCACCCCGCGCCGTGGTGGCGCACCTGCGACGTGCGCGACGTCGCCGCCCTGCAGCAGGCCGTCGCCGACGCCGCGGTGCAGCTGGGCGACTTCGCCGCCCTCGTCAACAACGTCGCCAGCGACGACCGCCACACGCTGGAGTCGGTGACGCCGGCCTACTACGAGGAGCGCATGGCCATCAACGAGCGGCCGGCCTTCTTCGCCATCCAGGCCGTGGTGCCCGGCATGAAGCGCCTGGGCTTCGGCTCGGTGATCAACCTCGGCTCCACCGGCTGGCAGGCCAAGGGCGGCGCCTACCCCTGCTACGCCATTGCCAAGTCGTCGGTCAACGGGCTGACCCGCGGCCTGGCCAAGCCACTGGGCGAGCACCGGATTCGCGTCAACACGGTGTCACCGGGTTGGGTGATGACCGAGCGGCAGATCAAGCTGTGGCTCGACGCCGAGGGCGAAGCGGAGATCAAGCGCAACCAGTGCCTGCCCGACAAGCTGCAGCCGCATGACATTGCGCGCATGGTGCTGTTTCTCGCATCCGACGACGGCGCGATGTGCTCGGCGCAGGAGTTCAAGGTCGACGCCGGCTGGGCTTGAGGGCTGGCGTGGGGCGGAGCAGGGCTTCGATACCTCAGCCTGAGCGGGCTGTGAGTGTTCGGAGGTTGTGGAAGCGCTGCGCCCGCCTACCTCCGACCGCTCAGGCTGAGGTATCGAAGCCCCGCTCCGCCCCACGCCAGCCCTCAAGCCCAGCCGGCGTCGACCTTGAACTCCTGCGCCGAGCACATCGCGCCGTCGTCGGATGCGAGAAACAGCACCATGCGCGCAATGTCATGCGGCTGCAGCTTGTCGGGCAG
>NZ_DASSRA010000480.1:0-5525 GCF_035702065.1 Rhizobacter sp.
CTGCAGCTCGAAGCCTGCGTCTCGTGGCAGAAGGCCATGACGGCCACCGGCCAGGAGCTGTACGACGAATGGGCTTGCCGCTTCGCCGGTGGCGCCCCGATCGACGGCTGATGGACAGGCCCCCTGTCACGCCGGTCTTTCGCACGCGCGGCCTCTCCAAGTGGTACGGCAGCGGCGAGGTGCGCGTGGACGCGCTGCGCAGCGTCGACCTGGAGATCGGCCGCGGCGAGTTCATCGTGCTGCTCGGCGCCTCGGGCAGCGGCAAGTCGACCCTGCTCAACATCCTGGGCGGTCTCGACGTGCCCAGCGCCGGCGAGGTGTGGTTCGGCGAACAGGAGCTGAGCCGCGCCGACGACAGCACCCTCACCGCCTACCGGCGCGACCACGTCGGCTTCGTCTTCCAGTTCTACAACCTGATCCCCAGCCTCACGGTGCGCGAGAACGTGGCGCTGGTGACCGACATCGTGAAGAACCCGATGCCGGTCGACGAGGCCATCGACCGCGTGGGCCTCACGCCGCGGCGCGACCACTTCCCGGCGCAGCTGTCGGGCGGTGAGCAGCAGCGCGTGGCGATCGCGCGCGCCATCGCCAAGCAGCCGCAGGTGCTGCTGTGCGACGAGCCCACCGGCGCGCTCGACTACCAGACCGGCAAGCTGGTGCTCGAAGTCATCGCGCGCGTCAACGCCGAGATCGGCACCACCACCGTCGTGATCACGCACAACGCGGCGATCGCAGGCATGGCCGACCGCGTGATGTACCTGGGCGACGGCCGCGTGGTGAAGGTGGAGACCAATGCCCGCAAGTGCCTGCCCTCGGAGCTGTCGTGGTGATGAAGGCGCTCGACCGCAAGCTGCTGCGCGACCTGCGCCTGATGTGGAGCCAGGCGCTCACCATCGCGCTCGTGGTGGCCAGCGGCATCGGCGGCTTCATCACCAGCCTGTCGGCCGTGGACTCGCTCGCGCTCGCACGCGACCGCTTCTACGCCCAGGGCCGGTTTGCCGACGTATTTGCCTCCGTGAAGCGCGCCCCGGCGGCTCTGGCCGACACCCTGCGCGAGGTGCCGGGCGTGGCCGACGTGCAGACCACGGTCGAGGAGATCGTGCGGGTCGAAGTGCCCGGCCAGACCGACCCGGTGATCGGCCAGCTGATCGGCCTCAAGACCGGCGACCTCGCGCGCATGAACCGGGTCACGGTGAGCCGTGGGCGCATGCCCGAGCGCAGCGAATCGGGCAGCGCAGGCGCCGGTATCGAGGTGCTGGTGTCCGAAGGCTTCGCCAAGTCTCGCGGGTTGTCGCCGGGTTCGCGGCTCGGCGCGCAGATCAACGGGCGGCAGCGCACGCTCGTTGTCACCGGCACGGCGCTGTCGCCGGAGTTCATCTTCGCCGGCCTCTGGGGCATGCCCGACACCCGTGGCTTCGGCGTGTTCTGGCTCGACCACGAGGTGCTGGCCGCCGCCTACGACATGCACGGCGCCTTCAACCGCGTGGCGGTCAAGCTCGCACCGGGCGCCTCGGAGCAGCAGGTGGTCGATGGCCTGTCGCGCCTGCTCTCGCCCTACGGCGGGCGCGAGGCGCACGGCCGCGACCGGCAGACCTCGCACGCCATGCTCGACAACGAGATCAAAGAGCAGCGCGTGCTGGGCACGGTGCTGCCGGCGATCTTTCTCGCGGTGGCGGCCTTCCTGCTGAACGTGGTGGTGTCGCGGCTGGTGTCGACCCAGCGCGAGCAGATCGCGGCGCTGAAGGCGCTGGGCTACCCGAACCGCAGCATCGGCCTGCACTACCTCAAGCTGGTGCTGCTGGTGGTGCTCTTCGGCCTGGCGCTCGGTGTGGTGCTCGGCGACCGGCTGGGCACGATGTTCACCGGCCTGTACGCCGAGTTCTTCCGCTTCCCGAGTTTCGAGCACCGCATCGCGCCCTGGCTGCTGGTGGTGAGCGGTGCGGTGGCTGTAGTCACCGCCGTGGCGGGCACCTTCAACGCCATCCTGGCGACGGTGCGGCTTGCGCCGGCCGAGGCCATGCGCCCGCCCTCGCCGGGCAGCTACCGCCCCACCCTGCTTGAACGCATGGGGGTGCACCGCATGGCGCCAGCCCTGCGCATGATCGTGAGAAACGTCGAACGCCGGCCCCTGCGTGCGGCGCTCTCGGTGGGCGGTGTGGCTGCGGCAGTGGCCATCGTGGTGATGGGCAACTTCTTTCGCGACGCCATCGAGGTGATCGTGGACACGCAGTTCACCCTCAGCCTGCGCGGCGACATCACGGTGTGGACACCCGAGGCCGTGGACGACGCCGTGCGCCTCGAACTCGGCCGACTGCCCGGCGTGAAGGCGGTAGAAACCACGCGCTTCGTGCCGGTGAAGCTCGTCAACGGCCACCGCGAGGAGCGCAGCCTGCTGCGCGGCTATGCGGCGCGGCCCGAGTTGTACCGCCTGATCGACGTGGCCGGCCAGCAGGTCACGCTCGACGGGCGCGGCCTGGTGCTGACCGACCGCCTGGCCGACAAGCTCGGCCTGCGGGTGGGCGACCGGGTGCTGGTCGACATCCTCGAAGGCCGCGAGCGCCGGCTCGACCTGGTGGTGGGCGCCACGGTGCGCGACATGATGGGCCTGAACGCCTACATGGACCGCAGCGCGCTCAACCGGGCGCTCGGCGAGGGCGACCTGTCCACCGGCTTCGTGCTGGCCATCGAGCGAGGCAACGAGCCGCAGGTGCTGGAGGCCAGCAAGGCGTTCCCGCGCATCGCCGGGGCCTGGAGCAAGACCACGATGCTGCGCAACATGCAGGAGATCAGCGCGCGCAACGTGCGGATCATGAGCACCATCCTCACGGCCTTCGCCAGCGTGATCGCGGTCGGTGTGGTCTACAACAACGCGCGCATCGCACTGGCCGAGCGCGCGTGGGAACTGGCCAGCCTGCGCGTGCTCGGCTTCACGCGGGCGCAGGTTTCGGCCCTGCTGCTGGGCGAACTGGCATTCGTGATCGCGCTGGCGCTGCCTCTGGGCATGGTGCTGGGCTGGGGCCTCACGCACACGGTGACGGAGCTGCTCAAGTCCGACCAGTTCCTGTTCCCGGTGGTGATCCGCGCACGCACGTATGCCTGGGCCGCGCTGTGCGTGGTGGCCGCGGGGGTGGCCAGCGCGATGGTGGTGCAGCGGCGGATCGACCGGCTCGACATGGTGTCGGCCTTGAAGACGAGGGATTGAGCGATGAAGCGTTCCACATGGGTGGTGGCGGGGTGCGTGGCCGTGGCGGCCGTCGGCCTGTTGGCCTGGGCCTTTGCGCCACGGCCAGTGGAGGTGGAGGTGTCCACCGTCACGCGGGCGCCCTTCCAGACCACCATCGACGAAGACGGCAAGACGCGCCTGCGCGAGCGCTACGTCGTCTCGGCCCCGCTGGCCGGCCGGTTGAGCCGGGTGACGTTGCGTGAAGGCGACCGCGTGGAAGCCGGCGCGGTGGTTGCCGAGCTGACGCCGGCCTTGTCGCCCATGTTGGACGACCGCACCCGCAAGGAGTTGCAGGCGCGCCTGGCCGTGGCCGAGGCGCAGCAGGAGCGCACCAAAGTGCGGGCCGCGGGCGCGCGCATCGGCCTGCAACAGGCGAACAACGAGGCGACCCGCTCGGAGCAGCTGGCCGCCCAGGGTTTCATCTCGCTCACCAAGCTGGAGTCGAACCGGCTGACGGTCGAGGCGGCGCACAAGGAAGTCGAGGCGGCCGAACAGGAGCGCCACGTGGCCGAGCATGAAGTGGCGCAGGCGCGTGCCGCTCTGACGGCGCTGCATGGCACCGCGCCCGGCACCCGCGCCTTCAGCGTGCGCGCACCGGTGGGGGGCAAGGTGCTGCGCGTCACGCAGGTGAGCGAGAGCACGCTGCCGCTCGGCGCGCCGCTGATGGAGCTGGGCGACACCGCGGCGCTCGAGATCGTGTCCGAGCTGCTGACCACCGACGCCTTGAAGGTGCGCCCCGGCTCGCCCGTGCTGATCGAACGCTGGGGCGGCGAAGGCGTCCTGAACGCGCAGGTCCGGTACGTCGAGCCCTCGGCCTTCACCAAGGTGTCGGCGCTCGGCGTCGAGGAGCAGCGCGTGAAGGTGGTGATCGACATCACCAGCCCGGCCAGCGACTGGTCGGCCCTGGGCGATGGCTTCCGCGTGGGCGTGCGTGTGGTGACGCTCGCGTTGCCGCAGGCGGTGCAGGTGCCGTCGAGCGCCGTCTTTCCCCTGCCCGATGCCGACAGCGCGAATGGCAACCATGGTGGTTTCGGTGTGTTCCGCATCGACGGGGGGCGTGCGCGTCTCACACCGGTGGAGGTCGGCGCACGCAACGCCAGCCACGCCTGGGTGCGCAAGGGCCTGGCGCCCGGCACGGTGGTGGTGGTGTATCCCCCGCCGGCGATCCGCGATGGCGTGCGGGTGCAGCCGCGCAAGGTCTGAGGGGCAGCCATGAAAGCAACATCCCTCGTGGAATCCACCGAGCCGCGCTCTGCGTGTGTGACCTGCAAGCTGCGCACGCTGTGCCTGCCTGCAGGCCTTGAAGTCGCCGAGTTCGACCGGCTCGATGGCGTCGGCGCCACCCAGCAGGCCGTGCGCCGCGGTGAGGCGCTCTGCCACGCGGGCGAGCGCTTCGCTGCGGTCTTCGCGGTGAAGGCCGGCACGTTCAAGACGAGCCTGCCGCTGCCGGCCGGCGGCCAGCAGGTCACCGGTTTCCCGATGGCCGGCGACCTGATCGGCCTGACCGGTGTCGCCGAGGGTGTTCTGGCCTTCGACGCCATCGCACTGGAAGACGCCCTGGTCTGCGTGATCGACTTCGAGCGGCTCGAAGCCCTGGCGCGTGCCAACCCGGTGTTGCAGCGCCGGATCCACCGCTACATGAGCCAGGAGCTGGTCGCCAGTCGCACGCTGCTCGGCCAGCTCGCCCAGGCGCGCGCGGACGAACGCGTGGCCACCTTCCTGCTTCAACTCGCCGAACGGCAGCGGCTGCTCGGGCTCTCGCCGGACGACGTGGTCTTGCGCATGAGCCGCGAGGACATCGGCAACCTGCTCGGCCTGCGGATCGAGACCGTCAGCCGCTGCCTCTCACGGCTGGAGGGCGACTGGGCCGTCGACGTGCGAGGCAGGCGCATCCACATCCGAGATCAGGCTCGCCTGCGCCTGCTGGCGCGGGGGCTGGCCGCGCTGGAGCCTGCGTGATGCTCAGGCGGGTTCCGGTTCCTCGCCACGGACCAGCATCACCGGGACCGGGCTGCTGCGCAACACCAGTTCGGCGTCGCTGCCCATCACCAGCCGCGAGAAGCCTCGCCGGCCGTGCGTGCCCATGACGATCAGCTGGGCGGGGGCCTTCTTCGCCTCTTCGATGATGGCGTCGCAGATGCGCAAGGCCGGGTCGCAAAGCACCACGCTCTCGACCGCGACACCCTTCTCGCGCACACGCGCGGCCGCGTCGGCCACCAGCTTCTCGCCGGCGGCCTTCCAGTCCTCGATCAGCTGTTCCGTGGGGGCATAGCCGGCCACGCCCTGGATCAGCGCGCGCAGG
>NZ_DASSRA010000481.1:0-27481 GCF_035702065.1 Rhizobacter sp.
CAGCCCAGCGCACAGAAGAGCACGTACTCCTTGTCCTGCGCCAGCTCTTGGCGGTGGTAGGGCGATTCGGGGTCGGCCCAGAACTCGAGCATGCCGCGCGGCGCGTGGAAGGCACCGGGGATGGCGCCTTCATGCTCCAGCTCGCGCACGTCGCGCACGTCGACGAACTGCACCCCCGGCTGGCCGTGCAGCGCGCGGGCCTGTTCCACCGTGTAGGTGGTGACGCGGCCCATGGCCTCGTCGACCAGGGCTTTGGCGGTCTTCTTCATGGCGTGGCTCCTCAGATGCGCCCTTTCTCCAACCAGGGCCGGCTCCATTTGTACACGCCTGCCATTGCCCCACAAGGGCCCGCAGTCAATGCGCGCCAACGATCGGCCGCCTAGACTTGCCCGATGGATCGCCCCGTCCGGCTCGACCCTTACCTCGCGATGGCCGGCTATGCCTTCTCGCTGCAGCGCGGCGACCTGCTCAAGCAGCGCGGTGAGCCGCTGGCCGCGCGGCGCAACGAGGTGGGCCTGAACGAGATGGACTATGGCGACGTGGTGCTGCGCTTCCAGGACAGCGGCCGGCTCGAAGAGATCACCATCGCCGCACCGGTGCTGCACCTGGGCACGCTCGCCATCCCGTTCGAGAACCTGCAGATGTTCGTGCAGGCGCAGGACGCGCAGTCGTTCTGGCGCGCACGCTTTCTCGTCAGCCCGGCGTTCGGCCTGGCCTTCGACCCCACCGAGCCGGCGTGGGTGACCGCGCTGGCCCGGCACTGCCTGCCCGAATGGGAGGCCCTCTGAACCTCAGCCGCCGCTCAGCCGCCGCTCACCCGCCGTACAGGTAGCTGGGCAGCCACAGCGTGAGACCGGGCCACAGGTACATGAACACCATGCACAGGATGACGATGAGCATGTAAGGCATCATCCCCGCGAAGATCTGGTTCAGCGTCACGTGCGGCGGCGACACGCCCTTCAGGTAGAAGGCCGACATCGCCACCGGCGGCGACAGGAAGGCCGCCTGCAGGTTGACGAACACCAGCGTGCCAAAGAGCAGCGGATCGATCTGGAAGTGCGCCAGGAGCGGCAGGAAGATGGGGATGAAGATCACGATGATCTCCGTCCACTCCAGCGGCCAGCCCAGCACGAAGATGATGGCCTGCGACAGCAGCAGAAACTGCAGCGGCGTGAGGTTCATGCCCATCACCCAGTGCTCGATCACCGCCTGGCCACCGAGCAGCGCGAACACCGCCGAGAAGAGCGCCGAGCCCACGAAGAGCCAGCACACCATGGCAGTGGTCTTGGCGGTGAGGAACACCGCTTCCTTGGTGCGCTTCCAGTTGAGCGTGCCGGCCTGCAAGGCCATCAGGAAGGCGCCCGCCGCGCCCACCGCCGCCGACTCGGTGGCGGTGGTGATGCCGAAGAGGATCACCCCCAGCACCACGAAGGTCAGGATGCCCAGCGGCGCCACCGACGACACCAGCATGCGCAGGATCTCGAAGCCTTCGGCATCGAGCCGCCAGTAGTACCAGGCGAGCATCGCCGCCAGGGCCGCGCAGGTGAGCGCGAACGAGAGGTAGAAGGTGTCGGGCACCGGCGGCGGGCCGTGCTCGGCCACCGGCTCGCCCAGCGCCTGCAGGCTGTCGCCGCCGGCGGCTGGCGCAGAAGACGGCGCCGCGCCGGGCGGCTCTTGCACGCCGTCGGACGACGCAGGCGGCTCCTGCAGTCCCTCTGAAGAAGACGGCGGCTCCTGCAGCCCGCCCGCGGGTGCAGGCTCCTGCAGGCTCGACGCGCGTTCGGCAGGCGCAGCCTGCTCGACCGCCGCGGGCGCCGCCGCGTTGCTGTCCTTCTGCGAATAGATGGTCACGTACCACCAGACGGTGCCCATGGTGACCACCGCCAGCAGCAAGGGCGTGAGTGCCGCACCCAGCAGGCGCAGCAGCCGCCACCAGCTCGTCGTCACGCCCTCGAAGCTGGCGTGCAGCGCGCGCCCGGGCGAGACCAGGGCGGCCAACAGGGCCGGCAGCATGCGCGGCGAGTACTGCGCCGCGATGTGGCCCACCCAGGGCGTGATCTCGGCGCGCTGCTTCTCCGGCGGCAGGCGCGGCGCGATCTTGGGGCTCAGCATGGCCCAGCCGATCACATAGATGAGGTACAGGAAGGCGAGGAAGAAGCCGGGGAACATGGCCGCGGCGTAGAGCTTGACCACCGACTGCCCGGCCACGGCGGCGTACACGATGATCATCACCGAGGGCGGGATCAGGATGCCCAACGTGCCGCCCGCCGTGATGACGCCGGCCGCGAGCCGTGTGTCGTAGCCGGCGTTGAGCATGGGCCGCATCGCGATCACGCCCATCAGCACCACCACCGCGCCGACCAGGCCGCTGGCAATGCCCCAGAAGGTGCAGATGATGAGCGTGGCCACCGCCAGCGAACCCGGCACGCGGCGGAAGGCGAGCTGCACCGCGTGGAACATGCGGTCGACCAGCGCGCCGCGCTCCATCACGTAGCCCATCAGCACGAAGAGCGGGATGGAGAGCAGCGTCTCGTTGGTCATGGCGCCGAAGGCGCGCTGCACCATCAGGTCGAAGACCTTGTTGTCGAGCCAGGCCTCGCCCGGCACGTAGAAGGCGATGAAGCCGAAGAACATGCCCAGGCCCATCAGCGTGAAGGCGGTGGGGAAGCCGAGCATGATCACGACCACGATCAGGCCCAGCATGGTCAAACCAAGCGCGGCGTTGCTCATGTGAGGTGGTCCCGGCTGCGCTGGCGCGCAGCGTCATCGATGTCCTTGGCGCGCTCGATGGCTTCCTTGCGCGCCGCGTCGTCCACGTAGGTGCTGCCCGCCAGCTGCTCTTCCACCACGTCCATCTCGTCAGCGTCCTTCAGGCGCGGCGTCCACTCGCCGGTGCGCAGGCACACCACGCAGCGAATGATCTCGGCCACCCCCTGCAGCATCACGACGGCGCCCGCCACCGGGATCACGAACTTGAACGGGTACACGGGCAGCGGCGTCGCGTTGAAGGTCTGCTCGCGCATGGCCAGCGAGGTGTTGAAGTAGTCCCAGCCGGCCCAGGTGAGCGCGCCGATGCCGGGCAGGAAGAAGACGATGAAGAGCACCAGGTCGAGCGAGGCCTGGGTGCGCGGCTTGAAGCTGCCGTAGAGAAAGTCACCGCGCACATGGGCGTCGTGCGCCAGCGCATAGGCCCCGCACATCATGAAGAGGGTGCCGTACATCATGTTGTTGATGTCGTAGATCCACGCCGTGGGGGCATTCAGCGCGTAGCGCTTGAACACCTCGGCACAGACCACGAGCATCAGCGCGACGATCAGCCAGGCAAAGGCCTTGCCGACCCAGGTGCTGATGCGGTCGGCGAGGTGGAGCAGTTGTTGGATGTTCATTCGGTGGCCGGCCCCGGCTTGCGCCGGGGCCACGGGCTGCGCCGGTCAGCCCTTCTTCGCGCCGAAGTAGCGGTTGTAGGCCATGTTGAAGTCGACCATGTAGTCGTTTTGCCAGGCCTTGGCCCGCTGCGCGAAAGCCTTCTGCGAGTCGAGCACCTTCTGGAACAGCGGGTTCTCGCCGCCCTTCTTCTTCATGATGTCGTCCCACGCATCGAGCTGCGCCTTCAGGATGGCGTCGGGCGTCTTGTAGAACTTGACGCCGGCCTTCTTCAGCTCGTTGTAGTCCTGCGAGTTGCGGTCGATGGCCTTCCAGCTCATGTCGGCACTGGCCGCCTGCACGGCGTAGTCGACGATGGCATGCAGCTCGGCCGGCAGCGCACTGAGCTTGCCCTTGTTGAACAGGATCTCGAACTGTTCGCCGCTCTGGTGGAAGCTTTGCAGCATGCAGTTCTTGGCCACGTCGGGGAAACCCAGCGTGCGGTCGCTGGAGGCGTTGTTGAACTCGGCGCCGTCGATCAGGCCGCGGTCGAGCGCGGGCACGATCTCGCCACCGGGCAGCGGGTTCACCGCCGCACCCATGGCGGTGTACATGTCGACCGCCAGGCCGACGGTGCGGAACTTCATGCCCTTCACGTCGGCCGCCTTGGCGATGGGTTTCTTGAACCAGCCGAAGGGCTGCGTGGGCATGGGGCCGTACAGGTACGAGACCACGTCCATGTTGATGGACTTGTAGATCTCTTCGAGCAGGGCGCGGCCACCGCCGTAGTAGTGCCACGAGAGCACCATGTTCGGGTCCATGCCGAAGGCCGGGCCGGAACCCCACAGCGCAAGCGCGGAGTTCTTGCCGTAGTGGTAAGCCACCACGCCGTGGCCGCCGTCGAGCGTGCCCTTGTTCACGGCTTCGAGCAGCTGGAAGGCCGGCACCACGGCGCCCGCGGGCAGCACCTCGATCTTGAGGCGTCCGCCGGCCATGTCGTTGACCTTCTTGGCGAAGTCGTTGGCGTACTCGTGGAAGATGTCTTTTGCGGGCCAGGTGCTCTGGAAGCGCAGCGAGGTGGTCTGCGCGTTCGACACCATCGGAGTGGCCAGCGCACCGGCGCCGGCAGCGGCGACGGAGGCACGTTTGAGGAAGCGGCGACGTTGCGGTGCAGGGGAAGTCACGTGATGTCTCCTTCGAGGTGGTTCGATCGACCCGGGTGCGCCCTTGAGGTGGGAGCGGATTTCTATCGTAGGGACAGCACGCACGCGTGCTGCTGGAACAAACCCGCGGAATGTGCGCTGCACGCGCTGTGGAAATTACTTATGCCGCGGGTTCACCCAGGGCCTGCACGAAGGCAGCGCCCAGCGGCGCGCGCAAGGCGGCGGCGGTCTTGCGCAGCGCGTCATCCGAGGGGCCACTCCAGCCCCACGCGCGCGCGAGGTCCGCGCGCCGATCGTCGACGGCACGCTGCATCGCATCCGATGCCGCCGTGCCGACAAGCATCTGCGCCCAGCGCTGCAGCAAGGCCACGGCGATGGCCTGCAAGGCCGTCTCGTCCCAGGTGGCGTGGCTGCGGTCGGTGCCGCGCAGCACGTTGAGGCCGCGCGCGCCGAGCGCCCCCAGCAGGCCGCCGGCCAAGGCACCTGCGCCCATCGTGAGACCACCGCTCAGCACATCGGCCTTGAGGCCGGCCGCCGCGCCACTGAGCAGACCGCCCACCACGGCGGCACGGCCCTCGACCACGCGCTTGCGCAGCGCAACCTCGGCGCCGGGCACACGCGGCGCTTCGGCCAGCGCTTCGCCTGTGCGGCCGAGCAAGGCAAGCAGGCGCGCGCGGTGCGCGGTGAGTTCGTCATCCAGCGACGCGAGCAGCGCCGTGCGACCCGCCTCGCGCGCCGCATCGATCTCGTCGCGCGCACCGCGCAACAGGCGGCCCGGCTCGGCGATGGGCTCGCGTGCGGCGGCCACGCGGGCCAGGGTCTGCGCGATCTCGTCGATGCCTGCGTCGCGCAGCGCCTGCTGGCGTGCTTCCCACGTCGCCGCCAGGCGCTGCACGCGCGCATCGCCATTCAGCAGCGGGCGCAACGCGTTCCACAAGCGCCCCTCGGGCAGCCAGCCATCGGCCAGTCGGCGCAGCGGCAATGCGGGCGGCGATGCGCTGTCGGCATCGCGCAGCACCAGCACGGGCCGCTGCAGCGCGCTCGCGCGTTCGGGCGCGGGTCCTTCCGCGGGAGTGACCAGCAACACCGCATCGATCTGCGGGGCCGGTTCGGACGTGTCACGCCAGCCAGCCCACCACCGCGACACGCGCGCGCGCCACGACACCTCGGCCATCGGTTCAGCCGAGGCGGGCACCAGCAACAGCTCGTCGCCTTCGTCGCTGCGCAACAAGGGCATGGGCTCGGCGATCTCTGCCGGCACGGCGTGACCCAGCAGCGTGACGGAAGCCAGCGATGCCGGCGCCACCCACATCAGCCGCAGCACACGTGACACGCCGGGCTGCATCAGCGGGTGCAGCGCGGTGAAGTACGGCGTGTCGAGCGCGAGCGGGAAGCGGCGCGACAAGGCCTCGGCACGCCACGCGCTCCACCACGCCAGCACCAGGCGCGGCAGCACCACCCACAGCACCAGCGTGGTCGCGTAAAGGTGAATCCAGGGCGCCGCCGTCGCCTGGGCCGGCGCACCCGGGCCCAGACGCAGCGGCAGCACGTCGGGGATGGCGATGTGGGTGAGCCAGCTGGCCGGTGCGAGCAGCACGTTCAACAGCGACTGCACGGCCGGTGCGTCGAGGAAGGTGCTTTGCCAGCCGGCGCGGTAGTCGAGCACCAGGCCGCGCAGGTAGAGGCCGGCCACCAGGCCCGCGGCGAGCATCGCGGCCGCGACATGCAGCACCAGCGCGGCGCGCTTCATCGACAAGGGTGCGGCATGGCGCGCCCACAGCAGCGAGGCCGACAGGTCCGCACCGCGCCCGCGCCGCGAGAGCCAGGGCCCGAGCGCACTGCCCACCCCACCCGGCCAGCGCAGCACCGAGGCCAGGTAGACGCACAGGTTCCACAACACCACCGCCCACACGGCGGGCGCCAGCAGGTTGACGTGCTCGGGCGGGCCGAGCCGGTCGACCACCACGCCCGCCACGAAGCCGGCCAGGCCACCCAGCCACACCAGCGCCGGGTGCCAGGCGCGGCGCTCCAGCCAGCGCTGCGCTGACGCATCGCGCGGCAGCAGGCGCTGCAAGGCGATGGCCGCGCGCGCGACGACGAAGCGCTCGGGCGTGGCCTGCTCGCCCACCACCGCGGCGGCCTGGCGCGTGGCCCACAGGCCGTCTTCCGTCGACCAGTGTTTGCCGGCGCTGTCGCCTTCGTGGGCCTGCAGCAGCAGGACCTGGCGGGCTTCCTGTTCGGTCATTCCAGGCTCAAGCGAGCGCGCGGCCGATCAGGATCTTCTGCACATCGCTCGTGCCTTCGTAGATCTGGCACACGCGCACGTCGCGGTAGATGCGCTCGACCGGGAAGTCACTCACGTAGCCGTAGCCGCCGTGGATCTGGATCGCCGCCGAGCACACGCGCTCGGCCATTTCGCTCGCGAAGAGCTTGGCCATGGCCGCCTCCTTCAGGCAGGGCTGGCCGGCGTCTTTCAAGCTCGCGGCGTGGTGGATGAGCTGGCGCGCCGCCTCGATCTGCGTGGCCATCTCACCCAGGCGGAACTGCACGGCCTGGTGCTCGAAGATCGGTTGCCCGAAGGCCACACGCTCCTTCGCGTACCTGAGCGCCGCCTCGAAGGCCGCGCGCGCCATGCCCACCGATTGAGACGCGATGCCGATGCGCCCGCCCTCCAACCCGGAGAGCGCGATCTTCAGGCCCTGCCCTTCGTCGCCCAGGCGGTTGGCGGCGGGGATGCGGCAGTTCTCGAACAGGATCTGCGCGGTGTCGCTCGCGTGCTGGCCCATCTTGTCTTCGAGCCGCGCCACGGTGTAGCCGGGCGTCTTCGTCGGCACGAGGAAAGCGCTGATGCCCTTCTTGCCGGCGTTCTTGTCGGTGACGGCCATCACGATGGCCACGTCGCCGGTCTTGCCGCTGGTGATGAACTGCTTGACGCCGTTGAGCACGTAGTGGTCGCCGTCTTTCACCGCCGTCGTCTTCAGGCCGTCGGCCTGCGAGCCCACGTGCGGCTCGGTGAGGCAGAAGGCGCCGAGCATGTCGCCACGCGCCAGCGGCTTGAGCCACTGCTCCTTCTGCGCGTCGTTGCCCCAGGCCATCAGGATGGAACACACCGGGCAGTTGTTGACGCTCACGATGGTGGAGGTGGCGCCGTCGCCGGCAGCGATCTCTTCCAGGATCAGCGCGAGGCTCAGGTAGTCGAGGCCGGCGCCGTCCCACTCGGTGGGCACGGCCACGCCGTAGCAGCCGAGCGCGGCCAGGCCCTTCAGTTCATCGGCGGGGAAGTGGCAGCTCTTGTCCCACTGGGCGGCGAAGGGCGCGATGCGGTCCTGCACGTAGGCGCGCACGGCGTCCTGCACCGCGCGGTGGTCTTCAGACAGCAGCATGGGTGCGCTCCTTGAGGGCTTGCACCAGGGCCTCGCAGTGCGCGTCGGTGCCGATGCTGATGCGCAGGTAGTCGGCAATGCGCGCCGGCTGGTTGAAGCGGCGCACGAGGATGTGGCGCTCGCGCAGGGCGGCGGCGAGAGCCTCGCCGCGGTGCGCCGGGTGGCGCGCGAAGAGGAAGTTGGCCTGCGAAGGCAGCACCTCGAAGCCGAGCGCGCGCAGTGCAGTAGCGAGACGCTCGCGGCTGGCGATCACCGCCTGGCGCGTCTGCTCGAAGTAGGCCGTGTCCTGCATCGCCGCGATGGCGCCGGCCGTGGCCAGCCGGTCGAGCGGGTAGGAGTTGAAGCTGTCCTTCACGCGCGTGAGCGCCTCGATCAGCGGCGCCTGGCCCATCGCGAAGCCCACACGCAGGCCGGCCAGCGAGCGCGACTTGGAGAGCGTCTGCACCACCAGCAGGTTGGGGTGCTCGGCGATCAAAGGCACGGCCGATTCGGCGCCGAAGTCGACATACGCCTCGTCGATCACCACCACGGCGTCGGGCCGTGCAGCCAGCAGGCGCGCGATCTCGCTGCGCGGCAGCGCGCGGCCGGTGGGCGCGTTGGGGTTGGGGAAGATGATGGCGCCGGCATCGGGCTGCGCGAGGTAGTCGTCGATGGCCAGGCCCAGCTGCACATCCAGTGGCACGGTGCGGTGCGCGATGCCGTAGAGCCCGCAGTACACCGGGTAGAAGGCATAGCTGATGTCGGGAAACAGCAGCACGCGCGGGCCGTGGTTGAGCAGGCCCATGAAGACGTGGGCCAGCACCTCGTCGGAGCTGTTGCCCACGAACACCTGCTCGGGTGTGAGCTGCATCTGATGCGCCACCGCCGTGCGCAAGGCCTTGCCGGTGGGCTCGGGGTAGAGGCGCAAGCCCTCACCGGTCTCGGCGCGGATGGCCTCCAGCACACGCGGGCTGGGCGGGTAGGGGTTCTCGTTGGTGTTGAGCTTGACGAGGCCGCTGACCTGCGGCTGCTCGCCCGGCACGTAGGGTGTCAGGCGATGAACGATGTCGCTCCAGTAGTTGCTCATGGGGTCACCAGGGGATGGGGGTACCGTCGTGGTCGAAGAAGCGGCCGTTGTCGGCCGGCGTGAGCCCGGCGATGACGCGGCGCATGTGGCCGACGCTGTCGCCCACCTCCAGGGTGGCGCCTTCGCCGCCCATGTCGGTGCGCACCCAGCCGGGGTGGAAGCTGATGCAGGTGGCCCGGCCCTGCAGCGCGATCGAAGCGTCTTTCAGCACCGAGTTCACCGCCGCCTTGGAGGCGCGGTACAACCAGCCGCCAGTCGACGAACGCGTGCCGATCGAGCCCATGCGTGAAGACAACACGACGAGCTTCGCACCCGGCGCGAGCGCATCGGCCACCTGCGGGATCACGCGCATGGGGCCGAGCACGTTGGTGTGCATCACGGTGTCGAAGTCGGCTTCGGTGGGCGGCTGCAGGCCACTGGTGCGCGGGCCGTAAACGCCGGCGCAGACCACCACCACGTCGAAGGCCGAGCCATCGACCTGCCAGGCGAGGCCGGAAGCGCTGACGGCGCTGGCGACGTCCAGCGCGATGGCGGTGGCGCCGAGGTCACGCAGGGCTTGCAGGCCTTCTTCGGAGCGCGCAGTGGCGGTGACGGCGGCGCGCTCGGCGCGGTACTGGCGCACGAACTCGAGGCCGATGCCGCGCGAGGCGCCGAGGATGAGGACGTTCATGCGAGGTGGGAGGGCATGGGGTGGCGGGTGCCCCAGGCGTGTTGTTGGATGGCTTGCCAGTCGGCTTGGATCAGGGCTTCTTTCTTGGCGCGGGCCCAGCCTTTGATCTGGCGTTCGGCGGCCAGAGCCTCCTCGCGCGAAGCGAAGTCTTGCGACCAGACAAGAACCACAGGCCGGCGATGCCGGGTGTAACCCGGATAGGTTCCCGCATGGTGTTCGGCGATGCGCTTGTCGAGGTCATCGGTGTGGCCGACGTAGTAAGAAGCGTCGGCACAGCGGAGCATGTAGGTGAAGAAGCTCATGCGGGTTCCGAGCGGGCCTTCGATACCTCAGGCTGAACGGTTGGGGGCATGCGAAGACTCACGAACACACTCCGCCCGTTCGGGCTGAGGTATCGAAGCCGTGCTCCGCACGGTGCACGCGTCACACCAACTCCACCGCCAGCGCCGTCGCCTCGCCCCCGCCGATGCACAGCGCCGCCACGCCACGCTTCCTGCCGTACTTCCGCAACGCCCCCAGCAGCGTCACCACGATGCGCGCCCCACTCGCCCCAATCGGGTGCCCCAGCGCACACGCCCCGCCATGCACGTTGACGATCTCGTGCGACAGCTTGAACTCGTGCATGGCCGCCATGGTGACGGCGGCAAAGGCTTCGTTCACCTCCCACAGGTCCACATCCTTCGCGGCCCAGCCGGTCTTCTTGAGCAGCTTGTCGATGGCGCCCACCGGTGCGGTGCTGAACCAGGCCGGCGCCTGGGCGTGCACGCTGTGGCCGACGATGCGCGCCACCGGCTGCAGCTTGAGCTGCTTCGCGGTGGACTCGCGCATCAGCACCAGCGCCGCCGCGCCGTCCGAGATGCTGGAGGCATTGGCCGCGGTGATGGTGCCGTCTTTCTTGAACGCGGGCTTCAAGCCAGGGATCTTGTCGAGCTTGGCCTTGAAGGGTTGCTCATCGAACTTGATGACCGTGTCGCCCGCCTTGCCCGGCAGCGTGACGGGTGCGATCTCCCAGTCGAAGCTGCCGTCTTCGTTCGCCTTCTTGGAGCGTGTGGTCGAGGCGATCGCAAACGCGTCCTGCGCCTCGCGCGTGAACTGGTACTTGGCCACGCACTCCTCGGCAAACACGCCCATCGCACGGCCGCGGTCGTAGGCATCTTCCAGTCCGTCGATCGCCATGTGGTCGAACATCTGGGTGGCGCCGTAGCGCACGCCCTTGCGCGCAAACATCAGGTGCGGCGCGTTGGTCATGCTCTCCATGCCGCCGGCCACCATCACGTCGGCGCTCTCGGCCTTGAGCATGTCGTGCGCGAACATCATGGCGCGCATGCCCGAGCCGCACATCTTCGAGAGGGTGACGGCGCCCGCAGACTGCGGCAAGCCGGCACCCAGCGCGGCCTGCCGCGCGGGTGCCTGGCCCTGGCCGGCCATCAGGCAGTTGCCCATCAGCACCTCGTTGACCGCATCGCCGGGCACGCCGGCGCGTTCGATGGCGGCCTTGATGGCCACCGCACCCAGCTGGTGGGCGGCGAGGTTGCTGAAGTCACCCAGCATGCCGCCGATGGGCGTGCGAGCGGCGGACACGATGACGATGGAATCGGTGGACATGGCGGTACTCCTAGGCAAGGCTGTTGTCGGTGAACGAGGCGTTGTCGCCGCGCGGCACCGCGCGGCGTTCGGCGCCGTGGTGCGGCGGGCCTTGCAACCGCCGCTGGTTCTTGAAGCGCTTGGACGTCTCGTACGGGAACACGTCGTGCACATGGCCGGCGAGGATGCGCTCCTTGTGGCCCTGCCAGAAGCTCGCGTCGAGCAGGTCGGCATGGTGCTTGAGGAAGACGTCGCGCACCGCGGCGTTGCCGAGCAGGAAGGGGCCGAAGGTCTCGGGGAACACATCGCGCGGGCCGACGCGGTACCAGACCTCGCCCGACATCTCTTCTTCCTCGTTGCGCGGCGCGGGCACCTTGCGGAAGTTGCAGTCGGTGAGGTATTCGATCTCGTCGTAGTCGTAGAACACGACCTTGCCGTTGCGCGTGACGCCGAAGTTCTTCCACAGCATGTCGCCGGGGAAGATGTTGGCGGCCACCAGGTCCTTGATGGCGTTGCCGTACTCGATGACCGCATGCGCCATGCGGTCGGGCTCGGCCTCGTGCAGGTAGATGTTGAGCGGGATCATGCGCCGCTCGATGTAGACGTGGCGGATCACCAGGTCGTTGCCGTCTTCTTCCAGCAGGCTGGGGCAGAAGTGGCGCAGTTCCTCGACCAGCGAATCCTCGAAGCGGTGGCGCGGGAAGGCCACGTTGCTGTACTCCAGCGTGTCGGCCATGCGGCCCACGCGGTCGTGGGTCTTCACCAGCAGGTACTTGCTCTTGATGATCTCGCGCGTGGTTTCCTTCTGCGGCGGGTAGAAGTCCTTGATCACCTTGAAGACGAAGGGGAACGAGGGCAGGTCGAACACCAGCATCACCATGCCCTTGATGCCGGGCGCGATGCGGAACTTGTCGCTGCTGTGCCGCAGGTGGGCGAGGAAGTCGCGGTAGAAGAGGTTCTTGCCCTGCTTCTGCAGGCCCAGCGCGTTGTAGATCTCCGAGCGCGGCTTGCGCGGCATCAGCGAACGCAGGAACTGCACGTAGGCCGACGGGATCTCCATGTCGACCAGGAAGTAGGCGCGCGCAAAGCTGAAGAGCATCTGCAGTTCGTCTTCGCCAAACAGCACCGTGTCGATCGTCAGCAATCCACCCGATGACGACCCCAAGGCGCCGTTGGCGCCGGCCCCCGAGGGGCTTGCCGCCGCCTCGGGGCGGCCCTTCGCCGGCGGCGCCGTGTGCAGGATGGGCAGCGCGAACGGCGTCTCCTTGAAGCCGTTGATGATCTTGCCGACCACGTAGGCGCCCTTGTTGCGAAAGAAGAGCGAGCTCAGCACCTGGATCTGGAAGTTGGCGCGCGGGCGGAAGTCGCCCAGCTCGCGCGCCACGGCGTTGAGCACGTGGTCGATGTCGCGCCCCAGGTCTTCGAACTCGCGCTTGAGCTGGAAGTTGTGCACCAGGCGCATCCACGTGTCGCGCAGCGTCTCTTTCGTGGGGTAGTAGGCGCGGTAGGTGGGGGCAGCGGCCGGCTCCTCGTTCTCGATGTACTCGGTGCTGACGGCCGGGCGCAGGAAGATGAAGTCGTTGTGGAAGTAGCTGCGGTGCAGGATCTTGGTCGTGACCGAATTGAAGAAGGTCTCGGCCAGCTCGGGCTGGTGGTGGTTGGTCAGCAGGCCGATGTAGTGCAGCTTGATCTGCTGCCACACGTTCATCGAGAGCGTGCTGGCCTTGAACTCGGTCTGCAGGCGCTCGGCCGCCTCGTCCACCCGCTTGTCGTAGAACTCGATGCGCTCGCGCTGCGCGCGCTGCTGGCCGTGCCAGTCGGCAGACTCGAAGCGCGCCTTCGCCTCCGCGCTGGCCTGGCGGAACAGCGTGTAGTGGCGGTCGAAACCGTCGAGCATCGCGTTGGCGATGTCGAAGGCACGCAGGTCGGTCAGCTCCTGCGGGAAGACGGCCATGCGCATCAGCGGGCGCCCTTCGGTGCGTAGCGGGCGTGTACCGCGGCAATCGCCTTCTCGTAGGCGGCGTGGGTTTCCTCGGCGCTGGAGACGGTGAAGTGCAGGTCTTGCAGCAGACCGTTGTGCAGGCCGTAGACCCAGCCGTGGACCACCAGCTCCTGCTTGCGCTGCCAGGCGTCCTGCACGACGGTGGTCTGGCAGGCGTTGAGCGCCTGCTCCACCACGTTGAGTTCCACCAGCGCATTCACGCGCTGCGACTCATCGACCGTGTCGAGCCAGGCCTGATGGCGGTTGCGCACGTCCTGCACGTGGCGGATCCAGTTGTCGGCCAGCCCGACGCGCGTGTCGCGCAGGGCGGCCGCCACACCACCGCAGTTGGAATGGCCGACGATGATGATGTGCTTGACCTTGAGCATGTCGGCGGCGAACTGGATCACCGACAGGCAATTGAGGTCGGAATGCACCACCACGTTGGCCACGTTGCGGTGCACGAACAGCTCACCCGGCAGCAGGCCCACCAGGTCGTTGGCCGGCACGCGGCTGTCGGCGCAGCCGATCCACAGGTACTGAGGCGCCTGCTGCTTGAGCAGGCTGGTGAAGAAGCCGGGCGAACGCGCCTCGGTGTCGCGTGCCCAGCGCAGGTTGTTGTCGAAGAGTTCTTTGAGTTCGGTCGTCATGGGTGCACCTTACATCGTCTCGGCGAAGAGCTCGCGGCCGATCAGCATGCGCCGGATCTCCGAGGTGCCCGCGCCGATTTCGTAGAGCTTCGCGTCACGCCAGAGCCGGCCCAGGGGGTATTCGTTGATGTAGCCGTTGCCGCCGAAGATCTGGATGCCTTCGCCCGCCATCCAGGTGGCCTTCTCGGCGCACCACAGGATCACGCTCGCGCAGTCCTTGCGCACCTGGCGCACGTGCTCGCTGCCCAGCAGGTCGAGGTTCTTGCCCACGGTGTAGCAGAAGGCGCGGGCCGCCTGCAGCACGGTGTACATGTCGGCCACCTTGCCCTGGATGAGCTGGAACTCGCCAATGCTCTGGCCGAACTGCTTGCGGTCGTGGATGTAGGGCACCACGTTGTCCATCACCGCCTGCATGATGCCGATGGGGCCGGCGGCGAGCACGGCACGCTCGTAGTCGAGGCCGCTCATGAGCACCTTGGCACCGCCGTTCAGCGTGCCCAGCACGTTCTCGGCCGGCACCTCCACGTTGTTGAACACCAGCTCGCCGGTGTGGCTGCCGCGCATGCCGAGCTTGTCGAGCTTCTGCGCGATGGAGAAGCCCTTCATGCCCTTCTCGATCAAGAAGGCGGTGACGCCGCGCGCGCCCAGCTCGGGCTCGGTCTTGGCGTAGACCACGAGCGTGTCGGCGTCGGGGCCGTTGGTGATCCAGAACTTGCTGCCGTTGAGCAGGTAGTGGCCGCCCTTGTCCTCGGCCTTCAGCTTCATGCTGATCACGTCGGAACCAGCGCCCGGCTCGCTCATGGCCAGCGCGCCCACGTGCTCGCCGCTGATCAGCTTGGGCAGGTACTTCTTCTTCTGCGCTTCGTTGCCGTTGCGCTTGATCTGGTTCACGCACAGGTTGCTGTGCGCGCCGTAGGAGAGGCCCACGCTGGCCGAGGCGCGGCTGATCTCTTCCATCGCGATCATGTGGGCCAGGTAGCCGAGACCGGCGCCGCCGTATTCCTCGCCCACCGTCACACCCAGCACGCCCAACTCGCCCATCTTGCGCCACAGGTCCATGGGGAACTGGTCGCTCTTGTCGATCTCGGCAGCGCGCGGGGCAATCTCGGCTTGCGCGAAGTCACGCACCGCGTCGCGCAGGGCATTGATGTCGTCGCCGAGTTGAAAGTCCAGGCCGGGCAGGTTCATGGTGTCTCCAGGGGAAAGGGTTCAGGCAGTCTTCTTGTCGGCGGCTCGCTTGCCGCTCTCGGCCAGCAAGCGCCTGGCCTCTTTTTCGTGGGTGCGCACCTCGTCGAGCGTGACGCTCAGGTCGGCCATCTGCTGCTCGAGCTGGGCGCGGTGCACGCCCAGCACGGCGAGGAACTTGGTCAGCTGCGCATGGGTGTCGCGCGGCGACTCGTACATGTCGACCAGCTCCTTCACCTCGGACAGCGTGAGCCCCAGCCGCTTGCCGCGCAGCGTGAGCTTGAGCCGCGTGCGGTCGCGCGGCGTGTAGATGCGGTTGCGGCCCTTGCGCTGCGGCTGCAGCAGGCCGCAGTCTTCATAGAAGCGGATGGCGCGGGTGGTGAGATCGAACTCGCGCGCCAACTCGCCGATGGTGAAGGTGGGGCCGGAAGGCGGTGATACCTGAGTGACAGCAGCGGCGGGCATGGCTACCTACAATGGGCTTCAATTGACGTATACGTCAAGTGTAGCCAACCGGAACCGCCCGCATGAACGCCCTTGAACATGAACTGAGCTACCCCTTCGGCGAGACCCTGCCCGAGACGGGCCGCACGCTGGAAGTGGCGCCCGGTGTGCGCTGGGTGCGCATGAGCCTGCCTTTCGCGCTGGACCACATCAACCTCTGGCTGCTGCGCGACGAGATCGACGGACGCCAGGGCTGGAGCATCGTCGACTGCGGCATCGCCAACGACGCCACGCGCGCCGCCTGGGAGCAGGTGTTTGCCACCGAGCTGCAAGGCCTGCCGGTGCTGCGCGTGATCGTGACGCACCTGCACCCCGACCACATCGGCCTGTCGCACTGGCTCACCGAGCGCTGGAGCACCCCCGAGCACGAGTGCCGCCTGTGGATCAGCGGCACCGACTACAACGGTGCGCGCATGTCGAGCAACCCGGCCACCAAGGCCACCGTGATCACACCGGCGTTCGCCGCCCGCCATGGCATCACCGACCCGGAAGCGCTGGAGATGATCCGCACACGCGCCGGCCACTACGCCAGCATGGTGCCCAAGGTGCCCGACCGCTTCCAGCGCATGATCGACGGCGACGTGATCCGCATCGGGGGCCGCCCTTGGCGCTGCCACGTGGGCTACGGCCACGCGCCGGAGCACATCTCGCTGCACTGCGCCGAACTGGGCGTGCTGATCTCCGGCGACATGGTGCTGCCGCGCATCTCCACCAACGTGGGCGTGCACGAGAACGAGCCCGAAGGCGACCCGCTCAAGCGCTACCTCGACTCCATCGAGCGCATGCGCGCCCTGCCCGCCGACAGCCTGGTGCTGCCCTCGCACGGCCGGCCCTTCCGCGGCCTGCACACGCGCATCGACCAGCTGAAAGCCCACCACGACGAGCGCTTCGCCGAGGTGCTGCAAGCCTGCGCCGAGAAGCCGCAGAGCGCCGCCGACCTGCTGAGCGTGCTGTTCCGCCGCAAGCTCGACCTGCACCAGACCACCTTCGCCATGGGCGAGTCGATCGCCCACCTGAACGCGCTGTGGCACGCCGGCAAGCTGAAGCGCGGGCTCGACGCCGACGGCGTGCACCGCTTCACGCCGGCCTGAGCGGGACCGCCCGGGTTTCCCCGGGTTGGCCTACATCTCAGGCTCGGCGGTTCGATAAGGGGAGACAACGACAACCGGGTCCCCCGATGAAATTCCTCTTCAACCTCAAGATCGGCACCCGCATGGGTCTCGGCTTCGGCGTGATTTTGTTCACGTCGAGCGTGCTCGCCGGCATCTCGCTGCTGCAGTTCGGCAGCTTCAAGAAAGAGTTCAACGAAGTGGCACTCAAGACCGTGCCTTCGCTCGAATCCTTCGCGGCCATGGACAGCGACCTGCAGCAGATCCGCCAGGCTCAGCTGCAGCTCCTGCTCGAGTTCGACATGGAGGCCCGCAAAGCGCAACTGGCCCGCGCCACCAACGCCTTCGCCGCGCTGACGCAGCACCACGAGAAGCACAAGGCACTGCTGTCCGATGCGCAAGCCGAAGCGCTGTGGAAGGCCATCGACGAGAAGCTGCTGGCCTCCAAGACCGCCTTCGTCAAGATCCAGGGGCTGGCCCTGGAGCTGTCCAAGGCGCAAGACCTGCGCGGCATCGTGATGGGCGAAGCCGGCGCTGCGGGCGACGCGCTGAGCCAGGCGGTGCAGGCCGCTTCTGCCCACAACGTGACGAACTCGCGTGAAGCGGTGCAACGCGCCGAGCACACCTACCAGACCGTGCTGACGGTCGTCATCGCCATCACGGCTGCCATGGTGCTGGGCGGCGTCGTGATCGCCTTCACCATCACCCGCGCCACGGTGAGGCCGCTGCGCGACGTGATTGCGGCAGCCTCGCGCGTGGCCAGCGGCGACCTGTCGCGCGACATCCATGCCGACGGCCAGGACGAGCTGGCGCAGCTGATGCGTTCCTTCGCCACCATGCAGGACGGGCTGCGCCGCATCGTGAGCGAGCTGCGCAACGCCAGCGAGCTGGTCAACACCGCGGCCAGCGACATCGCCGCCGGCAACCAGGACCTGTCGGGCCGCACCGAGGCGCAGGCCGCCAGCCTGCAGCAGACCGCGGCCTCGATGACCGAACTCACCGCCACCGTGCGCCAGAGCGCAGGCACGGCGCAGCAGGCCAACAGCATGGCCATCGGCGCGGCCGGCGTGGCCGGCGAAGGCGCCAAGGTGGTCGACAACGTGGTGGGCACCATGGGCGAGATCAGCGCCTCGGCCCGCAAGATCGGCGAGATCATCGGCGTGATCGACGGCATTGCCTTCCAGACCAACATCCTCGCCCTGAACGCCGCCGTGGAAGCGGCGCGTGCCGGCGAGCAGGGCCGCGGCTTCGCGGTGGTGGCGAGCGAGGTGCGCTCGCTGGCCCAGCGCAGCGCCCAGGCGGCGCGCGAGATCAAGGCGCTGATCAACGAGAGCGGAGAGAAGGTCGAGAACGGCGCCCGACTGGTCGACGACGCCGGCCGCACCATCCAGGAGGTGCGCCGCCAGATCGAGCAGGTGACCACCATGGTGGGCGAGATCCACACCGCCTCGCACGAGCAGTCCAACGGCATCGGCCAGGTCAACGCGGCCATCGGCCAGCTCGATCAGTCGACACAGCGCAATGCCGCGCTGGTGGAACAGGCCGCCGCCGCGGCCGAGACGCTCAAGCAGCAGGCGCACCAGCTCACGCAGCTGACGCAGGCGTTCAAGCTGGCGGCCTGATCACCCCCGCAGCGACAGCGCCCAGCGCTGGCAGGCCGCCAGCACCTGCTGCAGCGTGCCGGCGGCCGGCGCGTGGAAGGCGAGGCCGATGTGGCGGCGCACCGTGCGCAGCTCGGCGCAGTCGTCGCGCACGACGATGCCGGGCCGGGCCTGCACCGCCTGCAAGGGCGCGATGGTGACGCCCACGCCGGCGGCCACCAGGCCCTGCGCCCACTCCTCGCTCTGCACCCGCGCGCGCACCTCGGGCAGCACCGCGCCGCGGCCGAGCGCCGTCTGCCAGCTGTCGCTCATCTCGCAGTGGGTGCGCTCCACGAAGGCCTGGCCGTGCAGGTCGGCCAGTTGCAGCGATTCCTTCACCGCCAGCGGGTGCTCCTCGGGCACCAGCAGCACGTACTGCTCTTCCCACAGCACGACGAACTCGGTGCCTTCGTCGGCGCAGGTCGACGCGGTGAGCGCCGCATCGGCCGGCGCCTCGTCCTCGGCCAGGTTCAGGGCCAGCGCGGGAATGTCGCGCCGCAGCTGGCGCAGCAATCGCGCCGTGTGGTCCACGCTCAGCGAGGGCAGCACGCGCAGCGCGAAGGGCTGCTCGTCGCCCTGGCGGAAGCTCGCGCTGATGGCCTCGGTGTCGGCGAGCAGCTTGCGCGCGAGGCGATAGAGGCGCTGCGCCGCCGGCGTGGGCTCCAGCCCGCGGTGCTGGCGCAGGAAGAGGCGCGACTGCAGCTCCTCCTCGATCTGCGCGATGGCGCTGGAGATGGCCGGCTGCGTGACAAAGCACACCCGCGCCGCGCCCACGGTGCTGCGCTCTTCGAAGGCGGCGCAGAAGTAGCGCAGGTTGCGCAGGCTCAGCATCGTTCGCTGCCCATGTGTGTCTACTCCTGGTAGGTGGGAAAGCGCGGCAGCGTGCGCGCCACGTTCTCGTCGTGCGCGGGCACCACGGTGAGCTGCGGGTGGCGCTGCATCAGGCGGTGGATCTGCACGATGGCGCGGCGGTTGTCGGCCTTGTCATGGTCGAGCTTGACGGCGGTGCGCGTGATCCACGGCCGGTCGGCGGGGCGCCGCAGGCCTTCGATCGTCCAGGTGACATCGCCGGTGAAGAAGTAGCGCCGGCCCGAGGGCAAGTGCACGAACAGCCCCACGTGCCCGGCGGTGTGGCCGGCCAGCGGCACCAGCACCACCGAGCCGTCGCCGAACACGTCGCGCTGCGCGGCAAAGCCCATGTAGGGCGTGGCGTCGAAGCGCAGATCGCGCCAACGCTTCACGCCGCTGAACTGGCTTTGCAGGAAGGCCGGCGGGTGGCCCTGCGCCGCATGCTCGCGCTCGGTGGGCTGCACCCACACCTCGGTGTCGGGGAAGTCGGGCAAGCCGCTCACGTGGTCCCAGTGCATGTGCGAGGGCACGATGGCCATCAGGCTGCTCGCGGCCACACCGTGGCGCGCCAGCTGCGCGGCGGCCGGCTCCTCGGCGCGGTAGCCGAAGAACTCGCGGTCGATCGCTCCGTTGACGGCGAACTGCGCAGCCACCTCGCGGCCGAGCCCGGTGTCGAACAACAGCGTGCCCTGCGGGTGGCGCACCAGCACGGCGGAATGAACCGGCTTGCGCGGGGTGAACCAGCTGCCGCCGGCCACCACCAGGGCCTCGACCGTGCCGGCCGATTCGCCAGTGCGCAGCACCGACAGCGCCAGCCCCTGCGGCGGCTTCACCGCCGGCCACTCAGCCGGGATCTCGGGCAGGCCCGCCACCGCGCCCGCGTCCAGCGGCCGGTCTTGCCAGGCCAGGAAGGCCACGCCCGCCACCAGCACGCCGGCCACGCCCAGCAGCACCCGCTTCGTCAGCTTCTTCATCGAGATCCACTCCTCTGATTGATCGAAGGCCGCACGGTAGCGAGGGCCGATCAATCAGGGAAATCTTATTTGCCTTTTGATCGGCAATGTTTTTCTTATACGAAGCAAGGGATCAGGCTGCGGGCCGGTAGGGCTTGAACACGTCGCGCAGCGCCACCGCTGCCCGTGTCGCCGGCTGCGACAGCGACTTCTCGATCTCGTTGAGGTGGCGGCGCATTTCGGTGCCGGCGGCCGCCCCCGAGTCGCCCTTGGCGATCACCTGCAGCAGGCTGCGGTGGCTGTGCGCCACGCACATGGGCTCGCCCGGCGCCTTGTACAGCGCCATCAGCAGCGAGGTGGTTGGCAAGAGCTCTTCCAGCAGCCTCACGAAGATCGGGTTGCCGCTCATCTGCGCGAGCTTGAGGTGGAACTCGCCCGAGAGGCGGATCGCCTCCTGCTTGTTCTGCAGCTTGGTGGCGCGCGCCTCGGCTTCGACGAGCTGCTTCAGCTCGGCCAGTTGCGGCGCGCTCAGCTTGCCGGCCAGGCGGCGGGCGACTTCGCACTCGACCACGCGGCGTGCATCGAACACGTGCTCGCCGTCGCGGCGCGTGGGCTCGGGCACCTGGGCGCCCTTGTTCGGGCGCAGCACGATCACACCGTCTTGCGCGAGCTTGTGCAAGGCCTGGCGCACCAGGGTGCGCGAGACGGCGAAGGTCTCGGCCAGCTCCTCCTCGCGCAGGCGCGTGCCGGGCGCGAGGCGGTGATCGATCACCGCGGTGTAGATGGCCTCATAGACGCGGTCGGCCGCCATCATGGGCGCGGCATCGGGAACAGATGGCTTCTTGCGTGCGGGCATGCGGCATTGTCAGCGCGCTGGCTTGCGCTTCAAGAGCTTCATCAAGGCCAGCGTGCCGCCCATCACCGCGAACGACACCACCGTGGTCACCGTGCCCAGCGCGTAGATGGCCGGCGTGGTGACGGTGCTGGTGAGGCCCTGCAGCTCCAGCGGCAGCGTGTTCACGTCGCCGATGGCCTGCGAGGTGCGGGCGATCTCGTCCCAGCTCAGCGTGAAGCCAAACATGCCCACGCCCACCAGGCTGGGTGCGATCAGCGGCAGCACCACGTGGCGAAAGCTCTGCCACGGCGTGGCGCCGAGGTCGGAGGCCGCCTCCTCGTACGACGGATTGAAGCGGTTGAAGACGGCCAGCATGATCAGCAGGCCGAAGGGCAGCGTCCACGTGAGGTGCGCGCCCAGGGCCGAGGTGTAGAGGCCCATGGCCGTGCCATAGCCTTCGAGCCAGCTGCCCAGGCCGACCGCTTCGAGCACCGTCTTGACCCCCGTGTCGACCAGACGGAACTGCAGGCCGATGCCGAGCGACACGACGATCGACGGCATGATCAGGCTCGCCACCGACGTGTAGAAGAGCAGCCCGGAGCCAGCGAACTTCTTGCGGAATGCGAGCCCCGCCCCCAGCGAGAGCAGCACGGTGAAGCCCATCACCACCGTGCCCAGCGCCACCGAGCGGCGGAAGGCGGCGGCGATGTCGACCACGCCCATGCCTTCCCACAGCTTGGCGAACCAGTGCAGCGACACGCCGCGCATCGGGAAGGTGAGCCCGCCTTCGGGGCCCTGGAAGCTGAGCACGAAGATGGTCAGCATCGGGCCGTAGAGGAACAGCACGAACAGGCCGAACACCGCGGCCAGGGCGTAGAAGGAACCGGGGCGCTTCTCCTCTTTCATCAGAGTTCCTTGCGGATGTCGACCAGCTTCGTGAGGCCCCAGATCATCATCAGCGTGACGATCAGCAGGATCACCGCATTGGCCGCGGCCATGGGGAACTGCAGGTAGGAGGTCTGCACCTGGATGATCTTGCCCACCGAGGCGATCTGCTGCCCGCCCATCACGCCGATGGTGACGAAGTCGCCCATCACGATGGTGATGACGAAGATGGAGCCGATGATGATGCCGGTGCGGCTGAGCGGCACGATCACGTTCCACACCGTCTGCCAGCCGGAAGCGCCGTTGTCGCGTGCAGCTTCGAGCAGCGCACGGTCGATGCGCATCATCGAGTTGAAGATGGGCACGATCATGAACATGGTGTACAGGTGCACGAAGGCCAGCACCACCGAGAAGTCGCTGAACAGCAGCCACTCGATGGGTGTCTCGATGATGTTGGCGCCGATCAGTGCCTGGTTGATCACGCCGTTGCGGCCCAGGAGCGGCACCCACGAGATCATGCGGATCACGTTGGACGTCCAGAAGGGCACGGTGCACAGGATGAAGAGCAGTGTCTGCGCGCCCACCGAGCGCACGTGGAAAGCCAGGAAGTAGGCCACCGCAAAGCCGATCACGAGCGTGATCAGCCACACCAGGAAACAGAACTTGAGCGTGGAGAGGTAGGTCTTGAAGGTGACGCACAGCTCGCTGGTGCTGCCGCAGCCGCTGAAGACGTCGATGTAGTTCTGCGCCGTGAAGGCCGGGATGAGCTCGTAGTCGGTGGCGCGCCAGAAGCTCACCGCGGCCACCAGCAGCAGCGGCAGCACGAGGAAGAGCACGAAGACCAGCGTGAAGGGCGTGGCCTGCAGCCACGCGCTCAAGCGGAAGGTCTTGGGCGTGCTCATCGTTCAGCCCCCGTCACACCGGCCTCCGTCACACCAGCGCAGGCCGGTGTCCACTCGGGGCAGTGGATCCCGGCCTGCGCCGGGGTGACGGCGTCGGGGCTCATGCACATCGCTCTCAGAACGAGTGGCTGATGCCCGCGCCGACGACCGTCTGCGAGTCGCCCACGGCCTTGAGGCCGTAGAAGCTCTGCGACGCGCCATCGTCGTTCTTCATGTAGATGAGGTTGGCGGTGAGCAGGGTGCGCTTGGAGAGGTTGTACTTGAGCAGCAGGCGGATGAAGGCGGAGTCGGCGTCCGAGTCCTTCAGGTCGCGCGCCACGTAGTCGAGCGAGGCGCTGGCGACCGCGCCCAGCGGCGCATCGAAGCCGATGTCATAGACCGCCGCCTTGGGCTTGCCCGGCGTGCCGGTGCCGGAGAGCTGGTTGTCGGCGCTCGAATAGGCCAGGCGTGCGTTGTAGCCGCTGAAGCTGTAGCTCACGCCGGCGGAAACGAGCTTGTCCTTGGCCACGTCGACCTGCTCGGCCTGGTGGTAGGTGAGCACCGCCTTGAACGGGCCGGCCTTGTAGCTCAACCCGACTTCCGCCGTGCGCGGCCCGCCCTCGCCCAAAGCGCCCATCGCCTCGATGCTGAAGCCGCCCCAGCTCGGCGACACGTACTTGGCCGCGTTGTTGAGCGTGTCGCTGGTGAAGCCGAAGCCGTCGTAGGAGAACACGGCGTAGCCACCGAAGATGAAGAAGTCGCCGAGCAGGTCGTCGTTGACGTTCCACTGCCGGCCGAATGTCAGCGTGCCCAGGCTCTTGCTCGACAGGCCCACGTAGGCCCCGCGATTCCAGAACGCGCCCTGGGTGGTGCCGGTGTCGGGGTTGATGCCGGACTCGATGTCGAACACCGCCGCCAGGCCGCCGCCCAGATCTTCCGAACCCTTGAAGCCCAGCCGCGATGGGTTGAGCCGGCCGTTCTCCAGGCGGTACTCGCCACCGCTGGCCACGTTGCTGGCGTACACACCGTCAACGGACAGGATGCCGTAGGCGGTGACGCTGGATTGCGCGTAAGCGCCCGAGGCGCAGGCGGCCAAAGCCGAAGCCGCAAGAAGAGAGCGACCAGAAACCGAGAGCAAGCTGTTCATGTGATTCCCTCTGATGGAGTTGTGATGAAGAAGACAGAGCGAGCGCAGCGAAGCGCCACATCAAGCAACACCCGAGGAACCGGCTTTGCCGGGCCTCTGGGTGGCGCCCCTCGGGGGCAGGAGCGATAGCGACTGGGGGGCTACTCAGGCCGCTACGAATTCATTCCACTTCTGAACCATGTACGCGTTCTCGTCCATGATCGCGTTCCAGCAGGCGATGCCGCCCATGCGCGATTCATAGCTGCCACCGTCGCGCACGCTGCCGGTCTTGGCCAGCAGGTCGCCGTTGGGCGACTTGATGTCCTGCGTGGCGGCCTTGCCCTCCATCCAGTAGGCCCACTCGTAGGCTTCCATCTTGGCCTTGGCCGTCTCCAGCACGGCGCTGTAGTAGCCCTGGCGATTCAGGTAGGCACCGGCCCAGCCGTCGAGGAACCAGTTGATGAACTCGTAGACGCCATCGGCCTTCTTGCCGGTGACGCTCTTGGGCACGCCGAAGCCCGCCGCCCAGGCGCGGTAGCCCTCCTTCAGCGGCTGGAAGGTGCAGGCGATGCCCTTGGTGCGCACGGCCGTGACGGCTGGCGACCACATCGACTGGATCACCACCTCGCCCGAGGCCATCAGGTTCACGCTCTCGTTGAAGTCCTTCCACAGCGCGCGGAACTGGCCGGCCTTCTTGGCCTCGATCAGCGTCTTGATCGTGAGGTCGATCTCCTGCTTGGTCATGTTGCCCTTGTCGGGGTACTTGTAGAGGCCCGCCGCCTCGACCACCATGGCCGCGTCCATGATCCCGATGCTCGGGATGTTGAGGATGGCCGCCTTGCCCTTGAACTCGGGGTTGAGCAGTTCCTTCCACGATTCGATCGGGCGCTTGATGAGGTCGGGGCGGATGCCCAGCGTGTCGGCGTTGTAGACCGTGGGGATCAGCGTCATGAACTGCGTGGGCGTCGCCGAGAACGTCTTCGAGTCCGGCTTCTCGAGGTACATCACCTTCTTGGGCGCGGTGCCCTGGTCGCCCACCTTCTTGCCGGCGACCTCGCCCTTGGTGAAGAGCGTGGTGATCTTGTCGGCGTTCTTGATGCGCTTGGTGTCGATGCCCAGCAGGTTGCCGGTGGGGATGATCTTCTTGAGCGAGAAGTACTCGGTGTCGATCAGGTCGAAGCTGTTGGGCGCGGTGACGGCGCGCTTGGTCACGTCGTCGGTGGTGACCGGGATGTACTGGATCTTGATGCCGGTGTCCTTCTCGAACTTCTCGGCGATGGCCTTGTCCTGGTTCACCGCGGTGCCCAGGTAGCGCAAGGTGATCTGCTCCTGCGCATGCACGAACGGGAACGCCATCGCACCGCCCGCGGCGGCCGCGCCTTTGAGCAGGGTGCGGCGCGAGGGGCCTGGCTTCAGCTGATCGTCTTGGGACATGGGCTCTCTCCTGGGTTGAGTGACTGTTGGGTTAGGCGGGCACGCTCAGCGCATGCGCCTCGTGCGGCAGCCACGAGACGTAGACGGTTTCGCCGGGCTGCATCGGCGAGGCGTCGAAGGCGGCATCGGCCAGGGTGGCCGTCCACTGGGTGTCGGGCGCCTCGCCCTGCGGCGCGAGGCTGAGCTGCACATAGGTGCCCTGGTATTCGATGGCCTTGATGGCAGCCTCGCGTGCACCGCCGGCCGGCTCGCGCTGCAGGCGCATGCGGTCGGCGCGCACGGCGATGGGGCCGCTGCCCGAGGCGATCACGTTGTGGGCACCCATGAAGCGGGCCACGAACTCGGAGCGCGGTGCGTTGAACACCTCGCGCGGCGAGCCGGTCTGCTCGATGCGGCCGTTGTTCATCACCACCACCTGGTCGGCCAGGGCCATGGCCTCTTCCTGCGAGTGGGTGACGTGCACGAAGGTGAAGCCCAGCTCCTGCTGCCAGCGCTTGAGCTCGGCGCGCATCTGCACGCGCAGGAAAGGGTCGAGCGCGGAGAGCGGTTCGTCGAGCAGCAGCACGCGCGGCTCGGTCATCAGCGCACGGGCCAGTGCCACGCGCTGCTGCTGGCCACCCGAGAGCTCGCTGGGCAGGCGCTGCAGGTAGGGCGTCATCGCCACCAGGGCCAGCAGTTCCTTGGCGCGCGCGTGGCGCTCGGCCTGGGCCTTGCCGCGCATCTTCCAGCTGAAGGCCACGTTGTCGAGCACGCTCAGGTGGGGAAAGAGCGCGTAGCTCTGGAACATCATTGCCGTGCCGCGGTCGGCGGCGGCGCTGTAGGTGATGTACTTGCCGCCGAGCAGGATCTGCCCGTCGCTCGCCAACTCGTGGCCCGCGATCATGCGCAGCGTGGAGGTCTTGCCGCAGCCCGAGGGGCCGAGCAGACAGCAGTAGCTGCCCGAGGCGATGCTGAGGTCGATGCCATCGACTGCCACGGTGTGGCCGTAGCGTTTGACGAGCGAGGTGAGCACCAGGCTGGAATCGGGCTTCATGCCGCGGCCTGTATGCAATGCATGTGCCAAGCATTTGCACCATCTTCCCGCACGCCTTTGGGGCAAGTCATGCCACACAGCTGGGTGCAGCTCTTGCTCAGGCTCTGCATCGATCACCGCTTTGTATACAAAACGGTGCAGCAGCAGAGCCAGGAGGCCCCATGAAGATCCGCGTCATCAACCCCAACACCACCGCCACCATGACGGCCAAGATCGGCGCCGCCGCGGCGGCGGTGGCCTCGCCCGGGACCGTGATCGAGGCGGTGCATCCCGCTTTCGGGGCACCGTCCATCGAAGGGCACCACGACGACGTGTGGGCGGCGGCCGGCGTCACCGAGCAAGTGCGGGCGGGCGAGGCCGCAGGCGCCGATGCCCACGTGATTGCCTGCTTCGGCGACCCCGGCCTGCACGCCGCCCGCGAGCTGGCGCGCGGCCCGGTGATCGGCATCGCCGAAGCGGCGTTCCACTGCGCATCGCTGCTGGCGACGGGCTTCTCGGTGGTGACCACGCTCACGCGCACCTGCGTGATCGCCGAGCACCTGGTGCTGCAGTACGGCTTCGAGCGGCGCTGCCGCGGCATCCATGGCACCGACATCGCGGTGCTGGAGCTGGATGACCCGGCAAGCGATGCCTACGCGCGCGTGCTGGCCTGCGCGCGCGAGGCGCTGCTGCGTGATCGCTCCGGTGCCATCGTGCTCGGCTGTGCGGGCATGGCGGACTTGTGCCTGCGATTGCAGAACGAGCTCGGCGTGCCGGTGGTCGATGGCGTGGGCGCCGCCGTCAAGCTGGCTGAGGGGCTGGTGGCGCTTGGTTTGGGGACGAGCAAGGTGGGGGACTTTGCGAAGCCATTGCCCAAGGCGTATGTCGGCTTGGCCGCACCCTACTCACCTTGAGCCAGCGACCCTGGCATCCGCGGGCGGCGCCCTCTTCGCGCGCCACCACACGCTCGTACGCCACAGTCCGTTCGGGCTGAGGTATCGAAGCCTTGTGGCGCTAGTCGCGAGGTTGGTTCTTCCTACTTCGAACGGGTGCGCCGGGATATGCGCCCGGCGGCGCACCTTCTTTTCTTTGCTTGCCCAAAGAAAAGAAGGCAAAAGAAAGGGCACCCTGCTCGCCGGTCGGCCTAGGGCCGACTGCTCTGCGCTGCTCGGACTTGGGGGCTCGCGCCCAACTCACTACGCGGCCTG
>NZ_DASSRA010000482.1:0-37493 GCF_035702065.1 Rhizobacter sp.
AGGTCGATCTTGCGGTTGACCACCGTCTCCACTGCCGCGGCGTAGTCGGTGACCGGCGTCCACTCGACCTTCATGCCCAGCTTGCTTTCCAGGTACTTGCCCAGCGGCTCGAACTTGCGTGCCAGTTCGGTGGGCGACTCGTCGGGGATGGCGGTGACGCGCAGCACGCCCGGGGTCACGGTTTGTGCGCGGGCCTGCAGGCCCAAGGCGATCAGCAGGAGGGCGGTGCAGCGAAGCAGGTGCTTGAAGCTCATGGGGTGTCCCTGTTGGATGTTGGAGTCAGGAAAGTGATGCGATGCGGCGTGCCAGTTCGGCGATGCCGGCGTCCGAGAGGTCGTCGCTCTCCACCTGCCGGGCGCGGCCCAGGGCTTCGAGCTGACGGCCCTGCGAGCGGGCGTACAGCGGGTCGTAGTGTTTCACCATCAGGTCCTCGAAGAGCGGCGCCAGCGCGCGCTCGTGGGCCCAGGCCTGCCACTGGGCCAGCACCTCCTTGGGCAGCAGCTCGCGCAGCACACCCAGCTTGTCGGCCAGGCCTTGCGGGTCGTCGCCCAACCACGCGTAGTCGCGCAGCAGGTAGGCCAGCCGGGCCTCGCGCGTGGCGGCGATCTCGACGATGGGGCTGGCGCGCAGCCGCTGCAGCAGCGGCTCGGGCACGGTGATGCGGCCGATGCGCCGGCTCTCGGCCTCGATCCACACGCGGCGAGTGGGGTCGAGCGCGGCGATGCAGCTCATCAGCTGCGTCTCGAAGCCCTTCTGCGACGGCTGCGGCCGGCCAGGCATCGCGCCCAGCACCGAGCCGCGGTGGGCGGCCAGGCCTTCGAGGTCGATCACCTGCTCGCCGGCCTCGGCCAGGGCCTGCAGCACCCGCGTCTTGGCGCTGCCGGTGGGGCCGCAGACCACGCGCAGATCGAGCCGTGGCGAGAGCTCGGCGATCTGCGCGATGACATGCGCCCGCCACGACTTGTAGCCGCCCTGCAGCTGCTGCGCGTCCCAGCCCACCAGGCGCAGCCAGTTGACGAAGCTGCCGCTGCGCAGCCCGCCACGCCAGCAGTAGACGAGCGGGCGCCAGTCGCGTGGCTTGTCGTGGAACAGCGTGTCGAGGTGGCGGGCGATGTTGCGCGCCACCATGGCGCCGCCGATCTTGCGTGCCTCGAAGGCCGAGACCTGCACGTAGGTGGTGCCGACGATGCGGCGCTCTTCATCATCGAGCACCGGGCAGTTGATGGCGCCGGGCAGGTGGTCGAGCGCAAACTCGGCTGGCGTGCGTGCGTCGATCAGCACGCTGAACTTGCCGAGGTCTGCAACGGTGGTGGGTTTGTGGCTCATGCCTTGTTTCGCGTTTTGGTCGACACTTGCGCCATGACCGAACGCATCCGACTGACTTCGTTTTCCCATGGTGGCGGCTGCGGCTGCAAGATCGCCCCCGGCGTGCTGGCCGACATCCTGTCGCGCGCACCGCAGGGCCTGATCCCGCCCGAGCTGCTGGTGGGCACCGAGACGGCCGACGACGCTGCCGTCTACCGCCTCAACGACCAGCAGGCCCTGGTGGCCACCACTGACTTCTTCACGCCGATTGTCGACGACCCGCGCGACTTCGGGCGCATCGCCGCCACCAACGCCATCTCCGACGTCTACGCCATGGGCGGCACGCCCATCATGGCGCTGGCGCTGGTCGGCATGCCGCTCGACAAGCTGCCGCTGGAGGTGATCGGCCAGATCCTCGAAGGCGGGGCCAGCGTGTGCCGCGAGGCCGGCATCCCCATCGCGGGTGGCCACTCGATCGACGTGCTGGAGCCGATCTACGGCCTGGTGGTGCTGGGCCTGGTGCACCCGCAGCGCGTGCGCCGCAATGCCGACGCGCAGGCCGGCGACGTGCTGGTGCTGGGCAAGCCGCTGGGCGTGGGCATCCTCTCGGCCGCGCTGAAGAAGGGCCTGCTCGACGAGGCCGGCTACGCCGAGATGCTGCGCTACACCACGCAGCTCAACCGTGTGGGCAGCGAGCTGGGCGCGCTCGATGGCGTGCATGCGATGACCGATGTCACCGGCTTCGGCCTCGCGGGGCACCTGCTGGAGGTGTGTCGCGGTTCGGGGCTGGCCGCCGAGGTGGATCTCGCGCAGGTGCCGTTGATCGCTTCTGCGCAGGCGCATGCACGCCAGGGCATCGCCACGGGCGCCTCGGCGCGCAACTGGGCGGCGTATGGCGAGCAGGTGTCGCTGGCCCCGGCGGTGCAGCCCTGGCAGAAGGCGCTGCTCACCGATCCGCAGACCAGCGGCGGCCTGCTGGTGAGCTGCAGTGCGCAGGCGGTGGGCCCCGTGCTCGACCGCTTCCGCGCCGCCGGCTTCGAGCAGGCCGCGGTCATCGGGCGATTGGCGGACGGCGCGCCGCGCATCACGGTGCTCGCCGACTAGAAGCCGCTGCTCAGCGCGCCAGCTTGTCGCGGAACAGGTCGATCAACGCCTGGTTCGCATTCGCCGGGTCGATGGGCGTGCCATAGCCGCGGTACAGCCCGAAGTGGTCCTCGTGGTAGCTGTGCCAGGTCCAGGGCAGCTGGGCGGCCTCGGCCAGGTCGATCATGTCGGCTGCCCAGCCGAGGCCGTTGCGGTTGGATTCGAAGGCCGCGCGGATCAGCCCGAACTCGCCGAGGTAGAGCGGCACCTTGTGGCGCTTTCCCCAGTCGAGGTAGCGCTGCAGGCTGGCCGCGATCTCCGCACGCCGCGCGGGCGTCCACTGTCCGCCTTCCACCTGCGCCATGTTCGACCACGGTGCGTGGGTGTGGGTGAAGTGGAACGGGTCGTAGAAGTGGAAGGTGTAGACGAGGTTGGGGTCGGCGATGGTGACGAAGTTCATCTCCGCATCGTTGTCCCACTTGCCGGCCACCGCGTTCACGCGTTCGACGATCACGGTGTGGCGCGTGTCGACCTCGCGGATCGCGCGGGCCGTGCGCTGCGCCAGCTGCTGCCATTCGCGCTTGTCGTGCAGCACGACCGGCTCGTTGAGCAGGTCGTAGCCGGCAACCACCGGCTCGTTGGCGTAGCGCGCCGCGATGGCACGCCACATCGCGACGAAGCGGTCCTGGTTGGCCGGCTGCGACCACAGCGCGCCGCCCCCACCCAGCGACTGGAAGCCGCCCTGCGGCACGTGCACGTTGAGGATCAGGTACACACCGTGGGCGCGTGCCCAGGCGACGTTGCGGTCGAGCCAGTCCCAGCCGGCCTCCTTGTAGCGATACGGCGCCGCATCGTCTTCGAGCGTGCCGTAGTAGAGGTAGAAGCGCACGAGGTTCATGCCCATCGCGCGCAGGCGCGCGTAGTCGGCCTCGCCGTGGTGGTTGAGCGGCAGCGGGTTCTTCGAGTAGACCTCGTTGCCGAAGGCCATGCCGCGCAGCCGCACCGGCGTGCCGGTGTCGTCCAGCCATTGCGTGCCCTTCGCGTGCAGGAAGCGGTGCGGCCCGGTGGTCTCGGGCGCGGCGCGCTGGAGCGACGGGGCCGCGGGTGGTGGGTAGTTCGGGGTGAGTGCGCAGGCCGACACGGCGATCAGCAACAGGGCAGCGAACAGGTGGCGCATCGGCAGGGTGCTGGGGTGAGAAAGCCGCATCTTCCCGCATGGCAGCGCGCCGCGCCGCCACGTGGGGCGCAGGGCCGATCGGCGGGGCACTTCTGCGTTCCGATGTGCCCTGCGCGGCCGCGCTCGCCGGTTCTGCAGCAGAGGGCGCCCTTGCGCCCCTGGAAACCGGCGATACATTTCGGCAGCGGCCGGGCTCCCGCCGCACCGGACAACAACGCCCTCTGGAGGACACCATGGACCTGAACCTCTCCGTCATTCAGACCTTTGTTTCAACCACGCTCATCGACGTGGGGCTCAAGATCCTGGCCGCCATCGCCTTCTGGATCGCGGGGCGATGGCTGATCCACCGCGTCATCGTGGTCATCCAGGCGGCCATGGCCCGCAATGCGGTCGACGCCACGCTCACCAAGTACCTGGGCTCGATCGTCGCGATCACGCTGAACATCGCGCTGGTGCTGGGCATCCTCGGCTACTTCGGCATCCAGACCACCTCGTTCGCCGCCCTGCTGGCAGGTGCCGGCGTGGCGGTCGGCGCCGCCTGGAGCGGCCTGCTCGGCAACTTCGCGGCGGGTGCCTTCATGCTGGTGCTGCGGCCCTTCAAGGTGGGTGACTTCGTCTCGGTGGGCGGGGTCGTCGGCACCGTGCGCGAACTCGGCCTCTTCGGCACCACCGTGGTCACGCCCGACAACGTGATGACCATCGTGGGCAACGGCAAGATCTTCAGCGACACCATCCAGAACTACTCGGCCTTGCCGGTGCGGCGCGTGGAGCGCACGGCCCAGCTCGCCGTGGGCGTGGACCCGCTGGACGCCATCGCCCGCTTCAAGGCCGCGGTCGCCAGGATTCCGAACGTGGCCACCTCGCCCGCGCCCGAGGTCACCCTGCTCGACATGAACCTCAACGGCACCGTCATCGCCGTGCGGCCCTACACCCACACCGACCACTACTGGCAGGTGTACTTCGACACCAACGAAGCCATCGTCAGCGTGGCCAGGGACGCCGGCTGGCCTGCGCCCACGCCGGCGCAGCTCACGCGCATCGTTCAGGCTTGACGCGAGCCTGCACGGTCAAGCGCGGAGATCCGCCGCCTTGTAAGTTCAGCGCCGAACGCAGCGACGTACGGGCAGGCATCTGGCCTGCCAAACATGATCAACACTCTTTTCCAAAGAGTCGTGCTGTCCCGGCTCTGGCTGACGTTCATCGTCCTCGGCATCAGTTTCCTCGTGGGGGCACTGGGAACCTTGAACCTCGTCAGCTTGCTGTCGGCGAACCTGCGGCTGTTGCGCGACCACGGGTTGATGGCATTGATGGACGGCGCATTGCTGCAGTTGGCCGAGCTGCTTGCGCAAGGCTTTGTGAGCTGCATGGCCTACGTCGTCTTCAAGACTTGCGAGCATCGGCTGTCGGACTGGCTCGGTCGCGGGCCCCCTTGAGGACGACGCGCCGGCCCGTGCGGGCTTGACATTCCATTGCCTTTTGCATAACTTATCGGTTATGCAAACATCTGGTTATGGAATGAGCCCCGCCCAGCTCGACGCCACCTTCGCCGCGCTGGCCGACCCCACGCGCCGCGCCATCCTGGCCCGGCTGGCGTCGGGCGAGGCCAGCGTGACCGAACTGGCCGAGCCCTTTGACATGAGCCAGCCCGCCATCTCCAAGCACCTCAAGGTGCTGGAGCGCGCCGGCCTCATCTCGATCGGGCAGGACGCACAGCGCCGCCCGCGCCGCCTCGAGGCCGCGCCGCTGGGCGCCGCCAACGAATGGCTGGAGCGCTATCGCGCGCTGTGGGAGGGCAACTACCAACGTCTCGACAGCCTGCTGCAGGTGCTGCAGGCCGGGCCGAAGAAGGCCGCCAGACCCGCCCGCCGCAAGACCCTGCGCAAGAAGCCCTGAAGGAGCACAGCCCATGACCCACACCCTCAAAGTCACCACGCCCAGCGACAACGAACTGCGGCTCACGCGCAGCTTCGACGCACCACGCCAGCTCGTCTTCGACTGCTGGACGAAGCCCGAGCTCGTGCGCCGCTGGATGACAGGGCCCGACGGCTGGTCCTTCGTGGTCTGCGAGATCGACTTGCGCGTCGGTGGCCAATACCGCTACGTGTGGCGCAACACCGCCGGCACCGACATGGGCATGCGCGGCACCTACCGCGAGATCGTGGTGCCCGAGCGCCTTGTCAGCAACGAGCTGTTCGACGAAGACTGGACCGGCGGCGAAACCCGCTGCACCGTGGTCTTCACGCAGCAAGGCAACACAACCACCGCCACCACCACGGTGCTGTATGCGTCGATGGAAGCGCGCAACGGCGCCATGCAGTCCGGCATGGAGCACGGCATGGCCGCGGGCTTCGACCGGCTCGAATCCATGCTTTCCTCACTCGCTTGAACCAGGAGCACCACACCATGATCGACACCCCGCACATCACCCAGAGCGCTGCGCAACGCACGGCCGTCATCCACCTCACCGTGCCGCTCGCCGAGATGCAGCGCGTGATGGGCCCGGGCATCGAGGAGCTGTTCGGCGCCGTGGCCGCGCAGGGCATACAGGTCACCGGCCCCTGGTTCACGCACCACCACCGCCTGCCCACCGACACCTTCGACTTCGACATCTGCGTGCCGGTGAGCGCCGCGGTGCAGCCCAGCGGCCGCGTGCGGCCCGGCGAGCTGCGGGCCACCCAGGTGGCGCGCACCGTCTACACCGGCGGCTACGAAGGCCTGGGCGCGGCCTGGGGCGAGCTCATGGGCTGGATCGAACGCGAGAAGCTGCAGCCCGCAGCCGACCTGTGGGAGTGCTACGTGGCCGGCCCGGAAAGCGGGCCCGACAGCAGCCAGTACCGCACCGAACTCAACCGGCCCTTGCTCGCGTGACGCGTGCGCCAAGTGCGGCGCACTCACTGAACCCCATCTGAATCGGGGCCGCCTCATCGGGTTTCCCCACTGCCCGCGTTCTGCCTGCCGAACCTATAGTGCCCCACCTGAAAAAGAACGACCGTTCGTTCTTTTCATTTTCACTGAAAGGTTGGCATGAAGTTCATTCGGTTCCTGGGCGTGGCGAGTGCTGCGGCGCTGTTGCTGACAGCATGCGGTGGTGGGGGTGATGGCGATCAGAGCCCACGTGTTCGCTACAGCGCCATGGTGTCGTTCGGCGACAGCCTAAGCGATGTCGGTACCTACGGCACGGCCACGCTGAAGGCCGCGACCGGTGGCGGCAAGTACACCGTCAACGGGCCCGCGGGCAAGAACTGGACGGAGCTGGTGTCCGCGCAGCTGGGCACCGGCGCACCGTGCGCCGCGCAGACCGGGCTGGAATCGTCCGGGCCGCTGGCCGCATTCGCCGAACCCATCACGAACCATGCAGCCTGCCGTGGCTACGCGCAGGGCGGGGCCCGCGTCACCAACCCGGTGGGCCCCGGCAACAAGGCGCTGATCGCCCTGGGCGACACCGGTGGCTATGTGGGCCAGATGACCGTGCCCGTCGTCACGCAGATCAACAACCACCTGAGCGCCGTCGGCGGCCGCTTCAGCGGCAGCGAGCTGGTGACGGTGATGGCCGGCGGCAACGACGTGTTCATCAACCTTGCCGCCGTGAGCGGTGGCCAGGCCACGCCGACCCAGGCCGTCACCGCGATGGGTCAGGCCGGTGCCGAACTGGCGGGCTACATCAAGGCGCTGATCCTCGCCAACGGGGCTACCCACGTGGTGGTGGTCAACCTGCCCGACGTCAGCCAGACGCCACTGGCTTATGCACAAAGTGCCGAGGTGCAGGGCCTGATCAACATGATGGTCACCACCTTCAACACCCAGTTGCACACCGGCCTGGCCGGCACCACCGGCGTGCTGGAAGTCGATGCCTACACGCAGGGACGCGACCAGGTCGCCAACCCCGCCACCTACGGCCTCACCAACGTGACCACGCCGGCCTGCGACCTGACCCGCACCGTGTTCGCCAGCTCCCTGGTCTGCTCGGGCACCACGCTGATCGCCGGCGACACCTCGCGCTACGAGTTTGCCGACAGCGTTCACCCCACGCCCTATGGCTACCAGCTGCTGGCGCAGTTCGTCACCAAGCGAATGATCGAGTCCGGCTGGCTGTGAGCCATCGGGTCTGAACAGAACATCTCAAGGAAACCACTTTCATGACACACGGCATCAAGACCCTCGCGCTGGCCGCGATGGTGCTGCTCGGCAGCTCGGCTGCAATGGCCCAATCGGCCGGGACCTGGATGGTGAAGGGCGGCGTCAACCGCATCGAGCCGCACGTCACCAGCGGCAACCTCTCGGCCCCCAGCCTGCCCAACAGCCAGGTCGACGTGAAGGCCGACACGGCAGCCATCCTGACCGGCGCCTACATGCTCACCGACGCCTTCTCGCTCGAGTTCTATGCCGGCCTGCCGTACGAGCACGAGATCGTCGGCGCGGGTTCGCTGGCGGGCGTGGGCAAGCTGGGCACGGTGAAGCAGGTGTCGCCGACCCTGTTCGCGCAGTACCGCTTTCTCGAGGCCTCGTCGGCCTGGCGGCCCTACGTGGGTGCCGGCCTGACCTACGCCTACTTCTACGGCGAAGAAGGCTCGGGCACGCTGACGGCGCTCACGAACCCGGGCGGCCCGCCGACGCAGATGTCGGTCGACTCGGCCTTCGGCTTCTCGTCGCAACTCGGCCTCACCGTGCGTGTGGCCGACCGCTGGTACCTCGACGGCTCGGTCGTCAAGACCTTCCTCAAGAACAAGACCACCTTGTCGACTGGCCAGAGCATCGACACCAAGCTCGACCCGGTGTCGGTCAACCTGTCGGTGGGCTACATGTTCTGAGGGCCCCCACACCTGCCGCTTCGCGGCAGGCCCCCCGAGGGGGCAAGCAAACTCGGGAGCGGCCCGTCGTTTACTTGTGAGGGCCGAACACGCCGTCGTCGTAGGCGGCGTTGAAGCTGCGGGCGTCGCGCTCCACCTGCTTCGCGCCCTCGCGCGCCGCCTCCAGCAGCCTGGCCTGCCAGCGTTTGCGCTGGCCGTAGTCGATCAGCTCGTCGGCTGAGGCCGAACCCTGGCGGCCGGCGCTGCGCAGCTGGGCCCAGGCGATGAGCTGGCCGAGGGCTGTCACGAGCAGCTCCAGCTTCTTGCCGTCGCGGCCCAGCTTGTCGAGTGCCACGCGGTCTTGCGTGGGCTGCAGCTCGCGCAGCACCCATGAATGGCGGTTCATCGTGACCGGGTGCAGCAGCGCCATCGGCACCGCCTGCATGCGCTGCTGCAGCGTGACGATGCGCTCGGCCTCGTTGTCCCAGCGCGGTTGCTTCACGCGCAGGTGCGGCACCAGCGATGAAGGCAGCGAGCGTTTCAGGTCGAGCAGGTAGTTGCCGTCGGGGGAGCCCTTGCCGCGCACCAGCAGCACGTAGCGCTCCACACCCAGGCTGCCCGTGCCGGCGATGCGGCGGGCCACATCGAGCAGCTTGTAGAAGTCGGGGTCGGGCTGCTGGCTCGCAAAGCCCTTCATGAACTTCTCTACCTGTTTGTGCTGGTCGGCGTCGACGGCCAGCGTCTTCTCGCCGTCGATGCGCAGCTTGCGCGGCCGGCCCGGCTTGCGTTGTGTGCGGTCGTCGAGAAAGGCTTTGCGCTCGCGCTTGCGCAGGTCGTCGAGCAAGGTCTTCACCGGGCCTTGCGCCGTGTCGCGCTCCACCCAGTAGGCCTTGCCGTGTGCGAGGCTCGCGGCGAAGCTGCGCAGCAGCGTCTGCGCCAGCGCCTTGGCGTCGGACGGCTTGGCGGCACCCAGCGCGCCGCTGTCGGCCGCCACCCACAGGCTGCACAGCACACGCACCAGATCCCAGCTGGCGGGGGCGAGGGCGGCTTCGTCGTAGTCGTTGGTGTCGAAGTAGCTCAGGCGGTTGTCGCCCTTGTAGCTGCCGAAGTTCTCGATGTGCAGGTCGCCGCACGACCACACCGGCGGCGCCGAGCGGAACACGCCGCCGCTCGGCAGGCGGGCGTAGAACAGGTGGCAGGTTCCGCGCAGGAAGACGAAGGGGCTCTCGCGCATCTTGCGGTACTTGAGCTGCAGGCGCTCGGGTTCGCGGCCGGCGTTGTAGGCCTGGATGGCTTGAACTGGGTTCATGGCAGGTACCTCGCTTCGGGCGAATGTAGCTTGGCAGTGCCCGCACGCCGGCTCAGAATGCAAGCCATGAGCCACGACACCTCCCCCGCCTGGAAGCACGACGGCGTGCGCGTCGTTCCCGGCGACAAGCTCGACAGCAACACCGCGCAGACCCCCGGCATGGACCGCAAGGCCGCCATCAACTTCGCGCGCGTGGGCGCGCAGAAGCTGTGGGCCGGCACGGTGCACATCCACGCCAACGCCAAGACCGGCGCCCACCACCACGGCCCACTGGAAAGCGTGATCTACATCGTGAAGGGGCGCGCGCGCATGCGCTGGGGCGAGCGGCTGGAGTTCACCGCCGAGGCCGGGCCGGGCGACTTCATCTACGTGCCGCCCTTTGTGCCGCACCAGGAGATCAACGCCAGCCCGACCGAGACGCTTGAATGCGTGCTGGTGCGCAGCGACGGCGAGGCGGTGGCCGTCAACCTCGACATCGAGCCCGCCGAGCCGCCCGAGAACGTGCCATGGGTCGACCCCACGCATCCCGCATGAAGGCGCTGCTGTTTGCTGCGCTGCTGGCTGCACCGGTACTCGCGTCCGCGCAGACGCTCTACCGCTGCGGCAACACCTACAGCCAGACGCCTTGCGCAGCCGATGCCGCCCCGGCACGCATCTCCGCCGGCGCGGCGCCCGATGCGGCGCCTGGCCTGTCGGGCAAGGAACTGTGCCTCACCGAAGGCCTGAGCCAGCTCGGCCTGGCCGAGCAGCCCCACCTGCGCATCGGCGCTGTCACGCGGGCCGGCTCCGAGGCCATCGCTTACGCGGGCAAGACGGTGGCGGCGCGCAAGTACCACCTGCCCGTCAACACCCAGAACGCGGCCGGCCTCTACACCGGCGAGCAGGTGTTCGTGTGCTACCTGAGCGAAGACGAACGGCGGGTGCTGAAGATGGACGCGCTGCGACGCTGAACGCCGAGCCGGGGGCTCCCCATACCATCCCCACATACGCAAGGGGGAGTGCGGATCGACATGAACGGCTGGATGCGATGGCTGCCCGGGTTGCAGCTGCTGAAGCGCTACGAGGCGGCCTGGTTGCCGCACGACCTGGCCGCCGGCCTGGTGCTGACGGCGATGCTGGTGCCGGTGGGCATCGCGTATGCGGTGGCCTCGGGCGTGCCGGGCATCTACGGCCTGTACGCGACCATCGTGCCGCTGCTCGCCTACGCGCTGTTCGGGCCGAGCCGCATCCTGGTGCTGGGGCCGGACTCCTCTCTTGCCACCGTGATCCTCGCTGTCGTGCTGCCGCTGTCGCACGGCGAGCCGGCGCGCGCCGTGGCCCTGGCCAGCATGATGGCCGTGGTGTCGGGGCTGGTGTGCATCGCGATCGGCGTGCTGCGCCTGGGCTTCGTCACCGAGTTGCTGTCCAAGCCGATCCGCTACGGCTACATGAACGGCATTGCGCTGTCGGTGCTGATCAGCCAGCTCCCCAAGCTGTTCGGGTTCTCGATCGACGGGGGCGGGCCGCTGCGCAATGTGGTGCTCACCGGCCAGGCCGTGCTGGACGGCCGGGTCAACGCCACGGCCTTTGCCGTCGGCGCCGGCACGCTGGCCGCGATCCTCGTGCTCAAGCGCTTCCCGCGTGTGCCGGGCGTGCTGATTGCGGTGGTGGCAGCCACCCTCGTGGTCGGTGTGCTCGGCCTCGACCAGAGCGCGGGCGTGCAGGTGCTGGGCCCGCTGCCGCAGGGCCTGCCTTCGTTCGTGCTGCCGTCGATCGACTTCGCCGACCTCGGCCAGGTGGTGGTCGGCGGCTGCGCGGTGGCCATGGTGGCGTTCGCCGACACCAGCGTGCTCTCGCGCACCTACGCGGCCAAGATGCGCACGCCGGTCGACCCCAACCAGGAGATGGTGGGCCTGGGCGCCGCCAACCTGGCTGCAGGGCTGTTCCAGGGCTTTCCGATCAGCAGCAGCTCGTCGCGCACACCGGTGGCCGAAGCGGCAGGCGCCAGGACCCAGCTCACCGGCGTGGTCGGTGCCGTAGCCGTGGCCTTGCTGCTGGTGGCGGCGCCCAATCTGCTGCAAGACCTGCCCAGCAGCGCGTTGGCCGCCGTCGTCATCGCCGCGGCCATCGGCCTGTTCGAGGTCACCGATTTGCGCCGCATCTTCCGCATCCAGCGCTGGGAGTTCTGGCTGTCCATCGTCTGCTTCGCGGGCGTGGTGGTGTTCGGCGTGATCCCCGGCATCGGCATCGCCATCGTGATCGCGGTCATCGAGTTCCTGTGGGACGGCTGGCGCCCGCACTACGCCGTGCTGGGCCGGGTCGACGGCGTGCGCGGCTACCACGACATCACGCGCTACCCGGCGGCGCGCCTCATTCCCGGCCTGGTGCTGTTCCGTTGGGATGCGCCGCTGTTCTTCGCCAATGCCGAGCTGTTCCGCCGCTGCGTGCTGGAGGTCATTGCGCAGTCGCCGACGCCGGTGCGGCGCATCGTCGTCACCGCCGAGCCGGTCACCAGCATCGACGTGACCTCGGCCGACGCGCTGGCCGAACTCGAACAGGAGCTGCGCGAATCGCACATCGAGCTGCGCTTTGCGGAGATGAAGGATCCCGTCAAGGACAAGCTGAAGCGCTTCGAGCTGTTCGAGCGCTTCGGTGCGGCCAGCTTCCATGCCACGGTGGGCGCGGCCGTCGATGCCTACCTCGAAGAGCACGCGGTGGATTGGGATCCGGAGCCGCCGGGGGCGTGAACGCCACTTGACCCTCAAGTGGCTTGAGGCTCTACCGTGCCGGGGTGGGCGTTGTGCCCAGGCATCGGAGACGTGACATGACACCTTGGAAAGCCGCGTTGGGCCTTGGCGCCGCCTGTGCGGCCTGCTGCGCCGTGCCGCTTGTGGGGGGCGCTGCGGCGCTGACTGCTGCAACAGCCACTCTCGCCGCGCTGGGGTCGGCCTTGTGGGCCTGCGCCGACGAACTCGTACCGCTGGCGGTTGCGGTGCTCGGGCTGGCGGCGGTGGGTGGGGGTGTCATCCTGTGGCGGCGCAGGAGGCGCAACGCGGCGGGTTGCGCAGCGGTTTGCGATGTCTCAACGGCCGAGAAGCCCAAGGCCTGTGGCTGTGCACCCGGGAGCTAGGATGACGCCATGAACGCCCGACTCTCCATCGGCCTCGTGGCCCGCCAGACGGGGTGCACGGTGCCCACCATCCGCTACTACGAAGAGATCGGCCTGCTGCCGCCGGCCAGCCGCACGGAGGCAGGGCAACGCCATTACGACGAGGGCACGATCCGCCGCCTCGCGTTCATCCGCCGCTGCCGGGACTTCGGCTTCTCCATCGAGCAGGTGCGCGAGCTGGTAGGCCTGGTCGATCAACCCGACCGGCCCTGCGCCGAAGTGCGCGACATTGCCGCCAGCCATCTGGTGCAGGTTCGCAGCAAGCTCGATGAACTGCGCGCGCTCGAGGCCGGCCTGAGCGCCTTCGTGTGCAGCTGCGACTCGGCCTGTGCGGGTGGGCCGGCCGTCGATTGCACGATCCTCGAAGGGCTGGCCCTGCCGGACGACCCGGCCCGCATCGGTCGCTCAGGTGCTTGCTGCGTCTCCTAGGTCGGTGCAGTATGTTGGACAGATCAAATGACCGGAGGATGTGCATGAGACCGACCGCTTGGATCGCCGTTCTTGCTGTCACTGTGTGGGGCAGTGCTGCAGCGCAACCCCAGCCCTCGGCCTCCGCAAGCGTGGCCTCGGCGCCGGCAAACGGCACGGCGCCCGTGGCCAAAGCCAGGAAAGGCAAGGCGAAGAGCACGGCACCCACCAACCCCACCACCAGCACCCTGCAGGACGCCCGCCTGCCGGCCGATGACGGCGGCGGCAGCCAGGCCACGCCGCAGATCGCGATCCCGCTCGGGCGCACCGCCGAGAAGCCCGTGGCCCTGAAGCCGGGCAAGGCGCAGGGCGCCAAGGGCGGCATCGACGACAGCACCGCCCGTTGCCTGGCTCAAACGGCTTCGGGCGCGGCGGCCAAGTGCGCCACGCCGTAGCCTTCTCAGGCCTCGTCCTTCCAGGCTGACAGGAACTGCGCCACGAAACCGGCCGAGCCGGTGAGCGTGAGCGTGACGGTGTGCCAGCCGCCGTCTTCCACGCTCACCTGCAGGTCGTGGTCCCAGTCCATGCCCTCGTCGGCGGGGCCGTGGGTGTGGGGGAAGTGCTGCCAGGCCCAGTCGAGCACCTGCTGCACTTCGGCCATCACCCGCTCGTGCTGCTCGGCACGTGTGGAGGCCATTGCCTCCAGCGTGGTGACGCCTTCGGTGTTGTCGCTGACGTCGAAGCTCAGGTAGTGCATCGGGTGGCGCCTCAATGGTGCGCGTGCCCCTTCGGTTTGCGCACCTCGATCTCGGTGTTGCCCGCGGGTGGCGCCGCGGGGCGCCGGGCCTCCGGCACCGCGCCGGTCCATTCGTAGGCGCGGCTGCCCTTGGGCTGCTCGTACCACCCCGGGTCGCTGTAGTCGCCGGGCTTCTGGTCGCGGCGCACCTTGAGCACGCTGAACATGCCGCCCATCTCGAGTGGGCCGAAGGGGCCCTCGCCGGCCATCATCGGCAGGGTGTTCTCCGGCAGCGGCATCTGCATGTCGGCCATGTCGGCCATGCCCTTGTCGCCCATGGCCATGTAGCCGGGGACGAGCCGGGTGATCTCGGCCGCCACGCGGGCGTGGTCCACGCCGATCATGGTGGGTACGTCGTGGCCCATGGCGTTCATGGTGTGGTGGCTCTTGTGGCAGTGGAAGGCCCAGTCGCCTTCCTCGTCGGCGGTGAACTCGATCTGGCGCATCTGGCCCACCGCGATGTCGGTCGTCACCTCGGGCCAGCGCGCGCCGGGGGGCACGGGGCCGCCATCGGTGCCGGTCACACTGAACTCGTGGCCGTGCAGGTGGATGGGGTGGTTGGTCATGGTGAGGTTGCCGATGCGGATGCGCACCTTGTCGCCGCGCCGCACGTTGAGCGAGTCGATGCCGGGGAACACGCGGCTGTTCCAGCTCCACAGGTTGAAGTCGAGCATCGTCATGATCTTGGGCGTGGCACTGCCGGGTTCGACGTCGTAGGCGTTGAGCAGGAAGCAGAAGTCGCGGTCCACCGTGGCGATGTGGGGGTGCTTCGCCTTGGGGTGGGTGACCCACAGGCCCATCATGCCCATCGCCATCTGCGTCATCTCGTCGGCATGCGGGTGGTACATGAAGGTGCCGGGCCGGCGCGCGACGAACTCGTAGACGAAGGTCTTGCCGGGCTCGATGGGAGGCTGGGTGAGGCCGCTCACGCCGTCCATGCCGTTGGGCAGGCGCTGGCCGTGCCAATGCATGCTGGTGCGCTCGGGAAGGCGGTTGGTGACGAAGATGCGCACGCGGTCGCCTTCCACCACCTCGATGGTGGGGCCGGGCGACTGGCCGTTGTAGCCCCACAGGCGCGCCGTCATGCCGGGCGCCATCTCGCGCAGCACGGGTTCGGCGACGAGGTGGAACTCCTTCACGCCGTTGTTCATGCGCCAGGGGCTGGTCCAGCCGTTGAGCGTGACCACGGGGTTGTAGGGGCGGCCGTTCGGCGGGACGAGCGGTGCTTGCGTGTCGGGCTTCGTCTGGATGACGGGCTCGGGCAGCGCCGCGAGGGCGACCGTGCTGACCGAAGCGGCAGAGACGGCGGAGGCAGTGGCGCCGCCGAGGAAAGTGCGTCGGGAGACCATGGGTGTTGTCCTGGTGCGTTCAGTGCGTTGTGAGGGGGCCGACGAGGGCCATGTCGAGCGCGGCCTGCGCGACCCAGAAGTCACGCTGCGCCTCGATGGCGGCGTTGACAGAGACTATCTGCGCGCGCGCATCGGCGAGCAGCTCGAACACGCCGATCAGCATGCCGTTGTAGCGAAGCAGGTTCTCGTCGGAGATGCGCTTGGCCGTGGGCACGATCTCGTCGCGGTACTGGCGCGCGATCTCCCAGGCCGAGCGGTAGCCCTCGTAGGCCTCGCGCAGCTCGCTCTGCGCGTTGATGGCGGCCTGCGCGGCGCGCTGCGCGCTTTGCTGGTAGACCGCTTCGGCGCGGGCCACGCGGGCGCCGCTCCAGTCGAAGAGCGGGATCTCGAAGCTGATCTCGTAGCCGGTCTGGCGCGGCTGCTCGTTCGACGTGTTGTGCTGCCAGCCGAACTCCAGCACGCTGACGAAGCGGGTGGTGCGGGTGAGGCCCAGGTTGCGCGCGGTGGCCTCCACCTGCGCGCGTGCTGCCTGCACGTCGAGCCGCTGGGCGGCGGCCACCTGGGCTGCGTCGGGCGCTTCGACGAGGCGATCGGGCAGATCGGGCAGGCGATCGGGCAGCGTGAACTGCGTTTGCGCGCCGCTTAGGCCCAGCAGGCGGGTCAGGCGCTCGCGGGCCGCCACGCGGGCCTGCTGCGCGCGCGCGAGGCCGAGCGCTGCATCGGCTTGGAAGCCCTGTTCGCGCATCTGTTGCAGCTTGCTGAAGTTGCCGGCACGCGCCATGCGGGCGGCCAGCTCGGCGCTGGCGTTGGCCGCGCGCTTCACCTGCTCGGCGTAGCGCAGGCTCTGCTCGGCCGCGACCGCACTCACCCAGGCCTGACGCGTCTGCGCGGCGAGCCCGAGCATCTCCATGGTCACGCTCTGCTGCGCGGCGCTGAAGCGGTGGGCTTCGATCTCCCGCGCGAAGGGCAGGGCGAGCAGGGCACCGAGGTTGAAGCTGAAGGTGCGGTCGATCTCGACCTCGCTGCCGCGCGTGAGCCGTGCAAAGCTGAAATGCGGGTTGGGCAGGCGACTGGCCTGCACCATCTCGGCCTCGGCAATGCCCAGATCGTGCAGGCTGGCCTGCAGCCCGCGGTTGTTGAGCAGGGCGATCTGCGTGGCGCTGCCGGCGCTGAGCGGCGCAGCCAGCAGTTCGTTCACGCGCTGGGCGATGGCAGCGGCGTCTTCATCGGTGCGGGCAAGCCGCAGCTCCTGGCCCAATCGTTCGCGGGCGGCGCTGGTGACCGAGGCGGTGCCGGCATCGTCGCTGAGCGTGGTGCAGGCGGTCAGGGCGCAGGCCAGTGCGGCCACGCCCCAGGGAAGGGGGCGAAAGGGAATCATCGAAGCCTCGCTGAAGGGCAAATGCGAACCCGCGCCGTCTGGGTGCGCGGGGGCGTGTGCTCAGGCGAGGGCGCTTCGCGGTGGCCGGTCGAGCCGGTGCGGGACGTGGCCGCTGTGGCCGGAGAACACGGCCGCCGCGTAGTGGGCCGTGGGCGCGGAGGCGCCGAAGGTGAGCGGGGCAGCCAGCAGGGCCAGCCCGGTGCAACACGAGGCGCAGGCGCTGCATTTGCCGTGTCCGGGGTCGGCCGTGTGCTGGTGCATGTCGCCAGCCTTTGCGTTGGCATCGGCCTTGCTGTGCTCCATGTGATGGTGGGCCGCGTGTTCGTTGTCGGCCGGGGCATGCACCACCGTGTGCGTGTCCGGCGCGCAGAACAGCATGCGCTGCATGGCCCAACCCTGCACCGGCAGGGCCAGCATCAGCAGGCACATCAACAGGGTTCTGAACATCGAACGCATCCCAAAATTCTAGGCGGGCCCGGTACTTCGGGCTATCCCGATACCCCTGTGGCGCCGTGTCCAAATGCCCTTAGACTCGCGCCTCGTTCGTCATCCACAAGGTGGCTCATGAAAACTTTGATTCGCATCGTCCGCCATACCCTGGCGGCAACCGTGGTCGCAGGCGGGGCCATCGGCGCCCAAGCCGCCACCACCTTCATCTACTGCTCCGAAGGAAGCCCCGAGGGCTTCGACCCCGGGCGCTACACCGCGGGCACCACCTTCAACGCGAGCTCCCAGCCGATCTTCAACCGGCTGGTCGAGTTCGAGATCGGCGGCACGACCATCGTGCCGGGCCTGGCGGAACGCTGGACCATCAGCCCCGACGGCCTGGTCTACACCTTCAACCTGCGCAAGGGGGTGAAGTTCCACACCACCGAGTACTTCAAGCCCACGCGCGACCTGAATGCCGACGACGTGATCTTCACGTTCGACCGCATGATCAACAAGGAGAACGCCTTCCAGAAGGCGGTGCCGGCCTCGTTCGAGTACGCCTCCGACCTCGGCCTGGACAGCAACATCGTCAAGTTCGAGAAGCCCGACCCGCTCACCGTGAAGATCACGCTGAAGACGGTGGACGCGGCCTTCCTGGCCGACCTGGCGATGGACTTCGCCTCCATCCACTCGGCCGAGTACGCCGAGCAGCTGCTCAAGGCCGGCAAGGGTGTGGAACTCAACACGCGGCCGGTGGGCACCGGGCCCTTCGTCTTCAAGAGCTACCAGAAGGACGCGGTGATCCGCTACGCGGCCTTCGACCAGTACTGGGCCGGCAAGGCCAAGGTCGACAACCTGGTCTTCGCCATCACGGTCGACTCGGCGGTGCGCGTGCAGAAGCTGCAGGCCGGCGAATGCCAGCTCTCGCAGTACCCCAAGCCGGCCGAAGTGGCGACGCTCAAGAAGAACCCCAAGATCAAGCTGCAGTCCTTGCCGGGACTGAACGTGGGCTACCTCTCGCTCAACGTCACGCACAAGCCCTTCGACAACCTGCAAGTGCGCCAGGCCATCAACATGGCCATCAACAAGAAGTCGCTGGTCGAGGCGGTGTACCAGGGCGCGGGCACGGCGGCGGTGAACCCCATTCCGCCCACGATGTGGTCGTACAACAAGGCCGTCAAGGACTACGAATACGACCCCGAGAAAGCCCGCGCCCTGCTGGCCAAGGCCGGCTTCCCGAACGGCTTCGAGACCAAGCTGTGGGCCTTGCCGGTGCAGCGGCCCTACAACCCCAACGGACAGCAGGCGGCCGAGCTGATCCAGGCCGATCTCGCCAAGATCGGCATCAAGACGCAGATCGTCAAGTACGAGTGGGCCGAGTACCTCAAGCGCGCCAAGGCCGGCGAGAGCGACATCGGCATGTTCGGCTGGAACGGCGACAACGGCGACCCCGACAACTTCATGGCCACGCTGCTCAGCTGCGCAGCGGTGGGCGGCTCCAACTACGGCCAGTGGTGCAACAAGGAATACGACGCCCTCATCAACAAGGCCAAGCAGACCAACAACCTGGCCGAGCGCACCAGGCTCTACGAGCAGGCGCAGGTGGTGTTCAAGCGCGAGGCGCCCTGGGTGCCGATGGCGCACTCGGTGGTCTACCAGCCGATGCTGCAGAACGTCGAGGGCTACAAGATGAGCCCCTTCGGTTCGGTGCAGTTCTACGGCGTCAGCCTGAAGTGAACTGACGATGCCCCCGTGCGCTCGCGATGAGCGCACGGGGGCTTGCAGCCCTTCCTTTCTTCTCTCTCCGCGAGGTCTCACTCCCATGCGCATGCACACCCTGGTGCTGGCCGCGCTTGCCTTGATGGCAGGCCAGGCTGATGCCCAGCCTCTCAACGCCGGCCTGGACCGCGCCGGTTTCGACACCAGCGTGCGGCCGCAAGACGACCTGTTTCGAGCTGCCAACGGCCAGTGGCTGAAAGACACGCCCATCCCGGCCGACAAGCACAGCTACGGCACCTTCTACCAGCTGACGGACCGCGCCGACGAGCGCGTGCGCCGCATCGTCGAAGAGCTGGCCGCCAAGCGCGGTGCCAAGGGCAACGAACAGAAGATCGGTGCCTTCTACCGCGGCTACCTCGACGAGGCCGCGATCGACAAGGCCGGCCTGGCACCGCTCGCGCCCTGGCTCAAGCAGATCGACGCGCTCAAGACGCCCGCCGACCTGGCCGGGCTGATGGGCCGCTGGCAGGGCGTGGTGTCGCTGCCGCTGGCGTCGGCCGTGTACCCCGACTTCAAGAACCCCGGCATCTACCAGGCCATCTTCTGGCAGGACGGCCTTGGCCTGCCCGACCGCGGCTACTACCTCGAAGACAACGAGCGCTTCGAGAAGGCACGTGCGGCCTACCTGGTCTACCTGGAGGCCTTGTTCAGCCTGAGCGGCGACAAGGCCGCGGCCGAGCACGCCAAGACCGTGTTCGCGCTGGAGAAGCGCCTCGCCGAGGCGCAGTGGACGCGCGTGGACAACCGCGACCCGGTGAAGACCTACAACCCGACCACCGCGCCGGCCTGGCAGAAGGCGGCCGCCGGCCTGGACTGGACGCGCTTCGTGCGCGAGGCCGCCTTGCCGGTCGACAAGAGCTTCTCGATCGGCCAGCCGAGCTACGCCACTGCGGTGGCACGGGCGGTGAGCGAGGTGCCGCTCGCCGACTGGAAGCTCTACCTGCGCGTGCGTCTGCTCCACGGTGCGGCACCGGTGCTTCCCAAGGCCTTCCGCGACGCGCACTTCGCCTTCAGCGGCCGCGCCTTGCAAGGCAAGGAGCAGCCCAAGCCGCGCTGGCAGCAAGGCACCGATGCGCTCGACGCCGCGCTGGGCGAGGCCGTGGGGCAGGTCTACGTGGCGCGCCACTTCCCGCCGGCCTACAAGGCGCGCATGAACGAACTGGTGGGCAAGCTGCTGGCCGCCTACGGCCAGTCGATCGACGGCCTCACCTGGATGGGCCCGCAGACCAAGGCGCGTGCCAGGCAGAAGCTGGCGAGCTACACCACCAAGATCGGCTACCCCGACGTCTGGCGCAGCTACGCCGGGCTGCAGGTGCGCGAGGGCGATGCCCTGGGCAACCTGATGCGCGCAGGGCGCTTCACCCATGAGTTTCGCGCGCACCTGGCAGGCCGCCCGGTCGACCGCCGCGAGTGGGACATGACGCCGCAGACGGTGAATGCGTACTACAACCCGACGATGAACGAGATCGTGTTCCCGGCCGCCATCCTGGAGCCACCGTTCTTCGACATGAAGGCCGACGACGCGGCCAACTACGGGGCCATCGGCGCCATCATCGGCCACGAGATCAGCCACGGCTTCGACGACTCGGGCAGCCAGTTCGACGCCCAAGGCAAGCTCGACAACTGGTGGACCGACGACGACCGCAAGGCCTTCGAGGCCTTGGCTGCCCAGCTGGTGGCGCAGTACGAGGCCTACGAGCCGCTGCCGGGCAAGAAGCTCAACGGCCGCCTCACGCTGGGCGAGAACATCGCCGACCTGTCGGGCCTGCAGATCGCCTACAAGGCCTATCACCTGGCCCTGGCCGGCAAGCCCGCGCCGGTGATCGACGGGCTGAGCGGCGACCAGCGCTTCTTCCTGGCGTGGGCGCAGGCCTGGCGCATCAAGGCGCGCGAGGAGCGCCTGCTGCAGCTGCTGACCGTCGACACCCACTCGCCGCCCGAGTTCCGTGCCAACGGCGCGGCCGTCAACCACGATGGTTTCCATTCGAGCTTCGAGACCAAGCCTGGCGACCGCATGTACAAGCCCGCCGAATCCCGCATCCGCATCTGGTGACGCATGAAGACACCCTTGCTCAAACGTCTCGCCCTGGCCGCGCTCGCCACCTGCGCTGCGGTTGCGATGGCTGCGCCCGGCAGCGGCATCGACAGCGCCGGCCTGGACCCGAGCGTGCGTCCGCAGGACGACCTCTTCATGGCCGCCAACGGCCGCTGGATCAAGGACACGCCCATCCCTGCCGACAAGTCGGCCTACGGCCTGTTCCAGATCCTCGCTGACCGGGCCGATGCGCGGGTGCGCCTCATCTGCGAAGAGCTGGCCGACTCGCGCGCCAAGCCGGGCAGCATCGAGCAGAAGGTGGGCTCGTACTACCGCGGCTTCGTCGACGTGGCCGCCATCGACGCCGCTGGCGTGGCGCCGTTGGCCCCGTGGCTCGCGCAGATCGACGCGCTGGTCACCCCGGCCGACCTGGCCACGCTCTGGGGGCGCTGGGCTGGCATCGTCGATGCACCCGTCGCCACCTACGTGGGCGGCGACCCGAAGGAGCCCGCCATCAACCGCGTGGCGGTGTACCAGTCGGGCCTGGGCCTGCCCGACCGCGAGTTCTACCTGAACAAGGCCGAGAACTTCGTCAAGGCGCGCGCGGCTTACCTCACGTACCTGGAGACGCTGCTGCGCCTGGGCGGCGATGCCGACGCAGCCAAGCACGCGCAGACCGTGTTCGCGCTGGAGACGCAGCTCGCCCAGGCGCACTGGACCAAGGTCGACAGCCAGGACGCCCTCAAGACCTACAACCCCATGACGGTGCCGGTGCTCACGAAGCGCGCCCCGGGCCTGGACTGGGCGGCCTTCTTCCAGGCCGCGGCCATGCCAAAGATTGACCGGCTGTCGATGCAGGAGCCGAGCTACGCCAAGGCCCTGGGCCAGCTGGTGCGCAAGACGCCCATGGGCACCTGGCAGCTCTACCAGCGCGTGCGCCTCTACGACGCCATGGCCAGCGTGCTGCCGCAGCCCTGGCGCGACGCCGAGTTCGCGCTGCGCGGCAAGGCCTTGCGCGGCCAGGAAGAGCCGCGCCCACGCTGGCAGCAGGGCACGGCGGCCATCGACACCGCGCTGGGCGAGGCGGTGGGCCAGGTCTACGTGGCGCGCCACTTCCCGCCGCAGGCCAAGGCCCGCATGCAGGAGCTGGTGGGCAACCTCTTCGCGGCCTACGGCCAGTCGATCGACACGCTGAGCTGGATGACGCCCACCACCAAGCAGCACGCGCGCAAGAAACTCGCGGCCTACATGGTGAAGATCGGCTACCCCGACAAGTGGCGCGACTACACCCGGCTCGAAGTGCTCGACGGCGACGCACTCGGTAACCTCGCGCGCGCGCGCCGCTTCGAGCACGAGCGCACCGCGGTGCAGCTGGGCGGGCCGGTCGACCGCACCGAGTGGGGCATGACGCCGCAGACGGTGAATGCCTACTACAACCCCACGATGAACGAGATCGTGTTCCCGGCCGCCATCCTCGATGCGCCGCTGTTCGACATGGACGCCGACGACGCCGCCAACTACGGTGCCACGGGCTCCACCATCGGCCACGAGATCAGCCACGGCTTCGACGACCAGGGCAGCCAGTACGACGGCACCGGCAAGCTGCAGAACTGGTGGACGAAAGCCGACCGCAAGGCCTTCGACAAGCTGGGCAACCGCCTGGCAAAGCAGTTCGACGCCTACGAGCCCGTGCCCGGCCACAAGGTCAATGGCCGCCTCACGCTGGGCGAGAACATCGCTGACCTGTCGGGCCTGGAGATCGCTTACAAGGCCTGGCGCCTGTCGCTCAAGGGCAAGGAGCCGCCGGTGATCGACGGGATGACGGGCGACCAGCGCTTCTTCCTGGCCTGGGCCGTTTCGTGGCGCGAGAAGATGCGCGATGCCCGCACGCTGGAGCTGCTGGTGAGCGACGAGCATGCGCCGCCGCTCTTCCGCGCCAACGGCACGGTGGTCAACATGGACGTGTTCCACGCCACCTTCGGCACCAAGCCCGGTGACCGCATGTACAAGCCGCAGAACCAGCGCATCCGGATCTGGTGAACCTGGCCGGGCGGCCTGGCGCTACAGTGAACTTTCTTTCAAAGCCGGTACTCGTCTCATGATGAACAAGCACATCCTTTCGTCGTTGGCGGCCAGCCTGGCCTTGTGCCTGGGCAGCGCCGCGCATGCGGCGGGCACGCTCACGGTCTGCACCGAGGCCTCGCCCGACGGCTTCGACATCGCGCAGTACGAGTCCAGCGTGACCAACGACGCAGCCGGCCGCACGATCTACGACCAGCTGCTCGGCTTCAAGCCCGGCACCACCGAGATCCGCCCCGGCCTGGCCGAGCGCTGGGACGTGAGCGCCGACGGCCTGGTTTACACCTTCCACCTGCGCAAGGGCGTGAAGTTCCACACCACGCCGTGGTTCAAGCCCACGCGCGACTTCAACGCCGACGACGTGCTGTGGTCCATCAACCGCATGAACGACAAGAAGCACCCCGCCTACAGCGTGGCCAAGAACGGCTACGTGTACTGGGAGGGCATGGGCATGTCGCAGCTGATCAAGGCGGTGGAGAAAGTCGACGCCAGCACCGTGCGCATCACCCTCACGCGGCCCGAGGCACCCTTTCTCGCCGACATGGGCATGGAGGCCATCGGCTCCATCTTCTCGGCCGAGTATGCCGAGCAGCTGCAAAAGGCCGGCAAGCTGGAGCAGATCAACACCCAGCCGGTGGGCACCGGGCCCTTCGTCTTCAAGAGCTACCAGAAGGACGCGATCATTCGCTACTCGGCGAACACCGCCTACTGGGGCGGCGCGCCCAAGGTCGACAACCTCATCTTCGCCATCACGCTCGACCCCAATGTGCGCGTGCAGCGGCTCAAGGCCGGCGAGTGCCTGGTGGGCACGAACATGAAGCCCGAGACGGTGAGCACCTTCGACAACGATCCCAACGTGCAGATCGTGCGCAACAGCCCGCTGCTCACGGCTTACATCGCCCCCAACGTCAAGCACAAGTTCCTGAGCGACAAGCGCTTCCGCGAGGCGCTGTGGCTCGCGCTCGACAAGAAGACCTACCTCTCGGCCGTGTACGGCGGCAACGCCACCATCGCGGCGAGCATGCTGCCGCCGCCGATGTGGAGCCACGACAAGACGCTCGCCAACCGCTTCGACCCCGAAAAGGCCAAGCAGCTCGTCAAGGCCGTGGGCTATGACGGCACCGAGCTCGCGCTCTTCACGCGCATCGGCGGCTCCATCGACGGCAAGCGCGCGGCCGAGCTGATGCAGTCCGACTGGGCGCGCGTGGGCATCAAGGTCCGTGTGCAGATGATGGAGTGGGGCGAGATGCTCAAGCGCACCGGCAAGGGTGAGCACGACATCACCTTCCTCAGCTGGGCCGGCGACAACGGCGACCCCGACAACTTCCTCACGCCCAACCTGACGTGCGCGGCCGTCACCGGTGGCGGCAACAAGAGCCAGTGGTGCAACAAGGCCTTCGAGGAGCTGATCGAGGCCGGCCGCAAGACGGTCGACCCGAAGAAGCGCGCCGAGATCTACGTCAAGGCGCAAAGGCTCGCGTACGACGAGGTGGCGGTGATCCCCACGGTGTACCCGGTGAACATGGTGGCCCTCAACAAGCGCGTGCAGGGCTTCGTGCCGGATCCGTTCACGCACAGCGACTTCCGGGCAGTGAGCGTCAAGTGAAGGTGGCCTCGGCATCACGCTGGCTGCGGGCTTGCCTGTTGCCTTGCCTGGTCGGCAGTGCCCACGCCGCCGGCACGCTGACCGTCTGCACCGAGTCGTCGCCTGAGGGTTTCGACATGGCGCAGTACGAGCTGAGCGTCACCAACGACGCGGCCGGCATCGCGCTGTACGACCAGCTGGTGCTGTTCGCGCCCGGCAGCACGCGCGTGGTTCCCGGCCTGGCCGAGCGCTGGGACATCAGCGCCGACGGGCTGGTCTACACCCTGCACCTGCGCCGCGGCGTGAAGTTCCACACCACGCCCTGGTTCAAGCCGACGCGCGACTTCAATGCCGACGACGTCATGTTCTCGATCAACCGCATGTACGACAAGGGCCACCCCGCCCACGCAGCCGCCCGGAACGGCTTCGTGTACTTCGAGGGCATGAGCATGCGCGCACTGATCAAGTCGGTGGCCAAGGTCGACGACATGACGGTGCGCTTCACCCTCACGCGGCCGGAGGCACCCTTCCTGGCCGACCTGGCGATCCAGGCCATCGGCAGCGTGGTGTCGGCCGAGTACGCCGCGCAGTTGCAGAAGAGCGGCCAGCTGGAGCGGCTCAACACCGAGCCCGTGGGCACCGGCCCGTTCGTCTTCAAGAGCTACCAGAAGGACGCGGTGATCCGCTATGCGGCGAACACGGCCTATTGGGGCGGTGCGCCCAAGGTCGACAACATGATCTTTGCCATCACGCTTGACCCCAACGTGCGGGTGCAGCGCCTCAAAGCCGGCGAGTGCCTGGCCGGCATCGGCATGAAGTCGGAGCAGGCCCATGCCTTCGACAACGACCCCAAGCTGGCCATGGTCCCCAGCACGCCGCTGCAGACCAACTACCTGGCGCTCAACGCCAAACGCAAGCATCTGAGCGACAAGCGCTTCCGGCAGGCGCTGTGGCTCGCGCTCGACAAGAAGACCTTGATCACCTCGGTGTACGGTGGGCTGGCCAAGCCGGCGACGAGCTTCCTGCCGCCCTCGATGTGGGGCTACGACGCCCAGCTGCCCGAGCGGCGCGACACTGCGCAGGCCCAGGCGCTGGTCAAGGCCAGCGGCTACGACGGCAGCGAGCTGGTGCTGTTCGCGCGCCTCGGCGGCGCCTCCGACAACAAGCGCGCTGCCGAGCTGATGCAGGCCGACTGGGCACGCATCGGTGTCAAGGTGCGGGTGCAGATGATGGAGATCGGCGAGCTCTACAAGCGCACCGGCAAGGGCGAGCACGACCTGGCCCTGCTGGCCTGGGTGAGCGACAACGGCGACCCCGACAACTTCCTCACGCCCAACCTGGCCTGTGCCGCGGTCGAGGGTGGCGGCAACAAGAGCCAGTGGTGCAACAAGGCCTTTGACGAACTGATCGATGCGGCGCGCAAGGCGCCCGACACCAAGCAGCGCACCGAGCTGTACGCCAAGGCCCAGCGTCTGGTGCATGAAGAGGTGCCCGTGATCCCGCTGGTCAGCCCGGTTCAGATGACGGCGCTGAACAAGCGCGTCCAGGGCTTCGTGCCCAGCCCGTTTGGCAACAGCGATTTCCGCAGCGTGACCGTGAGCCCCTGATGTTTGCCTTCGTCCTCAAGCGCCTGGCGCTCGTCATCCCCACCTTCCTCGGCATCACGCTGCTGGCCTTCTCGCTCATCCACCTGATCCCCGGCGACCCCGTGCAGGTGATGGCCGGCGAGCGCCGGCTCGACCCGGCCTTCCACGCCGAGGTGCTGCACCGCCTGGGCCTGGACCGGCCGCTGTACGAGCAGTACGCGGTCTACCTGTGGAAGTCGGTGCGGCTCGACCTCGGCGAGAGCTTCGTCACCCACGAGCCGGTGTGGAGCGAGTTCCTGAAGCTGTTCCCCGCCACGCTGGAACTGTCGATCTGCGCGATGTTCTTCGCGGTGGTGGTGGGCCTGCTGGCTGGCGTGGTGGCGGCCATCAAGCGCGGCTCGGTGCTCGACCACGGCGTGATGGGCATGTCGCTCACCGGCTTCTCGATGCCGATCTTCTGGTGGGGCCTGCTGCTCATCATGTTCTGCTCCGTCTACATGCGCGAGTGGGCACCGGCCTGGGCGCTGCCGGTGTCGGGGCGCATGGCGCTGGAGTACGACATCGCGCCGCGCACCGGCTTCATGCTGATCGACGCTTGGCTGTCGGGCGAGGCCGGGGCGTTCACCTCGGCCATCAAGCACCTGGTGCTGCCTTCCATCGTGCTGGGCACGGTGCCGCTGGCGGTGATCGCGCGCATGACGCGCTCGTCGATGCTCGAGGTGCTGCGCGAGGACTACGTGCGCACCGCCAAGGCCAAGGGCCTGTCGCCGGCGCGGGTGGTGTTCGTGCATGCGTTGCGCAACGCCCTGGTGCCGGTGATCACGGTGATCGGCCTGCTGGTGGGCACGCTGCTGGGCGGCGCGGTGCTCACGGAAACCATCTTCTCCTGGCCGGGTGTCGGCAAGTGGCTGATCGATGCCATCAGCCGGCGCGACTACCCGGTGGTGCAGGGCGGCATCCTGATCGTGGCCTCGCTGGTGATCGGCGTGAACCTGCTGGTCGACCTGATGTACGGCCTGGTGAACCCGCGCATCCGGCATGCGAAGTGACCTGACCTCTTCCAGAACAAGAACACGCCCATGAGCGCCATCCTCGCCACCGAAGCGACCCCCGCCGCGCCCTCGTCCTTCAGGGACTTCTGGCGCACCTTCTCGCACAACAAGGGCGCCGTCGGCGGCCTGTTCGTCTTCGTCTTCGTGATCCTCTGCGCGCTGCTGGCCGGTGTGCTGGCACCGCACGATCCGATCGAGCAGTACCGCGAGGCCTTGCTCACGCCGCCCATGTGGGCCGAGGGCGGCAGCAGCAAGTTCATCCTCGGCACCGACGACATCGGCCGCGACGTGCTCTCGCGCCTGCTCTACGGCGCGCGCCTGTCGCTGGCCATCGGCTTCGTGGCGGTGCTGCTGTCCATGCTGCCGGGCATGGCGCTGGGGCTCACCGCGGCCTTCTTCCCGCGCCTGGGCACCGCCATCCTGCGCCTGATGGACGTGATGCTGGCCCTGCCCAGCCTGCTGCTGGCCATTGCCGTGGTGGCCGTGCTCGGCCCTGGCCTGCTCAACACCATGCTGGCGATCGCCATCGTCGCGGTGCCGAGCTACGTGCGGCTGGTGCGGGCCTCGGCCATGTCGGAGCTGACGCGCGACTACGTGGTCGCCTCGCGCCTGGCCGGTGCGGGCACGGCGCGGCTGATGTTCAACACTGTGCTGCCCAACTGCATGGCGCCGGTGATCGTGACGGCGACGCTGGGCTTCTCGGACGCCATCCTCACCGCTGCCGCGCTGGGCTTTCTGGGGCTGGGGGCACAGCCACCCACGCCGGAGTGGGGAACCATGCTCGCCTCGGCGCGCGACTACATCGAACGCGCCAACTGGGTCGTCACCTTCCCCGGCCTGGCCATCCTGGTCACCGTGCTGGCCATCAACCTGATGGGCGACGGGCTGCGCGACGCGCTGGACCCGCGCATGAAGAGACTCTCATGAGCCACTTGCTGGAGATACGCAACCTCTCGGTGCAGTTCGGTGCCTTCGCCGCCGTGCAAGGCGTCGACATCACGCTCGACCGCGGCGAGCTGCTGGGCGTGGTCGGCGAATCCGGTTCAGGCAAGAGCGTGAGCATGCTGGCGCTGATGGGCCTGATCGAAGCCCCCGGCCAGGTGACGGCCGACGTGCTGCGCTTCGACGGGCACGACCTGCTCAAGCTCAGCTCCCGCCAGCGCCGCGAGATCGTCGGCCGCGACATGGCCATGATCTTTCAAGACCCGATGAGCAGCCTGAACCCCAGCTACACCGTGGGCTTCCAGATCATGGAGACGCTCAAGGTGCATCAGACGGGCAGCAAGAGCGCCCTGAAGGAGCGTGCGCTGGAGCTGCTCAAGCTGGTGGAGATTCCCGACCCCGAGTCGCGCCTCGCGGCCTACCCGCACCAGCTCTCGGGCGGCATGAGCCAGCGCGTGATGATCGCGATGGCGCTGGCCTGCTCGCCGAAGCTGCTGATCGCCGATGAGCCCACCACCGCGCTCGACGTGACCATCCAGGCCCAGGTGCTCGACCTCCTGGTGGCGCTGCAGCGCAAGCAGGAGATGGCGCTCATCCTCATCACCCACGACCTGGCGCTGCTGGCCGAGCACGCCAAGCGCATCGCCGTGATGTACGCGAGCGAGGTGGTGGAGGTGCAGGCCGTGCCGGCGCTCTTCGAGCGGCCGCACCACCCCTACACCGAGGCGCTGCTCGCCTCCATCCCCGAGCACAGCCGCGGCGCGAAGCGCCTGCCCACGCTGGCCGGCGTGGTGCCGGGTCTGCACGACCGCCCGAAGGCCTGCCTGCTCTCGCCGCGTTGCCCCCAGGTGCGCGACGAATGTCGCGCCACGCACCCTGATCTGCTGCCCATGCCCGATGGCGGCTTGGCGCGTTGCCTCTTTCCCCTGCACATCACGCCATGACCGCTCCACTTCTTGAAGCCAAGGACCTGGCGCGCCACTACCGCGTCTCACGCGGCTTCCTCAAACCCCACGCCACGGTGAAGGCGCTCAATGGCGTGAGCTTCTCGCTCTCGGCCGGGCAGACGCTGGCGGTGGTGGGCGAGTCGGGCTGCGGCAAGTCGACGCTGGCCCGCGCGCTCACGCTGATCGAGAAGCCCACCAGCGGCAGCCTGGTGCTGGCCGGCACCGACGCCGCCACCGCCACGCCCGCGCAGACGCGTGCGCTGCGCCGACAGGTGCAGATGGTGTTCCAGAATCCGTACGCCTCGCTCAACCCGCGCAAGCGCGTGTCGCAGATGCTCGACGAGCCGCTGCTGCTCAACACGCAGCTCACCGCCGCCGAGCGGCGCGAGCGCATCGCCGCGGCACTGGCGCAGGTGGGCCTGCGGCCCGAGCATGCGCAGCGCTACCCGCACATGTTCTCGGGCGGCCAGCGCCAGCGCATCGCCATTGCGCGGGCCATGATGCTGCAGCCCGGTTTGCTGGTGGCCGACGAGCCGACCTCGGCGCTCGACGTGTCCATCCAGGCGCAGATCCTGAACCTGTTCATGGACATCCAGGAGCGCACGCAGATCGCCTACGTGTTCATCTCGCACAACCTCAGCGTGGTGGAGCACATCGCGCAGCGCGTGATGGTGATGTACCTCGGCCGCGTGGTCGAGTTCGCGCCCAAGGCGAAGCTCTTCGCCCAGCCGCTGCACCCGTACACGCGCGCCTTGCTCTCGGCCACGCCCAGCATCGACCCGGCGCGCCGTGCCCACAAGATCCGCATCGTGGGCGAGCTGCCGTCGCCGCTCAACCCGCCCAGCGGCTGCAGCTTCCACAAGCGCTGCCCCTACGCCCAGCCGCGCTGCAGCGAAGAGGTGCCGCAGCTGCGCGTGGTCGACGGCCGCGAGGTGGCCTGCCACTACGCCGAAGAGATCGCGCAAGCCCCCACCGCCTGAGCCCGAGCGCGGTTGCAAGCGCGGGGCGCAGTTGGTAGCCTTCGGTCACCCACTCACCACCACCTGCGGCTGCGGCCGCCCGGGCCACCGACCTTGTTCGCCACAGACATTCGATTGAGGGCGTGGCACCTGGGGTGCCTCCTCTTCTTCACTGCGCCTGCTGGCACCTGGGCCCAGGGCACGGCGTTGCCCGCGTCGCCGGCCTACAGCTTCGAGTCGGCCCAGGAGCGCGTGACCGCCACCTCGAGCGCGCTCAGCGCAGCCCGCTCCGGCGCCGACGCCTCGCGCAGCTCGGCCGCCGCAGTGAGCGGCCTGAACCTGCCCATCGTCTCCATCGACGCGCAGTACTTCCGCTACCAGAAGACGATCGACATCGGGCTCGAATCGGTGCGCACCTCGGTGCTGAACGCGGTCAACGGGTTTCTCGGTTCCTTGCCCGTGCCGCTGCCGCCCCTGCCGCCCAGCGCGGTCAACAGCATCGTGCCGGAGTCGTTCACCGCCAAGGTCACCGAAAACATCTGGCGGCCCACCCTCACCGTGCTGTGGCCGCTCTACACCGGGGGCTTGAGCGACGCCACGCAGAGCGCGGCCGAAGCCGGCGCGCGCCAGGCCGAGGCCGAGCTCGTGGCCACCTCCGACACGCTGACGCTGCAGCTCGTGGTGGCCTACTTCGGGCAGCAGGTCACCGCCCACACGCTCGAGACGAGCCGGCAGAACCTCGCACGCTTCCAGACCCACCTCGACAACGCGCTGAAGATGGAGGCGCAGGGCCTGCTGAGCAAGGCGCAGCGGCTGCAGATGCAGGTGGCACGCGATGCCGCTGAGCGCCAGGCCTTGCGGGCGCAGAACGACCACGAGACCGCCTTGGCGGTGCTCACGCGCACCCTCAACGAAGGACGTGTCGTGCAGCCGCTCACGCCCTTGTTCGCCGCGTCTGCACCGCTGCCGCCTCTGCAGGGCTTCGTGGACACCGGGCGCATGCGCTCGCCCACGGTCGCGCGCCTGATCGCGCTGCGCGAAGTGGCCGACAGCGGTGTGAAGGCGGCCGAAGCGGCCTCGCTGCCGCGGCTGTATGGCTTCGGCTCCTACAACTTCAATGCGCGCAACGCGGTGCTGCCCGACCCCGACTGGATCGTCGGCGTGGGCCTGCACTACCCGATCTTCTCCAACGTCGACCGCAAGCAGAGCGAATCGGCCGCACGGGCGCGGCAGCAGCAGGCGCAGACCTCGGTCGACCAGGCCCGCAACGATGTCGAGACCCTGATCGTGCGCAGCTACCAGGGCGTGGAGACCGCACGCCGGCAGTTCCTGCTGCTGTCGAGCAACATCGAGGCGGCTGAAGAAAACGTGCGGGTGCAGACCCTCGGTTTCCGCGAGGGCGAGGCCACCGCGGCGGCGCTGATCGACGCGCAGGTCGCGCTCAGCGTGGCGCAGACGCAGCGTGCGGCCGCCGCGTTCGAGTACGACGTGTCGCTGGCCCGGCTGCTGGCCGCCAGCGGGCAGATGGCTGACTACGGCCGCCATGTGGCGGCGGCCGACCAGAGGGTGCCGCTGCCATGAGCGAACCCGATCTGCCCGAAGGCGACGACGTGCCGGTCGACGAGCCCGCGCGCCTCGTCGCGGACGAACCTGCGCCGCACCGACGCAGCCCGCTCTGGCGCTGGCTCGGTGTTGCGGCGGGGGCCGCGCTTGTGGCCTTCGTCGGCGTGGGCCTGTGGCTGGCCTACAAGCCCGTGCCCGACCAGCTGCAGGGCATGGTCGATGCCGAGTCGTACACCATCGCCACCAAGCTGCCCCTGTCGCGCGTGGAGCGGCTGCTGGTGGCCGAGGGCGACCGGGTCCAGGCCGGCCAGCCGCTGATCGTGCTGAGCAGCCCCGAACTGTCTGCGCGGCGCGACCAGGCCGATGCGGTGCTCGCTGGTGCGCAGGCCGCGCAGGCACGCGTGGTGGCCGGCGCCTTGCCCGAGAACATCGAGACCCTGCGTGCCGCCGCCGAGAGCGCCGACGCCGCGCTGGTGCTCACCGAGAAGACCTACGTGCGGGTGCGCAACCTCTACCAGGAAGGAGTGGTCCCGGCGCAGCGCCTGGACGAGGCACTGGCCGCCCGTGATGCCGCCCGCGGCCACGCCGAGGCCGCGCACCAGCAGGTGCGCCGTGCCGTGCGCGGCGTGCCTCAGCAGGACAAGGACGTCGCCCAGGCCCAGGTGAAGGTGGCCGAGGCCGGCGTGAAGGAGGTCCAGTCGCTGCAGGGCGAGACCCACCTGGCCGCGCCGGTCAGCGGCGAGATCTCGCACCGCCTGGTGCGCGCGGGCGAGCTGGTGCCGCTGGGCTTTCCGGTGCTCACGCTGGTGGAGGTGGACAAGCCGTCGGTGGTGGTCAACGTGCGCGAGAACCAGATGCACGGGCTTGCCGCCGGGCGCGAACTGACGGGCCGCCTGCCGGCGCTCGACCACCAGGCGGTGCGCTTCCGCGTGCACAGCGTGGGCGTGCAGGGCGAGTTCGCCACCTGGCGCGCCACGCGTCAGTCGACCGGCTACGACGTGCGCAGCTTCGAGGTGCGCCTCGTGCCGGCCACGCCGGTGCCGGGCCTGCGCCCGGGCATGAGCGTGCTGTTCGACTGGCCGCAATGAAGCCAGCGGGCTTCGGGGTGGGCTTCGCGGCGGGTTGGCGGCGCGAGCTGGGCTGGCTGGCGCGCAGTCCGTGGGATCTGGCGCTCGTCACGGTGGCGCCCTTGCTGGTGCTGGTGGTGCTGGGCGCCATGTTCCTCAGCAGCAGCCCGCATGCGCTGCCCATCGCGGTGGTCGATGCTGATCATTCCAGCACCAGCCGTCAGCTGGTGCGCAACCTGCGAGCCGCGGCGCAGGTCGACGTGGTGGCCGAGCCGCCCGATCTGGAGGCGGCCTGGTCGCTCGCGCGCCGCACCCAGGTGTGGGCGGTGGTCTACGTGCCGCGCGACCTGCACCGCGAGGTACTGGCCGGGCGCAAGGGCGAGGTGCTGGTGTACCGCAACTCGGCGTTTTATTCGATCGGCGCGCTGGCCAGCCGGGGCATCGACGGGGCGGTGGAGGCGCTGAACGCGCAGCTGCTGCCGCAGCTGCAGCGCGAGCGCAACCTGCCGGCGGTGCGCATCGAGCGGCCGCGCATCCAGGCCACGGTGCTGTTCAACCCGCAGCTGAGCTACGAGTGGTTCCTGGAGGCGCTGCTGCAGCCCGGCATCCTGCATGTGCTGATGAGCGCGCTGGTGGTGGTGGCGGTCGGCCGCGAACTGGCCCAGCCCGGCCGCTGGCTGGCCGAGGCCGGCGGCCCGGTGGTGGCGCTGGCGGCCAAGCTGGCGCCCTATGTGCTGGCCTTCACCGGCTGGCAGCTCGCCGGCACAGCCTGGCTGTGCGGCTGGCGTGGCTGGGGCGTGCACGGCAGCCTGCTCGTGCTGGTGGCGGGCCAGTTCGCGCTGTACGCCTGCTATGCCGCGGTCGCCGCGCTGGTGGCGCTGCTGCTGCGCGACACCTACACCGCGTTGTCCGCGGTGGCCTTGTACGGCGGCCCGGCGATGACCTTCTCGGACGCCACGCTGCCTCTCGTCGGCGCCTCGACCTTCACGCTGGTGTGGAGCCACGCGCTGCCGTTCTCGGCCTACGTGAAGCTGCAGATGGAGCAGATGTTCATGGGCTCGCCCGCCGCCGCCTCATGGCCGTGGGTGGGGCTGATGCTGGCCGAGGGCGCGGTGATGTTTGCTGCGGCGGCGGCGCTGGCCGGGCACGGTGCGCGGCCAGCGCCCACGGAGCAGGTGGCATGAGCGGCTTCTGGCATGGCCTGCGGCAGACGCTCACGAGCGTGGCCACCACGCGGCCGGCCCTGATGATCCTGGTGCTCGCCGGGCTGCTCTACGGCTTCTACTACCCGGCCGCCTACCAGCACCAGGTGGCACGGCAGCTGCCCGTGGCGGTGGTCGATCTCGACCAGAGTGCGCTCAGCCGCAAGCTGACCGAGCGCCTCATGGCCGCCCCGCAGCTGCACGTGGTGCAGCAGGTGCCCGACATCGAGGCCGCTCACGCCGCGCTGCAGCGGCGCGACATCGATGCCTTCGTGCTGATCCCCCGCGACTTCGAACGCGGGCTGCTCTCCGGCACGCGGCCCGATGCGCTGGCCTTCTACCTCAACGGCGCCTACATCGTGCGTGCCAGTGCGATCGGCGAGGCGCTGCAGTCGGTGCTGGCCGCCGCCGTGGCGCAGGCGCTGGAGGCGCCCGCGCGTGCGGCGGGCGTGCGGGTGCTCAAGCCGGTCGAGACCGTGGTGCACCCGCTGTTCAACACCCGCGAAGGCTATGGCAGCTACGTGGTGCCGGGGGTGGCGGTGGTGATCGTGCATCAGACGCTGCTGATGGGCATCGTGCTGCTGATGGCCGAACGATCGCGCCGTGGCCAACGCTTCGGCTCGGCAACCGAGTTGCTGGGCAGTGCCGCGGCCTTCGGGCTGATCGGCGTCTTCACCGCCTTGTTCTACTTCGGTTTCGTGTTCTGGTACCAGGACTACCCGCGCGGCGGGGAGCTGGCGGCGGTGCTTGTGTCCACCGCGCTGTTCGTTGCCGCCACGGTGGCCTTTGCGCTCTTCCTTGGCAGCTACTTCGACCGCGGGGAGCGGTCGGCCCAGGTGCTGGCGGCGCTGTCGGCGGTGGTCTTCTTCCTGAGCGGGCTGCCCTGGCCTTTTGCGGCCATGCCTGCACCGCTGGTGGCGCTGGCCCACCTGCTGCCCTCGACGCCCGGCATCCAGGCCCTGGTCAAGGCCAACCAGATGCAGGCCCACCTGTCGGAGCTGGGCCCCGAGCTGCTCAACCTTGCGCTGCTGCTGTGCGTCTACGGCGCCTTGGCCTGGTGGCGCTGGCGCGGCCAACCGGCTGCGGCGCAGGCCGTGTGTGATCATGCGGCCCGATGAAAAAACTGCTGCTGAAGAACACCCGCGCCACGCCCGAAGAACTGGCTTCGGTGCTGTGGTCCTTCGTCTACTTCTTCGCGCTGCTGGCCGGCTACTACGTGCTGCGCCCCATCCGCGACGAGATGGGCCTGCAGCTCGGCGCACGCGCCTTGCAGGAACTCTTCACCGCGGTCTTCGTCGTGATGCTGCTGCTGGTGCCGGCCTTCGGCTGGCTCAACCGGCGTTTCGCGCGGCGCCAGCTGCTGCCATGGCTGTACGGCTTCTTCGTGCTCAACCTGGTGGGCTTCTTCCTGGTGTTCGAGGGTGGCGGCACGCAGAGCCCGGTGGTCGCGCGCGTCTTCTTTGTGTGGGTGGCGGTCTACAACCTCTTCATCATCTCGGTGTTCTGGAGCTTCATGGCCGACCTGTTCGACACCGAGCAGGCCAAGCGGCTTTATGGCTTCATCTCGGCCGGCGGCACGCTGGGCGCGCTGACCGGGCCGCTGATCACGGCGGGTCTGGTGAAGGTGCTGGGCCCGAAGGTGCTGGTGCTGGTGTCGGCGGCGCTGCTGGGTGTAGCCATCGTCGCGATCTTTCGCCTGCGTGGCCTGGCGCGCAAGCGCGCGCCGGGAGCCGATGACGGAGAACACGCTGGCCTCAAGGGCAGCGTGTGGAGCGGACTCGCCGACGTGCTGCACTCGCGCTACCTGCTGGGCATCTGCCTGTTCCTCTTCAGCTATGCGCTGCTGTCGACCTTTCTCTACTTCCAGAGCGTGGAGCTGCTGCCCCAGACCTACACCGACCCGGCCGAGCGCACGCAGCTGCTGGCGCAGATCGACCTGGTGGTCAACGTGCTGGCCCTGCTGCTGCAGGTGCTGGCCTTCAAAGGCCTGATCACGCGCCTGGGCACAAGGGTGACGCTGGTGCTGCTGCCGCTGGTGTCGGTGGTGGGCTTCACGGCGCTGGCCCTGTTCCCGGTGGTGGGTGTGATCGTGGTCTTCGGCGTGCTGCGCCGCGCCGGCGAGTACGCGCTCAGCAAACCGGCGCGCGAGACGCTCTTCAACGTGCTGCCGCCCGAACAGAAGTACAAGGCCAAGAACGTGATCGACACCCTGGTGCACCGCACCGGCGACACCGCGTCGGGCTGGATCTTCGCGGGCCTGCGCGGGCTGGGCCTGTCCGGCGTGCAGATCTCCTGGTTGTCGGTGCCTATCGCCGTGGGCTGGGTGGCGGTCGCCTGGTCGCTTGGGCGTAAGGCCGAGACCCTGCAGGCGAAGGAGGCTTCTGCTGCTGTGACGACAGCGCCGACAATCGCGGCATGAGCAAGGCCTTCACCAAGGAACCCAGCGGCGACGACGACGATGACGACCTCGCGTTGCCGGCATTGCCCGCGGGTGGCAAGAACTACGTCACGCCCGCAGGCTACAAGCGACTGCGTGAGGAGCTGATGGGTCTGCTCGATGTCGAGCGTCCGAAGATCGTCGAGGTGGTGTCGTGGGCCGCCAAGAACGGCGACCGCTCCGAGAACGGCGACTACCTCTACGGCAAGAAGCGCCTGCGCGAGATCGACCGGCGCATCCGCTTCCTGACCAAGCGGCTCGACATCGCCGAGGTGGCCGACCCGTCGGTGCACCATGGCAGCGACCAGGTGTTCTTCGGTGCGACGGTGACTTACGAGAACGCGCAGGGCGAAGAACGCACCATCACCATCAAGGGCATCGACGAGACCGACAACCTGCAGGGTGAAGTGAGCTGGGTCTCGCCGATCGCGCGGGCCTTGCTGAAGTCGCGCGTGGGCGACGAGGTGTCGCTGATGACGCCCGGGGGCTTGGAAAAGCTGGAAGTGATCGAGGTGCGTTACCCAGCGGCCTGATCAAGCAACGCCCGCGGAACCGGCTTTGCCGGGCCGCCAGGCGGCGCCCCTTGGGGGCAGGAGCGAAGCGACTGGGGGGCCTAAGGCTTGACGCGAAGGACTTTCAGCACCGCTGGTGCTCGGCGCAGCGTGCGCATCACATCGGCCAGGTGCAGCCGGTCACGCACACTCACCAGCAGCCGCAGCTCAGTGGTTTCGGCCGCGGGCTCGTCGTCCATGTCGATGTGGGTGATATCGGCCTCGGCCGCGCTCACGGCCGAAGCCACCTGCGCCAGCACGCCCTTGCCGTTGCGCAGCAGCAGGGTGATGCCGGTCTCGAAGGGGCGAGTCGGTTCCTCGGCCCACTCGACGCTGATCCAGCGTTCGCTGTCGCGTTCGAACAGGCGCTTGCCGACACCGCACTCGGCGGTGTGCACCAGCAGGCCCTCGCCGCGGCCGAGGTAGCCCACGATGTCGTCGCCGGGGATGGGGCGGCAACAGCTGGCCATCTGCACCGAGGCGCCTTCGGTGCCGTCGATCACCACCAGGCCCTGGGTGGGCGTGGCGTCGTCTTCGGCG
>NZ_DASSRA010000483.1:0-10748 GCF_035702065.1 Rhizobacter sp.
TTGCGCATGAGCCGAGAGGACATCGGCAACCTGCTCGGCCTGCGGATCGAGACCATCAGCCGCTGCCTCTCCCGGCTGGAGAGCGACTGGGCGCTCGACGTGCGGGGCAGGCGGATCCGCATCAAGGATCAGGCGCGCCTGCGCCTGCTGGCGCGGGGGCTGGCCGCGCTGGAGCCCGCATGAAACTCAGGCGGGCTCCGGTTCCTCGCCGCGGACCAGCATCACCGGGACCGGGCTGCTGCGCAACACCAGTTCGGCGTCGCTGCCCATCACCAGCCGCGAGAAGCCGCGCCGGCCGTGCGTGCCCATGACGATCAGCTGGGCGGGGGCCTTCTTCGCCTCTTCGATGATGGCGTCGCAGATGCGCAAGGCCGGGTCGCAGAGCACCACGCTCTCGACCGCAACACCCTTCTCGCGCACGCGCGCGGTCGCCTCGGCCACCAGCTTCTCGCCCGCGGCCTTCCAGTCCTCGATCAGCTGTTCCGTGGGGGCGTAGCCGGCAACGCCCTGGATCAGCGCGCGCAGGTCCACCACATGGACGAGGCGGATCTTCGACGACAGTGCGGCGGCCAGCTTGATGGCTTCATCCAGGCCATGCTGCCCCTGCGTGCTGTGATCGATCGGGACCAGGATGCAGGCGTACATGGGCTTTCTCCTCGTTGAACGGGTGGTTTGCAAGCGCCCAGTGTGCGTTCCCGCGAAAGGCTCGCGCTTGAGCGAGGTCAAACGGCAAGGTCAAGCGGCAGGGCCAAGCGCGAGGGGTGGCGGCATCAGGTCGAGATCCACCACGTCGAGGTACTCCGGGACAGAGCAGCCGTACCCGTGCCGCTCCTCGATCGCCTGGCGCAAGGCATCTGCGGGCACCGGCTCGCCGTGCGTGACGAACACGTGACGGGGCTTGGCCGGCAAGGCACCCGCCCAGCGAAGAAGTTCTTCCTGGTCCGCGTGGGCCGACATCGAATCCAGGCAAACCACTTCGGCCCGGATCGGGATGTGCTGGCCATGGATCTTGACGGTCTGCGCACCCGACACCATGGTCGCCCCGCGCGTGCCCGCGGCCTGGAAGCCGGCGAACACGATGCTGTTGCGCGCATCCGGCGCGAAGGCCTTGAGGTGATGCAGCACGCGCCCACCCGAAGCCATGCCGCTCGCGGAGATGATGATCGAAGGCACGCGCAGGCTGTTGAGCCGCTTCGACTCTTCGAGGCTGTTCACGATGCGCGTCTCGCTGCACATCGCTTCGCACTGGGCTTCGTCGAGGCGGTGCTCCGCCCGGTGCTGGCGGTAGAAGCGCGTGGCGTCGGCCGCCATCGGGCTGTTGAGGAACACCGGAATGTCGGGAATGCGCCTTTGCTGGCGCAGCAGGTGCAGCGCGTACATCAGCGCCTGGGCACGGCCCACGGCAAAGGCCGGGATCACCACGATGCCGCCCCGCGCGGCCGTGCGGCTCACGATCTCGGCCAGCGCGCTCAGGGCATCGGCCCCGCCGTGCAAGCGGTTGCCATAGGTCGATTCGATCACCAGCCAGTCGCAGGCGACGGGTGGAGACGGCGGCGCCATCAGCAGGTCGTCGTTGCGGCCCAGGTCGCCCGAGAACAGGATCGAGCGACGACCCCACGCCACATGCACGCTGGCCGCACCCAGCAGGTGCCCGGCGCGCCGCAGCGTGACGGAGACGCCGGGAATCGGCTCGAACGCCGTCTCGAACGGCACAGGCCGGAACGCCGTCAGCGCCGCGCGGGCGTCGTCTTCCGTGTAGAGCGGCAAGGCCGGCTGGTGCTTGGAGAAGCCGTGCCGGTTCGCGTAGTCGGCCTCTTCTTCGAGGAGCCGGCCCGAGTCGGGCAGCAGCAGGCTGCACAGGTCGCGCGTGGGTGCCGTGCAGTGCACGTGCCCCTTGAAGCCCGCGTGGCGCAGCCGGGGGATGTAGCCGCTGTGGTCCAGGTGCGCATGGGTCAGCACGATCGCATCGATGCCGCCGGGCGGGACCGCGAGCGGTGCCCAGTTGCGCAGCCTCAGCTGCTTGAGGCCCTGGAACAGGCCGCAGTCGATCAGGAAGCGGCGGCCCTCGTGCTCCAGCAGGTACTTGGAGCCGGTGACGGTGCCGGTTCCGCCGAGGAAGGTGAGCTTCACGTGAGAACTCCTTCAGGAGGCAAGCCGGCCGAGTGCGCGCAGCTTGTCCAGCCACTTGCTGCGTGCCTTGGCGTCCATGTCATCGACCAGGCCGACCAGCGTTTCATGGATGGGCGCCACGCCCGCGAAGCCCAGGATGTTGCGCTCCAGGGCCTTCAGGCTGTGCGCGCGGAAGTACCAGCGGTACACCAGGGCCGGCATGCCCATGGTGACGACGATGCGCGCCGAGCGGCCCTTGAGCAGCTTCTTTGCCATCGCGGCAACCCCTTCTCCCTTGGCGAGCGCGAAGCCGGGGCGGGCCACCTGCTCCAGGAAGCCCTTCACCAGCGCCGGCATGCCGCCCAGCCACAAGGGAAACACGAGGACGATGTGCTGGGCCCAGGCAATGGCCTCCTGGGCCGGCAGCAGCGCGGGCGGCAGGCTGCCGCTGTCCCACGCCTGCTTGCTGCGCAGCAGCGGGAAGTCGATGTCGGCCACAGTGATGGTGCGGACTTCATGCCCCGCGGCCGCCGCGCCCTCGGCATACGCCGCTGCCAGTGCGTGGCAGAAGTGGGGCTGGCTCGCGTCGGGGTGGCCCTGCAGGACGAGGATGCGCCGGGATGTGGTGTCGTTCATGACGGCACAGCCTAGGCGTGCGGCCAGGTCGCGGCTTGACCGCCGTCAAGGAATCGGGCGGGTGGCTGTTGCGTGCGCCTTCTTGGGCCGCCTTGACTCATGTCAACCCGCTTCGGCTGCTGCCGCTTAGGCTCGATGGAGTTCGCAATGGCCGGAGAAACATGTCATCTCAAGACCCGACGACGCCGCCAGACCAGCAGGCGCTTGCCGGCATCCTCGACACGGTGCTCGATGCGGTGATCACCATCGATGCACGGCACCGCATCCGTCTCTTCAACCGCGCCGCAGGCCAACTCTTCGGGTATGCGCCGGCCAGCATGCTGGGCGAGCCGCTGGAGCGGCTCATCCCGCTCGACAGCCGCGCCGTGCATGCCGAGAAGGTGACGCACTTCGCCGAAACCGGCAAGTCCGCCCGGCCGATGGGCGTGACGCGCACGCTGACCGGCCTGCGCTCGGACGGCAGCGAGATCGCGATCGAAGCCTCGATCTCGCGCATGGGTCGGGGGGACGATGCCCTGATGACCGCCGTGATCCGCGACGCGACGCGCCAGCGTGCGCTGGAGCAGGCGCGCGAGGCCTATGCCAGCGCCGAAGCCGCCCACCGCGCCAAGACGGAGTTCATGTCGCGCATGAGCCATGAGCTGCGCACTACGCTGAATGCCGTTGTCGGGCTGACACGCCTGCTCCAGACCGCAACGCGGGAGCGGCTCTCGGCCGAAGAGCACGAGCGGCTCGGCCTAGTGCTGGCGGCGGGCGAACGGCTGCGCGCCCTCATCGAGGACATGCTGGCCCTGGGCGTGCACTCGGTGGAAGCACCCGCGGCGGGCGAGCTGCCGAACGACCCGCCGCCCAATGCCGAGCCTGCCGGGCACGTGCTCTACATCGAAGACGAACCCGTCAACGCGCTGCTGGTGGTGGAGCTGCTGCGCTGCTGGCCGTTGGTACGCGTGTCGGTGGCCGCCGACGGGCAGACCGGGCTGGACATGGCACGCAGCGGGCAACCCGACCTCATCCTGCTCGACATGCACCTGCCCGACCTCGCCGGCTTGCAGGTGCTCAGGCGCCTGCGCGAAGACGAATCGACGCGGCACATCCGCGTGGCGGCGCTGTCGGCCGGCGGCATGCAGGACCAGGTGGCGGAGGCTCTGGCCGCCGGTGCCGCGCGCTACTGGACGAAGCCGATCGATTTCAGCCCCTTCCTGGCCGGGCTGCGCGAGTTGCTGCCTGCGGCTCGCGTCAAGGCGAAGGCGCGCTGAGCACCCTGTACGCCCCATCGCGCCACACGACCAGGCGCGTGCCCCGCAACTCGCGCCAGGCCAGCAGCCAGCGCGCGAGATCGGCGCTGTCTTCGATGGGGTGGTCGTTCATGCCGACGACGATGTCGCCCAGCTGCAGGCCGAGCACGCGCCCCATGCCATCGTCCTTCAGTGCACTGATGAAGGCGCCGCTGGCATAGCGGCGTCCGGCGGCCAGCGCCGCCGATGGCGCCACGTCCTCGAAGCTCGCTCCCAGGCGCGGCCGTGAGGCGCTGCCATGCTGCAACTCATGTGCGATCTGCAGCACCACCCCGATCGGGATCGACAGGCTGACGCCGGCTGTGCCGTAGGGGCCCACCACCGTGCGCAGGTTCATGCCGATGATGGCGCCCGAGGTGTTCAGCAGCGGCCCGCCGGAGTTGCCGGGGTTGAGCGACAGGTCGCTCTGGATGTAGAAGCCATCTGTGTCCTCAGCGAAGTGCCGCGCGCGGCCGGCCACGATGCCGGCGACCACCGAGCGTTGCAAGCCGAAGGGTTCGCCCACGGCCAGCACCCAGTCACCCGGGCGCGAGGCCGCGGGCCGCCCGAAGGTCGGCACCGGCGACGCCACGCCACGCACGCGCAGCACCGCGATGTCGACGTCTTCGTCGGCGCCGATGAGTTCGGCCACCACCACCTGCAGGTCAGCCGTCTTCACCAGCACCCGCTGGCTGTTCGTGACCACATGCGCGGCGGTGACGAGCGTTCCCTTGCCGTCGATGAAGAAGCCTGCGCCGATGGTGGCCGGGCTGGGCGAGACGGTCCAGGGCGACCTCTCGACCGGCTTCGCGCGCTGCAGGGCCTGCGGCTCGAACTCGATCACGCCGGATTCGCTGTCGAGGCCTTCGCCGTAGACCGACACCACGCTGGGCAGCGCCGCGCGCAGCGCCTCGGAGAAGCCGGGCATCTGCTGGTGGGCCCCCGCCGGCCCGCACAGGGCCAGGGCGAGCTGGAACATCAAGGCATGGGCGAGCGAGCGAAGGCGCATCCCTCACTCTACGAACCGCCCTCCCGGGGACAGTTGATCCGGGTCAAGCCCCGACGGTGGACACCTGGCCGTCAGGGAGCCGTCCGGGCGCGAAGCAAGCGCAGCCCGTTGAAGACGACCAGCAGGCTGGCGCCCATGTCGGCGAACACAGCCATCCACATGGTGGCGCTGCCGAACACGGCCAGCACGAAGAACACGGCCTTGATGCCGAGCGCCAGGGCGATGTTCTGCCACAGGATGGCGCAGGTGCGCTTGGAGAGGCGGATGGTCTCGGGCACCTTGCGCAGGTCGTCGTTCATGATGAGCACGTCGGCCGCTTCCTTGGCCGTGTCGGTGCCGGCGCCGCCCATGGAGAAGCCCACCGACGCCGCGGCGAGGCTGGGCGAGTCGTTCACGCCGTCGCCCACCATGCCCACCGGCTGGCTTGCCCGCAGGCTGGAGATCGCATTCAGCTTGTCTTGCGGCAGAAGGCCGGCCTGCACCTCGGTGATGCCGACCTGCGCGGCGATGGCGTGTGCGGTGGAAGGGTTGTCGCCGGTGAGCATGACCGTCCGCACGCCCAATGCCTGGAGGTCGGCGATGGCCTGGCGGCTGGTGCCCTTGGTGGTGTCGGCCACCGCAAAGAGCGCCAGCACGTGGTCGCCATCGGCCAGCAGCGAGACCGTGCGGCCCTGCATCTCGTGCTCGCGCATCGTGGCTTCGAGCTCGTCCGAGCAGTGGCCGCGCTCATGCACCCAGCGGTGGTTGCCCAGCACGTAGGTGTGGCCGCCAATGGTGCCGTGCACCCCGAAGCCCAGTTCGGCGCCAAAGCCGTCGACCGGCAAGGTCTCGCCGGCCAAGCCCGCGGCCAGCGCCTTCGACACCGGGTGGTCGGAGCGGCCGGCGAGGCTGCGTGCGATGCGCAGCACCTGCTCCTGCGGTATCTGCTGGGACAGCATGAGTTGCGCCACCAGCCTGGGCTGGCCTTCGGTGAGCGTGCCGGTCTTGTCCAGCGCCATCACCTGCAGCTTGCGCGCCTCTTCCAGGTAGACGCCACCCTTGATGAGGATGCCGCGGCGCGCTGCAGCGGCCAGCCCGCTGACCACCGTCACTGGCGTGGAGATGACCAAGGCGCAGGGGCAGGCGATGACGAGCAGCACGAGCGCCTTGTAGACCGCCGTCAGCCACGGCCAGCCCAGCAGGAACGGCGTGCCCAAGGCCACCGCCAGCGCCAGCACGAACACCGCCGGCGTGTAGACGGCGGCGAAGCGGTCGACGAAACGCTGCGTCGGCGCACGCTGGGCCTGGGCCTCTTCGACGGTGTGGATGATGCGGGCGAGCACGGTGTCGCTCGCCGGCTTGGTCACCTCGAACTCGATGGCCCCGCTCTGATTGATGGTGCCGGCAAAGACCTCGTCGCCCGGCGCCTTGTCGACCGGGATGCTCTCGCCGGTGACCGGCGCCTGGTCGACGGCACCCTGCCCCGCGCTCACGCGGCCATCGAGGGCGAAGCGCTCGCCGGGCTTGACGCGGGCGGTGCTGCCCACGGCCACCGTCTTGGCGTCGACGCTCAGCCAGCTGCCATCGGGCTGACGGACCTCGGCCTGCGGCGGCGACAGCGCGAGCAAGCCGGTGATGGCGTGGCGCGCACGCTCGACGGAACGCGCCTCGATGAGTTCGGCCAACGAGTACAGCGCCATCACCATCGCCGCCTCGGGCCACTGCCCGATGACGAAGGCCCCGGCCACGGCCACCGACATCAGCGCATTGATGTTGAGCCGGCCGCGCAGCAAGGACGACAGGCCCTTCTGGAACACGCTCAGGCCCGACAAAGCGATCGCACCGGCGGCGACCGCCATGCCCACCACCTTCCAGGCGAGCGTGTCCGGCGCGAAGAAGTGAACCAGCTCGGCCGCGACGGCCACGCACAGCGCCGCCACCAGGCGCAGCAGTTCGGCGCGTTGGGCCTTGGCGGTGTCTTGCGCCGGCGGCGGCGCGGACAGCGTTTCCGTCTTGAAGCCGGCGGCGGTGATGGCGGCCGTGACGGCAGCCCACGAAGCAGCCGGTGCGTCGATGCTCAGGGCGCGGCTGGGCAGGTCGAACTGAAGCCGTCGAACCTCGGCGAAGCCTTCCAGCGCGCGGCGGATCTGCCCCTCTTCGGTGGGGCAGTCCATCGCCGGAATGCGCAGCAGCAGTGCGCCCGGCGCAGCCGCAACGGGAACCGGCGCACTCGCCGACCCGCAGCACGCGTCTTCGTGGCCGTGGTCGTGATGGGGGTGGGAATGCTCGTCGTGCTTGTGTTCGTGGGCGTGCATCTGGATGGTGTCTGCAGGTTCCTGCCCATTGGAACACCTCGTGAAGAGGCCCTAGAAGCTCGTCTTCGTCTTGACCAGGAACTGCACGCGCTTGATGTCCGGCGTGGTGTTCAGCGGGCTGGCCACGTCGAGGTGCAGCACGTTGCCGAAGGCCGAACGCGCACTCACGATGCGCAGGCCGACGCCCACGTCGCTCAGCCAACCTGGGTTGCTGAGATTGGTGTTGGGCCCGCCCCAGGCATGCCCCACGTCGGCGAACACCGCGGCACCCACGTGGAACAGGCGCCACACGTACCAGTCGGTGTAGAAGCGCTCCTCCACAGTGAAGAGCGCCCGCCTCGTGCCGGTCTGGTAGCGCAGCGGGTAGCCGCGCAGGCCGTTGTCGCCGCCCAGCATCAGCAACTGGTCGATCTCGGAGTTGGTCAGCATGTCGGCCGAGGCGCCGGCGTAGAACAGCGCATTCGGCCGCAGCCGCAGGTAGTACTGCATCTGCCCGCCCAACTGGTGGCGCTGCAGCTGGCCGTCGGCGTACTGCCCCGAGGTCTGGGCGGCGGCCATGAGCGTCTGGTCCGGGCTGGGTTCGAAGCCGCGGCTCAGGGTCCACTGGTACACCAGCGCGTCCGCGCTCGAACCCAGGCTGCGGGTCGCCAGGCCCAGTTGCAGCATGGAGTTCAGGCCGATGGCAAAGAACTCGGGCCGGCCGATCAGGTTGCGGTTGAGTTCGCGGTCGAAGCGGTCTTCGACCAACTCGTAGCGGACGAAGGGGTAGACGAGCTTCTGGTCGTCCGGCAAGTCCGAGGGCGCCACCATGCCGGGTTCGGGCAGGTAGGTGTTGTCACGCAGGCCCATGCCGAGCGAGTAGCGCTGCGTCCAGCCGTTGACCAGGCCTTGGGACCAGCCGCCGAAGACTTCGGCCTCCTTCAGGTGGTGCCGATACTGGCTCTCGACCTCGCCGGTGTTGTAGACCGGGTCGATGCGGTCATCGCGCAGCACACTGAAGCCGGCCGACCAGCGCGAATCCAGCGCATAGAACGGCTGGCGCACGGTGAAGGCGTCGCGCCGGCCGTCGCTGTTCGTCGCATGCGCGAGGTTGAATGCGACGCGCGACCCGAAGGCGTGGTCGGTGCCGAGCGAGAACTCGTTGCCCGACCGGTCGACGCCTTTCGTGTGGCCCAGGCTGAGCGCCATGCCGGAGCCGAGCAGGTTGTATTCCCGCAGGCTGAAGCCACCGGTGTTGACGCCCCCGGCCCGCCCCAGCGAGACGCCGGCGTCGAGCGACCAGGTGTCGCGCGTGACCACGTCGATGTCGACCACGCCATCGTGGTACGCGGCGGGGCGGAACTCCACCGAATACAGGTAGCGGCTCTCCCGCAGCAGCCGCTCCGACTCGTCCAGCTTCTGCAACGACAAGGGCTCGCCGCTCTTGAACAGCAGGGCATGCTCGATGACCGAGGGCCGCGTCTCGATGTGCATGCCGTTGGCCAGGCGGAACAGCCAGTTGTCTTCGAGCGGGTCGGTGGTGTCGAAGATGTCCTTTGCGACCACGCGGATCACGCCGACGCGCGCACCGGCCGCTTCCAGCTCTTTCAGCGTGGGCAGAGGGTCTGGTTGCGCGGCCAGGGCGAATGGCAAGGAGCACAGCAGGGCGAAAACCCCGCGCAGGCCGGCTCGCGTCGGCCGGGGATGAGCTCGTCGTACGGTGTCTTGCGTCAAGTGATGTTCGAGCTCGTCGGTGTCTTGGCGGCGAGTGTTGCGGGCAAGGCTTAAACGATGCTTAACCCCAGTTCGCACCGCCTGAACTTAGTGCCCGCCCACCGGCGGGGCTTGATCTGGCGCAAGAAACCAAGCGTCTCATCGTGTCGGCGCGGTGGCGCGAAAGCGGCTCGGGTTGGCGCCGGCCACCTTCTTCATCAGGCGGCGCAGCGCGGTGGCGTCCTGGTAGCCCACCGATTCGGCCACCTGGTCGACCGACATGCGGCTGCTTTCGAGCAGCGCCCGCGCGCGGCGCAGCTTGACGCTGTGCACCAGCGCCAGCGTGCTCTTGCCGGTGGCGCGCTGGATGTGCCGGGCCAGCGTGCGCTCGGACATGCAGAACTCGCCGGCCAGCTCGGTGACGGAAGGCACCTTGGGCAACGCCGCTTCCACCCGTGCCGTCAGCCGGGCCACCAGCTCGTTGCCGCTGGCCAGCACCTCGGGCACCACGAACGGCGCCTGGGCCTGGCGCGCGTCGATCAGCAGCATGCGCGAGACGGCATCGGCCAGCGCCGAACCGCAGTGCGCGCGCAGCAGGTGCAGCATCAGGTCGGTCTGCGCGAAGGCCGCGCCGGCGGTGGTCACGGGGCCGTCGGTGCACACCATGCGGTCGGCGTCGACGGTGCATTGCGGCTCCATGCGCTTGAGCAGTGGCGCAAGCCACCACGAGGTGGTGGCCTTGCGCCCGCGCAGCAGGCCGGCTGCCTGCAGCAGGAACACCGCCGAGCACGACGCAGCCACCTGCCCGCCTGCGGCCACGTGGCGCGCCACGGCGGCCACCACCTTGCGCACATCGTCCGACTGCATGCGCTGGCGGATCGCGCCCGCGGTATCGAGGCCCAGGCCGGGGATCAGCCAGGTCGAGCGGTCGTCGCGGCTGCGCAGCGGCAGGCGCGTGGTCTGCACGGCCAGGCGGGTTTGAAGTGCCACCGGGCCGCCATCGACCGAACACAGCCGCCAGCGCGGCGCGGCCACGCCGGCACGCACCGCCAGGGCGCCTGCGGCGACCAGCATGTCGTTGGTGACGGAAACGCTGCTGGGGTACGCCCCTTCGAGAACAACCACGGTGAAATCGTGCATGTCTGTTTTTGCCTGAAAGCAGTCAGAAGCGACACTGCCATTCTGGCCACGGAGCACCTCCAATACAAGCTCCTGAACAAGAAGGAGCACGCATGGCCACCGCCCGCCGCCTGGACGCCGACGACCCACTGGACGACTTCGAGCCGCGCCAGATCACCCTCGACGGCGAGGCCAAGCGCGTCTACCTCGCCGGCAGCGGCCCGGCCGTCATCGTGATGACCGAGATGCCCGGCATCAGCCCGCAGGTGGCGCGCTTTGCGCGCTGGGTGCGCGACGCCGGCTTCACCGTCTACATGCCCTCGCTCTTCGGCCGCGACGGCGCGGTGCCGCAGGCCGAGGACGGCGTGGCCGTGTTCCGCCGGGCCTGCGTGAGCGCGGAGTTCCGGGCCCTGGGTGGCGGCAACCAGTCGAGCCCGGTCACACGCTGGCTGATGGCGCTGGGGCGGCTGGCGCACGGCGCGTGCGGCGGCCCGGGCGTGGGGGCCATCGGCATGTGCTTCAGCGGCAATTTCGCGTTGACCATGATGCTGGAGCCGGCCGTGCTCGCGCCCGTGCTGTCGCAACCCTCGCTGCCGCTGGACGACCCCGCTGGCC
>NZ_DASSRA010000484.1:0-7029 GCF_035702065.1 Rhizobacter sp.
CCGGCCTCTACACTCCGCCCTCACCATGGGCACCGACGAGACCACCCCCGCGCCACCCGACGCCCCACGTGGGCGAGTGCGCCTCACCTTGGCCGATGTGGCCGCCGCGCTCGGCATCAGCCGCACCACGGTCTCCAATGCCTTCAACCGGCCCGAGCAGCTCTCGAAAGACCTGCGCGAGCGCATCCTCGCCACCGCGCGCGAGCTCGGCTACTTCGGCCCCGACCCCAAGGCCCGCGCGCTGCGCCGCAAGGAGCTGCGCGAGGTGGCGCTGGTGTTCCACCACGACCTGCCCTACGCCTTCAACGACCCGCTGACGCTCGACTTCATGCGCGGCGTGGCGCGGCAGCTGCAGCGGCGCGGGCTCACGCTGCAGCTCATTCCGATGTTCTCGCGGCGCATGGAGCCCACGCTGGAGATCGCCTTCCAGACCACGGCCGATGCGCTGATCTTCCATGCCGAGGTGGCCCCCGAGTTCGCGCCCATGGTGAGGGCCGCGCCGCTGCCGCTGGTGGTGGTCGACACCATGGTGCCGGGCGCGCCATCGGTGTGCCTGGACGACAGGCGCGGCGCCGAGCTCGCGATGGCGCACGCATTGAAAGCCAAGCCCGACGTGGTGCTGGTGCTGTGCTTCTTCGTGGCCGAAGAGCCGATGAAGCGCGCGCAAGGTGCACGCGCGCCGCGCAGCCCCTTCAACGCCTGCGAGCGCGTCGCCGGTTATGCGCAGGCCGCGCGCCGCGCGGGCTTCGATGCCTCGCGCATCGTGTGGCACATCGTGGAGGATGGCGACCCCGAGGCTGGCGTGCTGCGCGCCATCGAGCGCGAGCGGGCCAAGCTCACGAAGCACCGCCGCATTGCCGTCGTGGCGATGAGCGACCGCTTTGCCCTCGCGGCCATGTCGGCCATGCGCCGCTGGAAGCAGGTCGAGCTGGTGTCGGTGGTCGGCTTCGACGACATCCCCGCCGCGGCCGAAGCCGGCCTCACCACGGTGCGGCAGGACGGGGTGGAGAAGGGCGAGAGCGCCGTGCGCGTGGTGCTCGACGACGAGCCCTCGGTGGTGCTGCCGTTGACCCTGGTGGTGCGCGACACCTGAACGGCCCGTACCCGGGTTACATCCCTAGGGTAACCCCGCTCTTTCTCGATTCAGAAGCGCCACTACAGTCGCGTCCAACCCCAGAATCACCCCTTCCCGGGTGTAACCAAGTTTCTTCTGAATCGTTCAAGAACCATGAAGACCGAGCCCCGGACTGCGCCGGCCGTGACCTCCCAGGACCGTGACTGGTGGCGTGGCGCCGTCATCTACCAGCTCTACCCGCGCAGCTTTGCCGACGGCAATGGCGACGGCGTGGGCGACTTCGCCGGCATGATCGAGCGCCTGCCCTACGTGGCCAGCCTGGGCGTCGATGCGATCTGGGTCTCGCCCTTCTTCCGCTCGCCGATGAAGGACTTCGGCTACGACGTCTCCGACTACCGCGACGTCGATCCGTTGTTCGGCACGCTGGCCGACTTCGACCGCCTGGTCGCGCGTGCCCATGCGCTGGGCCTCAAGGTGATCGTCGACCAGGTGCTGTCGCACAGCTCCGACCAGCACCCCTGGTTTGCGCAAAGCCGCGCCAGCCGCGACAACACCCGTGCCGACTGGTACGTGTGGGCCGACCCCAAGGCCGACGGCACGCCGCCCAACAACTGGCTCAGCGTCTTCGGCGGCTCGGCCTGGCAGTGGGACGCGCGCCGCTGCCAGTACTACCTGCACAACTTCCTGGCCAGCCAGCCCGACCTCAACTTCCACAACCCCGAGGTGCAGAAGCAGTTGCTGGCCGACTTGCGCTTCTGGCTCGACCGCGGCATCGACGGCTTCCGCTTCGACGCCTGCATCTTCCACTTCCACGACCGCCAGCTGCGCGACAACCCGCCGGCGGCGCGTGCCGACACCTTCACCGTGCCGGCCACCAACCCCTACGGCTTCCAGCGCCATCTGTACGACAAGACGCAGCCCGAGAACATCGGCTTCCTGCAGAAGATCCGGGTGCTGCTCGACGAGTACGGCGTGGCCAGCGTGGGCGAGATCGGCGACGATGATTCGCTCAAGACCATGGCCGCCTACACCAATGGTGGCGACAAGCTGCACATGGCCTACAGCTTCAACCTGCTGTCGAAGGAAGGCAGTGCGGCCTTCATCCGCCGCGAGGTCGAGGCGCTCGAAGCACAGATCGCCGACGGCTGGACCAGCTGGTCCATCGGCAACCACGATGCCCAGCGCTTCCTCAGCCGCTGGGGCGGTGAGGGCGCGTCGCCCGACTACACCAAGGTCGCGCTGGCCATGCTGGCCTCGCTGCGCGGCAGCGTGTGCTGGTGGCAGGGCGACGAGCTCGCGCTGACCGAGGCCGACATCCCCTTCGAGAAGCTGCAAGACCCGTACGGCATCACCTTCTGGCCCGAGTTCAAGGGCCGCGACGGCTGCCGCACCCCCATGCCCTGGCAGCACGATGCGGTGCACGCCGGCTTCAGCGGCGGCCGCGACGTGGAGCCCTGGCTGCCGGTGCCCGCGGAACACGCGGCGCGCGCGGTCGACGTGAACGAGGCCGACCCGTCTTCGCCGCTGCACTTCATGCGCCGCCTGCTGGCCTGGCGCAAGACGCAGCCGCGGCTGCTCACCGGCAGCATCCATTTCATCGACGCCCCCGAGCCGGTGCTGGCCTTCTACCGCACGCCGGAGAGCGGCCGCGCGCTGCTGTGCGTGTTCAACCTCGGCCGCACGCCGGTCGACATCGCGGCGCCGACCCCGGCATTGCAGCCCGTCAAGACGGGCGCGGACGACCAGCTCGAAGGCCGGCTCGACGGCACGCGCATCCGCCTGCCGGCCCACGGCTTCTTCTACGGCGAGCACGACGCCTGATCGAAGTGAAGAGCGACTGACACCATGGCCACCCTCCAACTCAGCGGTCTGCGCAAGTCCTTCGGCGACGTGGAGATGCTGCACGGCATCGACCTTGAAGTCAGCGACGGCGAGTTCCTCGTCTTCGTCGGCCCCTCGGGCTGCGGCAAGTCCACGCTGTTGCGCTGCATCGCCGGGCTGGAGGAGATCACCGCCGGTGAGCTGCGCATCGACGGCCGCGTGGTCAACGAGGTGCCGCCGGCCGAGCGCGGCATCGCGATGGTGTTCCAGAGCTACGCGCTCTACCCGCACATGAGCGTGGCCGAGAACATGGCCTTCGGCCTGCGCCTCGCCGGCTACAGCAAGGAGCAGATGAAGGCCGCCGTGCAGCGTGCCGCGCAGATCCTGCAGATCGAGCACCTGCTGGAGCGCAAGCCCAAGGCGCTGTCGGGCGGCCAGCGCCAGCGCGTGGCCATCGGGCGCGCCATCGTGCGCAAGCCGGGCGTGTTCCTGTTCGACGAGCCGCTGTCCAACCTCGACGCCGCGCTGCGCGTGCAGATGCGCGTGGAGCTCGCGCGCCTGCACCGCGAGTTGCGCACCACCATGGTCTACGTGACGCACGACCAGGTGGAAGCGATGACGCTGGCCGACCGCATCGTGGTGGTCAACGCCGGCCGCATCGAGCAGGTGGGGGCGCCGCTGGAGCTGTATCACCGGCCGGTCAACAAGTTCGTCGCAGCCTTCATCGGCACGCCCAAGATGAACTTCATCGACGCCACGCTGGTCGATGCGAACCACGTGCTGCTGAAAGACGGCACCCGCGTGCCGGTCGCCGGCGACGCAGCGGCCCGCGCTGCGTTCGTGGGCCAGCCGGTGACGCTGGGCATCCGCCCCGAACACGTGGCGGCCGATGGTCAACAGACCGAAGGCGCGGTGAAGGCCTTCGTGCAACTCGCCGAGCACCTGGGCGACACCACCTACCTGCACCTCACGGCGGGCGACTCGCCCGAGCCGCTGACCGTGCGCACCGCCCCCGACAACGTTCTCAACACCGGCGACACCGCGTGGCTGCACCTGCCGCGCGAGCGCTGCTTCCTTTTCGACGAGCAGGGACACACGCTCCCGTGAACCCTGCCATGACACGCCTCACGGCCCTCAACCCTTGACCAGGAGACAAGCACCATGACGACAACGAAACGCACCTTCCTCGCGGCCGCCGCCGCTCTCACGCTGGGCGCGGCGCTCGCGCCGCACGCGCAGGCCGCCGAGCCCGGCAAGCTGCTCGTCTGGATCAACGGCGACAAGGGCTACAAGGGCATCATCAAGATCGGCGAAGAGTTCACCAAGAAGACCGGCATCCCGGTCACGGTGGAGTACCCCGAAGACGCGCCCAGCAAGTTCCAGGCGGCGGCCGCCGCCGGCAAGGGCCCGGACATCTGGATCTGGCCGCACGACCGCATCGGCGAATGGATCGCCGGCGGCCTGCTGCAGCCCGTGACCCCGGGCAAGAAGGTGCAGGCCGACATCGACCCGCTGGCCTGGAAGGCCTTCACCGTGGCCGGCAAGACCTGGGGCTACCCGATGTCCATCGAGGCCGTGGCCCTGGTCTACAACAAGGCGCTGGTGCCCACCCCGCCCAAGAGCTTCGAGGAAGTGGTCGCGCTCGACAAGAAGCTCAGCGCCTCGGGCAAGAAGGCCATTCTCTGGGACTACAACAACACCTACTTCACCTGGCCGCTGCTGGCGGCCAACGGCGGCTACCCGTTCAAGCTCAAGGCCGACGGCACCTATGACGCCAACGACACCGGTGTCAACAACGCCGGTGCGCTCAAGGGCGCCGAGCTGCTCGCCAAGATGGTGAGCGACGGCACCATGTCCAAGGGCGCCAACTACGCCGAGATGGAAGCCGGCATGGCCCAGGGCAAGGTGGCGATGATGATCAACGGCCCCTGGTCGTGGGACAACCTCAAGAAGGCCAACATCAACTTCGGCGTCGCCAAGATCCCGACGGTCGGCGGCAAGAAGGCCGCGCCTTTCGTGGGCGTGCTGGGCGCGATGATCACCAAGGCCACCCCCAACCGCGACCTGGCGGTGGAGTTCCTCGAGAACCACATGCTGACCGTCGACGGCCTGAAGAAGATCAACGACGACGTGCCGCTGGGCACGCCCGCCAACAAGGCGCTGTTCGACGAGCTGAAAGGCAACCCGAACATCCAGGCCACGATGGCGAGCGCGCAGGACGGCGCGCCCATGCCCAACAACCCGGAGATGGGCCGCTTCTGGTCGTCCATGGCCTCGGCGCTGCAGAACATGACCGAAGGCCGCCAGTCGCCCAAGGAGGCGATGGACGCCGCCGCCAAGCGCATCGCCGCCAAGTGAGCTGAACCTGTTGTCCAGCGTCCGCCCGGAACCAGCCTGCCGAGCCCGGGTGGACGCCTTCTTCCCATGCATTCCACCGCCGCCCTCGCCATGACGTCGCCCGCCAAGAAGACCGCCCCGCGCTGGGTCGGCCCGCTCGTGCTCGGCGTCTTGCTGCTGGCGGCGCTCTACATCGTGGTGATGGTGCACGCGGCCGGCGAGACGCTGCTCGCGGGCACCATCCTCTTCATCACGGCGCTGGCGGCCTGGCTCTACACCTCGCCGCGTTTCTATGCCTACCGCTACCTGTTCCCGGGCATCGCTGCGGCGATGGTGTTCGTGGTGTTCCCGATGCTCTACACCATCGGCATCGGCTTCACCAACCACAGTTCGAGCAACCTGCTGAGCTTTCAGCGCGCCACGCAGTACCACCTCGACGAGACCGTGGCCGCCGAGGGCGCGCCGCTTGCCTTCACGCTGCACGCCGACGGGCCGGAGTTCCGCGTGCGACTGCAGGACCCCGACTCCGACGCCGCCTGGGTCTCGGGCCCGCTCGCCCTCAAGAGCACCGCGCCGCTCAAGCTGCAGGTCGAGCCGATCGCGCAGGTGAAGCTGCCGCTCGGCGAGCCGCTGCCTCTGCGTGATGTGATCCAGCGCCAGGCCGCGCTGAAGGCGCTCAGCTTCGAGCTGCCCGACCGCCGCAAGGTGGTGATGACCGGCCTGCGCCAGTTCTCCGGGCTGGAGCCGGTGTACGAGCAGCGCGAGCCCGGCGTGCTCGCCAACCGCCGCACCGGCGAACTGCTCAAGGCCAACCCGCGCACCGGCTTCTACGAAAACGCGGCCGGCCAGCCCGTGCCGCCCGGCTACCAGGTGGGGGTGGGCTTCGACAACTACCGTCGCATCTTCACCGAGCCCGCCTTTCGCGAGCCCTTCTTCCGCATCTTCCTGTGGACCGTCGCCTTCGCCGCGCTCACCGTGCTCGGCGCCGGCTCGCTGGGCATGCTGCTGGCCGTGCTGCTGAACTGGGACGCGCTGCGCTTTCGCAGCGTCTACCGCGTGCTGCTGTTCCTGCCTTATGCGGTGCCGGGCTTCATCTCCATCCTGGTGTTCCGCGGCCTGTTCAACAACAACTTCGGCGAGATCAACCTGATCCTGGATGCGCTGTTCGGCATCCGGCCCACCTGGTTCTCCGATCCGACGCTGGCCAAGGCCATGCTGCTCATCGTCAACGTGTGGCTGGGCTACCCCTACATGATGCTGGTGTGCATGGGCCTCATCCGCGCCATCCCGGCCGACCTGTACGAAGCCTCGGCCGTGGCGGGCGCCGGGCCGCTCACCAACTTCTTCCGCATCACGGTGCCGCTGGTCATCAAGCCGCTCACGCCGCTGCTGATTGCGGCCTTCGCCTTCAACTTCAACAACTTCGTGCTGATCTCGCTGCTCACCGGCGGGCGGCCCGACTTCCTCGACACCAGCGTGCCCGCGGGCACCACCGACCTGCTGGTGTCCTATACCTACCGCATCGCCTTCGAAGACTCGGGGCAGCAGTTCGGCCTGGCCGCGGCGATCTCCACCGTCATCTTCCTGCTGGTGGCGGCGATCTCGCTGGTGCAGATCCGCTTCACGCGGATCGCCCGCGACACGGCGCGCTGAATCGAGGAAAGGCAACAGCATCATGGCCATCGTCGTCGCCCGGTCCCAACGCTGGCGTGTGCTGCTGGCCCACGCCTTCCTGATCGCGCTGGTGGTGGTGACGCTGTTCCCCTTCCTGATGATCCTGTCGATCTCGTTCCGGC
>NZ_DASSRA010000485.1:0-17635 GCF_035702065.1 Rhizobacter sp.
AGACGAACATCGGCGTGTCGTCCTTGGACGGGGCCGACATGATCACCTTCTTGGCGCCGGCCTTCAGGTGCTTCTCGGCGGTTTCCTTGGTCAGGAACAGGCCGGTGGACTCGACGACGATGTCGGCACCGACCTCGTTCCACTTCAGCTCGGCCGGGTTCTTGATGGCGGTGAGGCGGATCTTCTGGCCGTTGACGATCAGCGTGTTGCCGTCGACCTTGACTTCGCCCTCGAAGCGGCCGTGCACCGAGTCGTACTGCAGCATGTAGGCCAGGTAGTCGGGCTCCAGCAGGTCGTTGATGCCGACGATCTGGACGTCCTTGAAGTTCGCGACTGCGGCGCGCAGCACCATGCGCCCGATGCGGCCGAAGCCGTTGATGCCGATCTTGATGGTCATGTCATTCGCTCCTGAGTTGAAAAACCGGGAAACCTGTTGTTCAGCGCTTGTTCTGCAACACCACACGCACGGTGTCAGCGACGTTCTCGGGCGTGAAGCCGAAGTGCTTGAAGAGCACGCCGGCCGGGGCCGATTCGCCGTAGGTGTCGATGCCGACCACCGCGGCGCAGCCGTACTTCCACCAGCCGTCGGTCACGCCCATCTCGACCGCGATGCGCGGCAGGCCTTGCGGCAGCACGCTGGTCTTGTAGGCCGCACTCTGGCGGTCGAACACCGAGGTGCTGGGCATGCTGACCACGCGCACGGCGATGCCGCTTTGCGCGAGCTGCTGCTGCGCATGCAGCGCGAGGCCGAGTTCGGAGCCGGTGGCGATGATCACCGCCTGCGCCTTCTTCTTCAGGCCCACTTCACTCGGTTCGGCCAGCACGTAGGCGCCCTTGGAGATGTCTTCCAGGCCGCTCTTGGGCGCATAGGGCAGGTTCTGGCGCGACAGCAGCAGCGCCGTCGGGCGGTTCTTGCTCTCGATGGCGCAGGCCCAGGCCACCACCGTCTCGGCGGTGTCGGCGGGGCGCCAGACGTCCAGGCCGGGGATCAGGCGCAGCGAGGCGGCGTGCTCGATCGACTGGTGCGTCGGGCCGTCTTCACCCAGGCCGATGCTGTCGTGCGTGAAGACGTGGATCACCCGCTGCTTCATCAGCGCGGCCATGCGGATGGCGTTGCGGCTGTAGTCGCTGAAGGTCAGGAAGGTGCCGCCGTAGGGGATGAAGCCGCCATGCAGCGCCACGCCGTTCATGATGGCGGCCATGCCGAACTCGCGCACGCCGTAGTTGATGTGGCGTCCGTTGTTGGCCTCGCCCTTGTCGTCGAAACGCAGGGCCGGCGTGCTGCTGGTGTTGGTGAGGTTGGAGCCGGTCAGGTCGGCGCTGCCGCCGAGCAGCTCGGGCAGGGCCTTGGTGAAGGCTTCGAGCGCGAGCTGGCTGGCCTTGCGGCTGGCCACGGTCTCGGCCTTGGTGTGGGCGGCCACGGCGGCGTCGACCGCGGTTTGCGCCCAGCCCTTGGGCAGCTCGCCGTCGATGCGGCGCACCAGCTCGGCGGCCAGCTCGGGGTGGGCCTGGCCATAGGCTTCGTAGGCGTCGACCCAGCGGGTCTCGGCCGCCAGGCCGTTGACGCGGGCGTCCCAGTTCTCATAGGCCTCTTCAGGAATGACGAAGGGCTCGTGGGCCCAGCCCAGCGCCTCGCGGGTGAGCTTGATCTCGTCGGCACCCAGCGCTTCGCCGTGGGCCTTGGCCGTGCCGGCGCGGTTGGGCGAGCCTTTGCCGATGGTGGTCTGGCAACAGATGATCGTCGGCTTGTCGGCCTTCTTGGCCTGGGCGATGGCGGCGTCCACCGCATCGACGTCATGGCCGTCGACCTTGGCGATCACGTTCCAGCCGTAGGCCTCGAAGCGCTTGGGCGTGTTGTCGATGAACCAGGGCTGCACCTTGCCGTCGATGGAGATGCCGTTGTCGTCGTACAGGGCGATCAGCTTGTTGAGCTTCCAGGCGCCGGCCAGGGCTGCGGCCTCGTGGCTGATGCCTTCCATCAGGCAGCCGTCGCCCAGGAACACGTAGGTGTGGTGGTCGACGATGGCGTGGCCGTCGCGGTTGAACTCCTTGGCCAGCAGCTTCTCGGCCAGGGCCAGGCCCACCGCGTTGCTGAAGCCCTGGCCCAGCGGGCCGGTGGTGGTCTCCACGCCCGGCGTGATGCCGACCTCGGGGTGGCCCGGCGTCTTGCTGTGCAGCTGGCGGAAGTTGCGCAGCTCGCTCATCGGCAGGTCGTAGCCCGAGAGGTGCAGCAGCGCGTAGATGAGCATGGAGCCATGGCCGTTGCTCAGCACGAAGCGGTCGCGGTTGGCCCATTGCGGGTTGCCGGGGTTGTGCTTGAGGTGCCGGCCCCACAGCGCCACGGCGATCTCGGCCATGCCCATGGGAGCGCCGGGGTGGCCGGAATTGGCTTGCTGAACGGCGTCCATCGCCAGGGCACGGATGGCGTTCGCCATCAAGGAGGTATTGGAAGCGATGGCGGTCATGGCTGGCGGCGTTTGGGGGGAAACCCGGCATTTTACGGGCCCCGATAATCCCGGCATGCACGGCCTGCACCTCACCGCCGATTTGCGGGGATGCTCCACGGAGTTGCCCGCCATGACCGACCCCGCCGCCTTGCGCGGCCTGTGCCTGGGCGCCGTGCGCGATGCCACGCTCCTGCCGGTGGGCGAGCTGTTCCACACCTTCCCCGGTGCTCAGGAACAAGCGGGTGGCGTGACCGGCGTGGTGCTGCTGGCCGAGTCGCACCTGGCGGTGCACACCTGGCCCGAGCTGGGGGCCGTGACGCTCGACGTCTACGTGTGCAACTACGGCGCCGACAACACGCACAAGGCGCACGCGCTGATCGACATGCTGCTGGCGGCTTTCGCGCCCGCGCAGGTGGAACGTCACGCCATCGAACGAGGCCAGGGCACATGAAGGCCCTGATCCTGGCCGCCGGCCGCGGCGAGCGCATGCGCCCGCTCACCGACCACACGCCCAAGCCGCTGCTGGTGGTGCGCGGCAAGCCGCTGATCGTGTGGCACATCGAGGCGCTGGCGCGTGAGGGCGTGCGCGAGATCGTCGTCAACACCGCCTGGCTGGAAGAGCGCATCGTCGACGCCCTGGGCGATGGCGCGCGTCACGGCGTTCGCATCACGTATTCATTGGAGGGCCGCGACCACGGCGGCGCGCTCGAAACCGCGGGCGGCATGGCCAAGGCGTTGCCGCTGCTCACCGATGCTTCGAGCGATTGCTTCTGGGTGGTGTCGGGCGATGTGTTCCTGCCCGGCTTCCGTTTCGACCCCGCTGCGGCCCGGCGCTTCGCACAAGGCACGGCCCTGGCCCACCTGTGGCTGGTGCCGAACGCGCCGCACCATCCGAAGGGCGACTTCGGCATCACGGACCAGGGCCTGGCCTCGCTGCACACCGAACCGCGCCTGACCTGGGCCAGCGTGGGCCTGTTTCGCGCGGAGATGGTGAAGGCCGTCAAGGTCGGCGAAAAGCTGCCGCTGACGCCGCTGCTGCGCGCCGGCGCCGATGCCGGGCGCATCAGCGCGCAGCGCTACGACGGACCGTGGACCGACGTGGGCACGGTCGAGCGGCTGAACGCGCTCAACGCGCCCTGACGAACCCACCCCTCACGCAGGTGCGTGAGGGCAGCGGTTGACCTCGATGGCCACGTGCACGAGCTCCTCGTGCTGCTTCAGCCGCTCGCGATACACCGATGGCGGCAAGGGCTGGTCAGCCACCACACAGACCTGCACCGCAAAGCTCTCGCGCCCAATCCGCCACACGTGCAGGTCGGCGATCCTGGCATCGCCATCGGACTCGATGGCCTCGCGCACCTCCTGCGTCACCGGGTGGTCCATCTCGCGGTCGAGCAGGATCGCCGACGACTGGCGCATCAGCCCCCAGGCCCACACGCCGATCACCACCGCGCCGATCACGCCGACCAGCGGGTCGAGCCAGGTCCAGCCCAGCCACAGCGCGGCCGAAAGCGCGCCGATGGCGAACACCGAGGTCAATGCATCGGCCAGCACGTGGGCGTAGGCGGCGCGCAGGTTGAGGTCTTCGCCGCCATGCCCATGGTGGTGGTCGTGATGGCCATGCGCGTGGTCGTGGTGGTGGTGGTGATGCTCACCGTCCTGCGCCCCATGCAGCAGCCACGCCGAAGCCAGATTCACCACCAGGCCGATCACGGCCACCACCAGCGCCACCTGCGCGTCGATGGGCTCGGCCCGCCACAGCCGCAGCAGCGACTCGAACACGATGCCCACGCCCACCAGGCCCAGCACCAGGGCGCTGGCAAAGCTGCCCAGCACCTCGATCTTCCAGGTGCCGAAGGCATAGCGCGCGTCGCTCGCATGGCGGCGGGCCAGCCAGTAGGCGCCGGCCGTGACGCCCAGCGCCAGCGCGTGCGTGCCCATGTGCCAGCCGTCGGCGAGCAGGGCCATCGAGCCCGTCCACCAGCCGGCGAAGATCTCGACGACCATCGTCAGCAGGGTGATCAGCAGCACCCAGCGCGTGCGCTGCTCGCCCAGCTGGTTGCCGCTGTCGAACACGTGGCTGTGCTGCCACGGGCGCAGGTCATGCAGGTGCGTGCTCATCCCGCGAGCGGCTTGGTGATCTTGTCGATGCGCGCCAGCACCTCGGGCGTCAGCTTGGGCGTGAGCGCCAGGGCGCCGAGGTTGTCCTGCAGCTGCGAGAGCTTCGAGGCGCCCAGGATCACCGTGCTGACGTTCGGGTTGCGGTTGACCCAGGCGATGGCCAGCTGCGCGACGTTGCCGCCCAGGTCACGCGCGATCGGCTCCAGCTCGGCCACGGCGGCGTTGCGCGCCGCATCGGTCAGGTCTTTCACCAGGAAGCCCATGTTCTCGAGCGAGCCGCGGCTGCCGGCGGGGATGCCGTTGCGGTACTTGCCGGTGAGCAGGCCGCTGGCCAGCGGGCTCCAGGTGGTGAGGCCCAGGCCGATGCGTTCGTAGAGGCGTGCGTACTCCTTCTCCACCCGCGAGCGGTTGAACAGGTGGTACTGCGGCTGCTCCATCAGCGGGCGGTGCAGGTGCTCGCGCTCGGCGAAGTCGTAGGCGGCCCGGATCTGCTTGGCCGTCCACTCGCTGGTGCCCCAGTAAAGCGCCTTGCCCCGTGTGACCATGTCGCTCATGGCCCACACGGTCTCCTCGATCGGCGTGTTCGGGTCGGGGCGGTGGCAGTACACGAGGTCGATGTGGTCGAGCTGCATGCGCTTGAGCGAGCCGTCGATCGCCTGCGACAGGTACTTGCGGTTGAGCGTGTTCCTCTGGTTGACGGTGTTGCCGCCTTGGGCAAGGCCCCAGAAGAACTTGGTCGACACCACATAGCTCAGGCGCGGCCACTTGAGGGCCTTGAAGGCCTCGCCCATCACCACCTCGCTCTGGCCGGCGGCATAGGCCTCGGCGTTGTCGAAGAAGTTGATGCCGGCGTCCATGGCCGCAGCCAGCATTTCAGTGGCGGCCGAGGTATCGACTTGTTTGCCGTAGGTGACCCACGAACCCAGCGACAACTCGCTGACTTGAAGCCCGCTGCGGCCCAGACGCCGGTATTCCATTGCTACACCTCGTAAAGAAGTGCGGCATCTTAGCCACAGTGCCGCCCCCACTGAGTGTGCGGAATCGACCGCATGTCCGCGCCGTCCGCAGGCCGGCCACCGCGGCCCTTTCGCCCTGCGCAACTTCGCGTTACCTTTCGGCCGTGACCTACATCCTCATGCTCCCCTTCATGCTGGCGATTGCCGTTGCCGGCCATGTGCTGCTCGGCCGCGGCGCCAAGGCCGTGGTGGCGGCCACCTCGCCGCTGGCCAGCGGCCAGCCCGAGATCAGCGGCTACGAACGGCGCGTGTACGGCACGCCCGAGCGCGCCATGCTCGAAGTGGTGGGCCTGGTGCTGGCCTCCGGCGTGGTGATGTGGGTGGGCCTGGCCTGGAGCCTCGGCTGGGTCGGCCTGCTGGGCTTTCTGATGCTGGTGGGCGCGGTGGGGCTGGACCTGGCCCGCTGGGAGCGCGTCACCGTCAGCGCCAACTACGTGTGGTTCCAGCGCGGCCTGGGCCACAAGGTGCACCAGGTCGCCATCGAGAACATCCGCGACGTGACGGTCACCGAAGCCGAAGCCGAGGGCTACACCCTGCGCCACCTCAACCGCAACCGCGTGTGCCGCCTGAGCATGCGCATGACCGACAAGCGCGTGGTCGCACTGCCCAAGACCGACGCGCACAGCGAACTGGAAGCCGTGGAAACGCTGGCCAACCACATCCGCACCCGCCAGCAACTCGCCGGTGACAAGAACGCCGTCAAGCGGTCCAGCGAGGAAGGCAGCCAGGCAGCCGCCGAAGCGGCCAAGATGGGCTCCTCGGTCGACCGCGAAATGATGCGCGAGCTCAAGCGCCTGCGCCAGCGCGCCAACGCGCCCGACCTGCCGCCGGCAGTCAAGCGAACCGGCAAGGTGTAGCGCGGCGGGGCGCGGTGCAACAATCGCGCCCATGAACAGCAGCAGCCCGTACCGCGAGCGCCGCGCCCAGCTGGCGCAGGCCCTGCGCGCCGCAGGAGGCGGCCTCGCCGTCGTGACGACGGCCCCCGAGATGCTGCGCAGCCGCGACAGCGACCACCCCTTCCGGCACGACAGCTACTTCCACTACCTGACCGGCTTCGATGAGCCGCGCAGTGCGCTGGTGCTGCGCGCCGACGGCCACAGCGTGCTGTTCTGCCGCGAGCGCAGCGTCGAGCACGAGATCTGGGACGGCTTGCGCCTGGGCCCGCAGGCCGCGCCCGAGGCCCTGGGGGTGGACGAGGCGCAGCCCATCGACCAGCTCGATGCCAAGCTGCCCGAGCTGATGAACCACCAGGGCACGCTGTGGACCGTGTTCGGCGCCCCGGGTGGCCTGGACCAGCGCGTGGCCGGCTGGCTGGCCAGCGGCCGCGAGCGTTCCCACCAGGGCGGCACCAGCCCCGGCGCGCACCGTGACCTCGCTGCGCTGCTCGATGAGATGCGCCTCATCAAGAGCCCGCACGAGATCGCCACCATGCGCCGTGCTGCCACCATCTCGGCCGGCGCCCACGCGCGTGCGATGCGCTTTTGCGCGCAGCGCTTCCGCGAGCAACCCGCCGGCAGCGTGCGCGAGTACGAGATCGAGGCCGAGCTGCTGCACGAGTTCCGCCGCCACGGCGCGCAGAGCCCGGCCTACACCTCCATCGTGGCGGCCGGCGCCAACGCCTGCGTGCTGCACTACGCCGCCGGCCCGGCCGAGCTGAAGGCCGGCGAGCTGTGCCTGATCGACGCCGGCTGCGAGCTCGACGGCTACGCCAGCGACGTGACGCGCACCTTCCCCGCCACCGGCCGCTTCAGCGCGCCGCAGCGCGAGCTCTACGACATCGTGCTGGCCGCGCAAGAGGCCGCCGTGGCCGCCACCCACCCCGGCGCGCGCCACCGCGATGCGCACGCCGCGGCCGTCAAGGTGCTGGCGCAAGGCATGCTCGACACCGGCCTGCTCAGCCGCGACCAGCACGGCTCGCTCGACGACGTGATCGCCAAGGCCGCCTACCGCCAGTTCTACATGCACGGCACCGGCCACTGGCTGGGCCGCGACGTGCACGACGTGGGCGAGTACCTCGCGCTCGACGAGCCGGCCACGGAGCAGCCCGACTGGCTGGGCGGCACGGTGGTCAAGCCGCCCTCGCGCAAGCTGCAGCCTGGCATGGTGGTGACGCTGGAACCCGGCCTCTACGTTCGCCCGGCCGAAGGCGTGCCCGAACGCTACTGGCACATCGGCATCCGCATCGAAGACGATGCGGTGGTCACCGACAACGGCTGCGAGCTGATCAGCCGCGGCGTGCCGGTGGCAGGCGACGAGATCGAAGCGCTGATGCGTGCAGGCTGAGCCGCATCACGGGCCTTCGTCGAGCATGGCCTGCAGCACCTCGCTGGCGGGCGTCATCAGCTTCTCCACCAGGTCGAGTTCCTTCACCGTCATCGGTGCCGCCATGCGGCTGACCACCTCGGCCTGCACCTTCATCGTCTGACGCGCAAGCGCCGTGCCGGCCTCGGTGAGGAACAGGCACTTGGCGCGCGCATCGGCCGGGTTGGCCTCGCGCCGCACCAGGCCCTGCGCCTCCATTTGCTTGAGCAGCATGCTCACGTGGCTCTTGGCGTTGAAGCTGCGCGCCGCCAGCACCTGCTGCGTGATGCCCGGCGCGGTGCTCAGGTTGGCCAGCACCTCGTGCTCGGCCAGCTTGACGCCAAGCGGTGCCAGGCGCGCCGACATCACCCGCTCGCACAGGTGGTAGGCGCGCACCACCGACAGCCAGGCCGCAGTTCCGTGGGGAGATGAAGGGGTGCGCATGAAACGATTGAAACCAGGTCGATCTGAAAATGGTTCGATATTGAACTAATATGAGGTCTCTGCCACTCACCGGAGACCTCCCGTGCCGGCCCAGATTCTGATGGCTTGCAGCGCCGCGATCCTTTTCGTGCTCGGCTGCCTGCACCTGCTCTACACCTTCAGCGGCTCCAAGCTCACGCCGCGCGACCCGGCCCTGCAGACAGAAATGATGCGGGTCGCGCCCGTCATCAGCCGCCAGACGACCATGTGGAAGGCCTGGCTCGGCTTCAACGCCAGCCACAGCTTCGGCGCGATCCTGTTCGGCCTCGTCTACGGACAGCTCGCGGTCGCCCACCCCGACTGGCTGTTCGCTTCGCCCTTTCTTCTCGGCGTGGGCGCGCTGATGCTGGGCGGCCTGCTGGTGGTCGGCAAGGCCTATTGGTTCAGCATCCCGTTCCGCGGCATCGCGCTCTCCTTCACCTGCTACCTCGCCGCACTCGCGCTGGCCCTGTTCTCATGAACCTCTACCTCCGCCTCATCCTGACCCTGCTGCGCTGCTGGCGTCTGCCGCGCCTGGCCCCCGGCGAGACGCTCACGCGCCGCCTGCGCGTGCTGCCCAACGACCTCGACATCAACGGCCACATGAACAACGGCCGCTACCTCACGGTCATCGACCTGATGCTGATCGAGTACTTCGTGCGCACCGGCTTCGCCGGCGTGATGCTGCGCGAAGGCTGGCGCCCGATGAGCGGCGGCTCCTTCATCAGCTACCGCCGCGGGCTCAAGCCCTTCCAGACCTACGAGCTGCGCTTCCGCCTCGACGCCACCGACGCGCAATGGAACTACATGCGCTTCGAGTTCGCCAGTGGCGGCAAGCTGTGCGCCGCCGGCTACATGAAGGGTGCGGCGGTGTCGAAGCAGGGCTTCGTGCCCAATGCGGTGTCGTACGCCAAGATGGGACTGGACGTGCCGTCCACCGAAGTGCCTGGCCAGGTGGCGCACTGGCTGGCGGCCGAGCGCGAGGTGATGGCGGCGGCGTGGTAACGCGTCAGGCGCGCTGCGCGGCCCGCACGCCGTGGGTGCAGGCCTCCTCGAACACCGAGTAGCCCGAGAGGTCGCTGTGGGCGTAGCGCACGCGGCCGCTTGTCTCTGACAACGCCCTCAACGCCGCGCTGCCTCGCACGCCCGGCAGCGGAATGCTCATGGCGTGACCGTAGCGCATCAGGTCGATGCGCTTGACCTTGCGCGGCAGGTCGGGGTGGGCCACCGCGAGGTCGGCCAGCACACGTTGCGACCAGGTCGACCAGTCGTCGCTCAGCAGCTTCGCGCGCTGCGCCTGCAGCTGCTCGGCGTTGTCGCCGCCCAGCGCCCAGTAGCTGGTGAGCACCGTCGGGCCGGGGTGCGGGCGGGTGCTCTGGTGCATGGCGTCGACATAGCCGAGCGAGGCGCTGCCGTGGATCACGTTGTCCCACGAGGGCGGTGCACCGCCAACGCCGTCGAGCACGCCGTCGACGTGCAGGTTGGCGACCAGCCAAGGGGCGTAGCGCATCTGCGTGGCAGCGGCCTGCAGGGCCGGCGGCGGCGAGGCGAGCAGGCGCGCGGCGATGAAGAGCGGCGTGGCCAGCACCACCTGGTCGGCGGTCCAGCGCTCGACGCGTTGTGTCGCCGCGTCCCAGAGGTCCACGCTCACCTCGTGCCGACCTTCGTCGACCCGCAACGCCAGCTTGCCCGCATGGATGCGCTCACCCAGGGGTGCGGCCAGGCGCTCCGTGAGCCAGGCGTTGCCTTGCGGCCAGGTGAGCACGGCCTCGCGTTCGTCGCTCTCTTGCGCACCCGGTGCGTGGAAGCCGTGGCGACTGGCGAAGTAATGCAGCCCGGCCCAGGCCGACACCTGCGCGCTGCCGGCGCCGTAGTCGTCGCGGCAGCAGTAGTCGAGGTAGCCGCGCAGGGCGGGTGCGTTCAGGCCTCGGGCGTCGAGCCAGGTGGTGAAGGTGACCGCATCCAGCGCGGCGTGCTCGGGCGTCCAGGGCGAGCGCGCGGTGGGAATGCTGAAGCCGAGGCGCTGCGCACGCGCCACCTCGGCGGCGAAGCGGCGGTACTGCGCCAGCGTCTCGTCGCTCTGGCCGATCACGGGCAGCAGGCCTTCCTGCCACTGGCCGTCGATGAACAAGCGCTCCTGCGGGCTGTGGCACAGGTGGCGTTCGTCGTAGACACGCTGCCCGTTCACCACGCGGCTCAGGCCCAGCGACGCCAGCAACTCGACGACCTCGTCGGCCTTCTCGCCCGGCAGCGGCAGGTAGTGCGCGCCCAGCGGGCAGGCCATGCCGGCAATCAGGTGGCCGCGGCTGTTGCCGCCGGCACGGTCTTCGAGGTCGAGCACCTGCACGTCGTCGACACCGCGTTGTGCCAGCGCGCGTGCGCAGGCCAGGCCGGCGACGCCGGCGCCCACCACCAGCGCACCGACGCGACGCTGCAGCGCAGGCGGCGGCAGCTTGCCGCTCTTCAGATCGCGCAGCCGGTGGCCGCGCTCGTGCTGCGCGCCGACCCAGCCGCCGTCGAACTGCGGCTCCGGTGCGCGGCGGCAGGCAGCGAGTGGCACAGCCGCCGCCGCGGCCAGCAGCGCACGTCGGCTGAAGCTCATTGGTGAATCCGACCCCACTCTTCTTCGAAGGTCTGCACCAGCACCTGGTTCGACAGGCGATTGACCTCGGCCGGCACGCGCGCCATGTCGGGCGGGAACTGCAGCAGCGCCGGCAGGCCGTCGACATTCAGGAAGCGCAGCCCCGCCGGCAAGGCCGTGGGCAGGCGGAACGGCCGCCGGCTGGCGAGGATGAAGCCCCACTCGCCGAAGCTCGGCACGTGCGCGTGGTAAGGCGTGGTCTGCAAGCCGGTGGATTCGATGGTGGTGGCCACCGTCCAGAAGCTCTTGCGCGCAATCAGCGGCGAGGTGGTCTGCACGACGGCGTAACCCGAGGCCGCGAGGTGGGCGTCGATCAGCGTGTAGAAGCTCGATGTGTAGAGCTTGCCGATGGAGAAGTTGGTCGGGTCGGGGAAGTCGACCACGATCACGTCGAAGCTGCCCGGCGTGTTCTCCAGCCAGGCGAAGGCATCGGTGTTGACGATGCGCAGCTTGGGCGAGTGCAGCGCGTCGCCGTTGAGCTGGCGCAGCAGCGGCTGCTCGGCGAACAGCTTCGTCATGTGCGGATCGAGTTCGACCAGCGTCACCTCTTCGACGCTCGGGTACCTGAGCACCTCCCGCACCGCCATGCCGTCGCCGCCGCCCAGCACCAGCACGCGCTTGGGTGCGCCGTGAGCCGACATCGCGGGGTGCACCAGGCTCTCGTGGTAGCGGTACTCGTCGCGCGAATGGAACTGCAGGTTGCCGTTGAGGAAAAGGCGCACACCGACGCGGCTGGCCGTCACCACCACGCGCTGGTAGGCACTGGTCTCGCTGTAGAGGATGCGGTCGGCATAGAAGCGGTCTTCGGCCCAGGTGCTGATGCGCTCGGCACTGGCCATCGCAGCCAGCAGCGCCGCGACCACACCGATGCAGGCGAGCACGTGCGCCGAGAGCTGCCGCAGCTCGGCACGAAAGAGCCACAGCGCCCACACCGCCACGCCGGCGTTCAGCAGGCCGAAGAAGGCGCCAGTGCGCACCAGCCCGAGCTGCGGCACCAGCAGCAGCGGGAAGGCAATGGCCACGGCCAGCGCACCGAGGTAGTCGAAGGTGAGCACCTGCGAGACCAGGTCCTTGAGCGCATAGCGTTCGCGGAAGTGGCGCTTGAGGATGCGCATCACGAGCGGGATCTCCAGCCCGACCAGGATGCCCACCAGCAGCACCAGCCCATAGAGCGCGAAGCGGAACGAGGGCGGCGCGAGCGTCTGCAGCGCGAACAGCGCTGCCGGCATCAACCCGCCGACCAGGCCCACCAGCAGCTCGATGCGCAGGAAGTGCGCCACCAGCTGCCGCTCGAAGAAGCGCGACAGGTAGGAGCCGATCCCCATCGCGAACAGGTAGCTGCCGATGACGGTGGAGAACTGCAGTACCGAATCGCCCAGCAGGTAGCTCGCCAGCGCGCCAGCCGCCAGCTCGTAGACCAGCCCGCAGGCGGCCACGACGAACACCGACGCCAGCAGCGCGACTTCGGCCGGGCGGATCCGAACGTTTGAAGCTTCACTCATTGAAGTGCAAGCGCAGCGAAGCACCCATCAAGCCACACCCGCGGAGCCGGCTTCGCCGATCCGCTGGGTGGCGCCCCTTTGGGGCAGGAGCGACGCGACTGGGGGGCTCAATGAATTGCGGCAGCCACGATGAGGCCGATGGCGATGCTCATGGCCCCGACCACGATCGCGAGCGCCACGTTCTTCTTCTCGACGATCTCGCCCCACAGGTCATAGGGCGTGAGCTTGTCGATGATGACGAAGCTGATCGCGAACACGAACACGCCGATCAGCGCATACAGGATGGAGCCGAAGAAGACAGCCGGCTTGAGCCATTCGATTCCCATCATGAGACTCTCCTTTGAGAAGTGAACTTGGGCGAAGGCCGGGCGCTCATTTGTGCCCGCCGCCGCTCGAATAGCCGCCGAAGGAGCCTCCGCCCGTGCGGTAGCCGCCGCTGCGGTTGTTGGCCAGGCAGCTTTGGTACTCCTGCGAGGCTTCGCCGTAGGTGGCGCGCAGGTTGCTGCAGTCGCGGTTGTCGTCGTCGCTGCAGCGGAACAGCATCAAGAGGATCACCACCACGAAGACCCAGAAGAACACCTTGGCCAGCAGGCCGGCTGCATTGCCGGACGTGGGCAATGCATCGCGCTTGAGGGCCGCGCTCTTCTCAGGCGCCAGCCGGAAGGCCTTCAGCACGACATCGGCGCCGAGCGTCTCACCACCGGACCAGACCACTTCGCCATCGGTCACTTCGCGATTGAGCCGCTTGTTGCGCGCCGCCCCGGTGCCCTGGTAGTCGGTGTTGTCAGTCAGTTCCCCGCGCTTGAGCTGCCAGTAGAACTCGCCGAGCACATAGGTCACCCGCCCGGTGTAGTTGTAGAGCTTGCGGTAGCTGTCGCCGCGGTAGCGCATCTCGGCACCGGCCTGGGTGGGCACGCCGGTGAGCGGCACCGTCCAGCTCCAGCCGTCTTCGGCATCGACGAGAAACGCGAAGCCTTCCTCGCGGTGGTACAGCAGGTACTCGCGCCAGAAGCTCTGCTCGCCATCGTCATCGCTGCCCTGCTCGCAGCGCTCGACGTAGCCCACCACCTGCCACGGCCGCATCGGCTTGCCCCCCAGGCTGAGGTTGCCGATGCTGCCGAGCGGGATCTGCGGCTCGCTGCCGTTGTCCTGTGCATAGTGGGCGAGATCCCCACCCACGCCTTGCGAGAGATCGACCACCGCATGGCATTGGTGGCAGACGATGGACTGCGTGGTGGAGAGCTTGATCTCCAGCGACGTGCCGCAACTCGGGCACTCGATGCTGCGCGCCTTGAGCGTCTTCTCGGCGCTGTCGGCCAGGCCACTCATGGCCAGCTCGCTGATCGCGACCGCACGGCCGATCGACCACTTGGGGGCTGCGGCATCGCTGTAGTCGAGCGTGCCGACCTCGTCGCGCGCACTGCGCAGGTCGGCCACCACGAAGCCCCGCTCGGTGTTGGGCTTGAAGGGCAGTTCGCCCTGCGCGGCAATCAGCTTGGCGACGGTGACGGAGCCCACCGACCAGCTCTGACCGGCCACCGTCAGCGGCGCGCCCGCGCGCAAGGCGTCGGGTGCGGGTACCTCGCCCTCCAGCGGCAGGTCGAAGGCGAAGACGTAGCGGCCGTTGTCCTCGCTCAGCCAGCCACTGCGGCCAGTGTCGAAAAGCGCATGCCATTCGTTCCAGGTGCCGTCTTTGTAGCGGTACTGCAGCCGGCCCACCAGCGTGAAGCCGCTGCCCTGGTACTTGCCAGCGGCACCCAGCTGCAGCGGCGAGTGGTCATCGAACAGTTCGGCGCTCTCGCCGATCTTGCGCAGCGCCTCGCCGTCGCGAACGATGGTGCTGCGGCAGAAGCTGCAGACGGCGAAGGCCGACGCGGCCGAGCGAAAGTCGACCGGCGCGCCGCAGTTCGGGCACGCGGCGCGGTACGCACGCTGCGGGCTGGGTTCGGTGGCCAAGACCTAGCGCGTCAGACCAGCTTCTTCAGCAGCTCGGCCTTCTTGGCGTCGAACTCTTCCTGCGTGAGGATGCCCTTGGCCTTCAAGTCGCCCAGCTTCTCCAGCGTGGCCATCACCTCGTCGGGCTTGATGGTGGCCGCCGGTTGCGCGCCTTGCAGACCCCCGGCCAGCTGGCCGGCCAGCACCTGGCCGAGCGCCACCCCGGCGCCCAGGCCCATTGCGTCGCCGGCGATGCCGCCGCCGCCCGAGCCCGCGCCCTCGGCAAACTTCGGAATCGCCTGCGCGGTCTGGTACTGCATGAACTTGCCCATGTCGTTGCCGACCATGCCCATGCCGATTTTCTGGTCGAGGATCTTCTGCAGCTCCTCGGGCAGCGAGACGCTCTGCATCGTCACCGCCTCCAGCTTGAGGCCGAGCTTCTCGAACGAGGGCGCGGTGGCCTCCTGCAAGGCCTTGGCGAACTCGACCTGGTTGGCCGCGAGGTCGAGGAAGGCCACGCCGCTCGAGGCCACGGCGTCGGAGATGTGCTGCAGCATCAGCCCGCGCAGCTGGCCGTCGAGCTCGGCCACGGTGTAGGCGGCGCGCGTGCCCGAGATCTCGGTAAAGAAGAGCTTGGGGTCGACGATGCGGTAGGCGTAGTTGCCGAAGGCGCGCAGGCGCACGGCACCGAAGTCCTTGTCGCGGATGGTGACCGGTTGCGTGGTGCCCCAGCGCTGGTCGATCTGCTGGCGCGTGCTGAAGAAGACCACGTCGCTCTTGAACGGGCTCTGGAAGAGCTTGTCCCAGTTCTTGAGGTAGGTGAGCACCGGCAGCGTCTGCGTGGTGAGCTTGTACATGCCGGGGCCGAACACATCGGCCACCTTGCCCTCGTTGACGAAGATCGCCATCTGCGACTCGCGCACGGTGAGCGAGGCGCCGTACTGGATCTCGTTGTCGGCCACGGGAAAGCGCCAGGCGAGCGTGCCGTCACCGGACTCCTGCCACTCCAGAATGTCGATGAACTGCTTCTTGATGAAATCCATCAGGCCCATGTCGGTCTCCCGTGAAGAGTTGGCGCGCCGATGATAGAGGCGTTCATCCGGCGCAGAAACGACAAAGGCGGACCGGAGTCCGCCTTTGGTGTGTCGGGCCCCCCGGCCCTCTCTGCAAGGAATCAGGCGTCGCTGCGGCGGCGCACCGTCCAGCCCACAGCCAGCAGGCCCAGCGCCAACAGCGCATAGGTCTGCGGCTCGGGCACGGGAGCCGCAATGCCGCCCGACGAGGCGGTGGTCACGAAGCTGCCACCGTAACCCACCAGGCCACCACCCAGCAGGCCGCCATTGCGGCCCGTCACGTCACCGGTGATGACGAACTGGTAGGTGCCGGCCAGCAGGTTGCTGAAGCTGAAGCTCGACTCGGTCGGATCGAAGAGCGACTGCGCCAGGCTGCCCCCGGAGAGGGAGATGCCGGTGAGGTCGATGTCGCGGCGCGTCGAACCATCGAAAGTCAGCGTGAAGCCGAACGAATCCGCCGGACCACTCAGCGTGAAGTTGTAGCAGTCCTCGAAGTGCTGAGCCGAGCCGAAATCGTTGCCGAACAGTCGCAGGGCGGGTGGGCCCATCACACCGAGGTTGAACGTTTCAGTGCATGCGGCCATGGCCGGGGCGGCACTTGCCACCAGAGCCAGCGCAGCAACCAACGACTTGAATTTCATGAAGCCTCCGGGGGAATTGGGTGCGTCGAAAACGCGTAACTCAATGTGCCACGCACCCCCTGCAGCTGTCTCACCGCGCTCCCCCCGGTTCACGGGACGGAACGCCGCCTCGACACCCCCTCATCCAGGTGTCTCGAGAATTGGCATTTTTCGGGGATGCGGCTCGGGGTGTGACAAACCTCTCAAACACCCCACTTCCGAGGCACTTTTGGCGTACCAGGCCAGCGTGGGTATGCTTTGCGCATGGCCGATCAAAATCCCCCGCTTCGCCTCGCCATCGTGGGCGCCGGTCCCGTCGGGCTTGCGCTCGCATTGCACGCGGCGAAGGCACTGCCCGACACGCACATCAGCCTCTTCGACAGCCGCCCTCTCGCACAAGACGTCTCGGGTGACCCGCGCACGCTGGCGCTCTCCCTGGGCAGCGTGCAATTACTCCAGCGCCTGGGCGCATGGCAGGCCGATGCAGGCCAGCCCATCCTCGAAGTGCATGTGTCGCAGCAGGCGCCTTCGCTGGGCGGCGTGCTGGCCGACGTGCTGGGCGAGCCCGAGGTTCGCATCTCGGCTGCCGAAGAGCGCGTGCCGATGCTCGGTGCCGTGCTGAGCTATGGCGCCATCGTCGCGCCGCTGCAGGCTGCCTGGCAGGTTGCGAGTGAGCGCGAACCTGCGCGGCTGAGCACGCGCTTCGGCACGCCGGTGCAAGCCCTGAAGCAGGCTGATCGCAGCGTGGAACTCGACGCAGGCATCGCCGAGAGCTTCGACCTCGCGGTGGTGGCCGAAGGCGGCGTGTTCGCCGGCGAAGTGGCGGCCTCTTCCGCGCAACGCGTGCGCGCACCGCTGCGCCACGACTACGCACAGCACGCCTGGGTCGGCACGGTGACGCTCGCCAGCACGAAAGCCGGCGTCGCGTACGAGCGCTTCACGCGCCACGGGCCGGCGGCGCTGCTGCCCTTGAAAGACCACCGCGCCGCGCTCGTGTGGTGCGTGGGCCGCGACGACGACCCGGTCGGCGAACTCGACGACGCGCAGCGCCTGGCCGTGCTCAACACGATCTTCCATCCTGAAGTCGGGACGCTGACCGCGGTGTCGCCGCTCAAGCGCTTCGAGCTCGGCCTGATCGCCGAACGCACGCTGACGCATGGCCGCACGGTGCGCATCGGCAATGCGGCGCAAACGCTGCACCCGGTGGCGGGCCAGGGACTGAACCTCGGGCTGCGCGACGCTTTCGAGCTGGTGCATGCGCTGTCGCGCTCCAGCGATGTCGACAACGTGCTGCGCAAGCTGGAATGGCAGCGCGCCCCCGACCGCTGGGCCATGATCGCCGCCACAGACTTCCTTGCGCGCAGCTTCACCTGGAAGCTGCCGGGCGCTGGTGCCGCGCGCGGGCTGGGGATGATGGCGCTGCAGTCGCTGCGGCCGATCAAATCGGCGCTGGCCCGCCAGATGATGTACGGACCACGCTGAGCCGGCGGCTCAAAGCAGCCGGTGCGTCAGCGCCG
>NZ_DASSRA010000486.1:0-3771 GCF_035702065.1 Rhizobacter sp.
TGGCGGTGCTGGCGCATGCGGCCAGCCGATCGCAGGCAGGCGTCAGCTCTTAGGTACCGAAGCCGGCGCGTCCGCAGGCTGCGGCGGAAGATCACTGATCTCGGCGATGCGGATCTCACCGCCTTCGAGCACCAGGCGCACCCGCTCGATCTTCTCGGTGCTGCTGGTGCGGCGCATCACGTCGACACGCTCCAACTTGCGGCATTCGAGACGCAGCGTTTGCGACAAGGCTTCGGCACGGCCCTCGTTGCACGCGCGCTCGCTCTGGTAGCGCTTGGACGCCTGCACCATGCGCGTCACCGAGTCCATGTACTCGGAACCGGCCATCTCGCTGCGGCCCTGCTTGCTCAGCTGCACCGACTTGAAGTTCTTGGCCAGCAAGCGCCCGGCCGAGGCCATGTCGCGCTCTTTCACGGCGTTGTCGAAGCGGCGCAGCGTCTCCAGCGCGCCGGCGCTCGTCAGCTCCGTGGCCTTGACGGCTTCCCATTGCGTCGACGGCGCCTTGGCGTCGCACGGCCTGTCTTGAAACGACATCTTGCCGCTCTCGTTGGCGCAGGCCCAGGTGGCCATGGCGCTCAGCGGCCAGAGCATGGCCATGACGGCGAAGCCGACACCGGCTGCACGGCGAGCAACGACGAGGGGGGTGCGGTGGAGGGTCATCGGCACGCTCTCAGCGGTTGCAGCTCAGGCGCTTGCCCTCGCCACGGTTGATCACCAGGCGCTGGGCACCGAGCTCTTCAACGACAAAGCTGTTGGATTGTTCTGTGTCACGGAACACCAGCTTGTTCGCAGAGAGCGTGTAGTCCCCACGCACCGGCTCCCCATCGGACTGGCCGGCGTAGGTGCCGTCGGGCGCGAAGCTCAGTTCGAGCCCGCGGCCCGTCAGCGGCCCCAGGCAGCGCCAGGCTTTGCCTTGCAGCTGGGTCTCGGGCGGGGGCGCGGCCGGTGCGGCTGCCACCTGCGGTGCCGCACTGGCTTCGACGACGACGACAGGCGCAGCGGGCTTCGGCGCGCTGGGCTTGCGCATGAGCCACCAGCCCGCGATGAGCAGCACCACGGCAACGCCACCGATCAGCAGTTTGTTGCGGTGCGAGGCGGGCTCTTCTTCATCGTCGTCCACCTGCACGGCGACGGCAGGGAGCTCGCGCTGGCGCAGCGAGGCGTCGTACACCGCCCGGCGCCGCGGGTTGGACAGCGTGCCGTACGCCTCTTTCAAGGCCAGCCACTGGGTCGGGTCGGGCTGAGTCTCACCCTCGGAAGCCAGTGCAGCCCAGGCCGCCTGGATCTCTTCGGGCGTGGCCTCGGGCTTCACGCCCAGGATCTCGTACAGGGTCCTCTTGCTGGAAGCGTCTGACATGGCTCTATCCTGTGGAGCCCCAAGTCTAGGGCGACATCGCGCTTCGGCGATGCCGGCCGGGCCGCGCTTCGGTACCGCTCATCCGGTCGCGGGCAGCAAGGCCCGCAATGCGGCTTCGTCGATCACCTCGACACCCAGCTCGCGCGCCTTGTCCAGCTTGCTGCCGGCTTCTTCACCCGCCACCACGTAGGTCGTCTTCTTCGACACCGAACCCGAGACCTTGCCGCCAGCCGCTTCGATCAGTTCCTTGGCCTCGTCGCGCGAGAGCACGGGCAGCGTGCCGGTCAGCACGAAGATCTTGCCGGCCAGCGGCTTGGGTGTCAGGTCGCCCGCACCTTCGCTTTCCGTCCAGCTCACGCCCACCGCCTTCAGGCGCTCCACGACCTCGCGGTTGTGGTCCTGCCGGAAGAAGGTGTGGATGCTCTCGGCCACGATGGGGCCGACATCGGGCACTTCGAGCAGCTGCTCGACCGTGGCGTCCATGATCAGGTCGAGCTTGCCGAAGTGCTTGGCCAGATCCTTGGCCGTGGTCTCGCCCACCTGGCGGATGCCCAGCGAGTACAGAAAGCGCGACAGCGTGGTCTTCTTGCTGGCCTCCAGGCCGGCCAGCAGGTTCTGCGCGCTCTTCTCGCCCATGCGTTCCAGCGCGCTGAGCTTGGCGAGGCCCAGCGTGTACAGCTCGGGCAGGGTGCGGATCAGGCCCGAATCGATGAGCTGGTCGACCAGCTTGTCGCCCAGGCCTTCGATGTCCATCGCGCGGCGCCCGGCAAAGTGCAGGATGGCCTGCTTGCGCTGGGCCGGGCAGAACAGCCCGCCGCTGCAGCGCCAGTCGGCACCGCCTTCTTCACGCGCGATGTCGCTGCCGCAGACGGGGCACTTGCCGCCCAGGCGCTTGTAGAGATCGAAAGGCTCTCCCACGTCGGCCGTGCGTTTCTCCAGCACCACGCTCACCACCTCGGGGATCACGTCGCCGGCGCGCCGAACGACCACCGTGTCGCCGATGCGCACGTCCTTGCGGCGTGTCTCGTCTTCGTTGTGCAGTGTGGCGTTGCTCACCGTCGTGCCGCCCACGAACACCGGCTCCAGCTTGGCCACCGGCGTGAGCTTGCCGGTGCGGCCGACCTGGATGTCGATGTCGCGCACCACCGTCATCTGCTCCTGCGCCGGGTACTTGTGCGCCACCGCCCAGCGCGGCTCGCGCGAGACGAAGCCGAGCTTCTTCTGCAGCTCGCGCGAGTTGACCTTGTAGACGATGCCGTCGATGTCGAAGGGCAGGCTGTCGCGCTTCTCGCGGATCTTCTGGTGGAAGTCGACCAGTCCTTGCGCGCCCTGCACCACCACGCGATCCGCGCTGACCGGCAGGCCAAAGCTCTGCAGTGCATCGAGCATCTGGCTGTGTGTGGGCGGCACCTCCCAGCCCTGCACATCGCCCAGGCCATAGGCGAAGAAGCTGAGCGGCTTCCTGGCCGCAGCGGCCGAGTCCAGCTGGCGCACCGCACCGGCCGCCGCGTTGCGCGGGTTGACGAAGGTCTTTTCGTTCTTCGCGCCCTGCGCGATCAGCTCGCGCTGGCGCTCGTTGAGCTTCTCGAACTGCTCACGGCTCATGTAGACCTCGCCGCGCACCTCGAGCACCGGCGCATCCACACCCTTGAGCCGCAGCGGGATCTGGCCGATGGTGCGGATGTTGTGCGTGACGTCCTCGCCCTTTTCGCCATCGCCGCGCGTCGCAGCCTGCACCAGCACGCCGTGCTCGTAGCGCAGGTTGATGGCCAGACCGTCGAACTTGAGTTCGGCGGCGTACTCCACCGGCGGGTCGGCCTCGGTGAGTTTGAGTTCTCGGCGCACGCGCGCATCGAAGGCGATCGCGCCACTCGATTCGGTGTCGGTCTCGGTGCGGATGCTGAGCATCGGCACCGTGTGGAAGACGGGCGTGAGGCCTTCCAGCACCTGCCCTATCACCCGCTGCGTGGGCGAATCGGGTGTCAGCAACTCGGGGTGATCGGCCTCGATCGCCTGCAGCTCCTGGAAGAGCTTGTCGTACTCGGCGTCCGGGATGCTCGGCTCGTCGAGCACGTAGTAGAGATGGGCATGATGGTTGAGTTGCTCTCGCAACTCGGCGGCGCGTTGGGCAGGGCTGGTGGTGATTGGCGGCATGGCGCCGTGGAGTTTAGGCGCCTCGCGTCAGAAGATCAGCCACAGCAGCAGGATGATCGGGATGGGAACGCCGAGGGCCCACAGAAGAATCGATTTCATGGTGTGCTCCTGATGTGTTGATGAGGAGCCTTCTGCATGGAGGGTCATGATGGTCGTGCATACCGGAAATCACCTCTCCGCTCGGCGGCCGAGGCCGCTTCGGCTTGTCGGAGCGCTCCGACAAGCCGGTCACTGGAACAGCCGAACGACAGAACTACAGA
>NZ_DASSRA010000487.1:0-16653 GCF_035702065.1 Rhizobacter sp.
AGTGCTCGCCGAGGTAGACGCGGCGCACGTCGGCGTTCTCGACGATCTGCTGCGGCGTGCCTTCGGCGAGCACGCGGCCTTCGCTGATGATGTACGCGCGGTCGCAGATACCTAGCATCTCGCGCACGTTGTGGTCGGTGATGAGCACGCAGATGCCGCGCGAGCGCAGGAACTTGATGATCTTCTGGATCTCGATGACGGCGATCGGGTCGACGCCGGCAAAGGGCTCGTCGAGCAGGATGAAGCGCGGCTGCGTGGCCAGCGCGCGCGCGATCTCCACGCGCCGCCGTTCGCCGCCCGAGAGCGCGGGCGCGGGGCTGTCGCGCAGCTTGGCGATGCTGAGGTCGTCGAGCAGCTCGTTGAGCAGCTTGTCGATCGTCGGTTTGGGCAGAGCGCGGCCATCGGGGCCGTGCTGCAGTTCCAGCACCGCGCGGATGTTCTCCTCGACGGTGAGCTTGCGGAAGATCGAGGCCTCCTGCGGCAGGTAGGACAGGCCCAGGCGCGAGCGCTGATGGATGGGCAGGCGCTCCACACGCTGGCCGTCGATGCTGATCTGCCCGCCGTCCGAGCGCACCAGGCCCACGATCATGTAGAAGCTGGTGGTCTTGCCGGCGCCGTTGGGGCCCAGCAGGCCCACCACCTCGCCGCTGTGCACGGCCAGGCGCACGTCCTTCACCACCTTGCGTGCGCCGTAGCTCTTTTGCAGGCCGACGGCCTCGAGCCGGCTGGTGCTGGTGAGCAGCTCGGGCGCGGCGCTGGTGTTCATCGCGGGTTCCCGGTGGCCGCAGCGGAGGCTGCGGAGGCGGCTTCAGCGGCCGCTGGCGTGCCCTCGCGCGGCGTGAACACCGCGCGCACCCGGCCGGTGGGGTTGGTGGGCGTGGCGGCCGAGCTTCCGCCCGCCACCGTGAACAGTTCGGCCGTGTTGTCGTAGGTGATGAGCGCGCCCGTCACCTCGTCGGCCACGGCGGTGCCGCGCAGGCGTTTCACCGAGGCGCGGTTGATGAAGCGGACGGTGTCGGCCTTGCCGTCGTATTCCAGGCGCTCGGCCTCGCCTTCGACGAACTCGTTGACGTTGTCGCGCTTGGTGCGGAAGAAGGCGAGCTTCCCGCTGCCACTGGCTGTGGCGTACTGGTAGCCCTCAGGGCTTTCCCGCACCTCGATGCGGTCGGCACGGATGACCATCGTGCCCTTGGTGACCACCACGTTGCCGTTGAAGACCACGATCTGGTTCGCCAGGTCGACCTTGCCCGGCAGGTCGGACTCGACCTCCATCTTCTTCAGCCGATCGGCCTTTTCGGCCTGCACCGGGCCCGCCACCGCGCCCAGCAACAGGGCGCAAAGCGGCAGCAGGCGCGACAGGGAAGAAGGGAGGAGGGTCATTGGCGGCATGAAACTTGCAGGCCATTCTAGCCTCAAGAATCACGCCGCCGGGGTGCTTTGCACCCCTTTTGCCGCTCCCGCGGCAGCTTTTCTATGCGCGCCAGCTCAGGTCTTGCGCTGGGTCGGGATCAGGTAGTCGGCCACCTGCAGGGCCTTGTCCATCGAGCCCGCGAGTGTGCCGGAAGTGAAGAAGCGGCCATTGATGCCCAGGGCCGGCACGCCGTCGATCTTGTAGGCATCGGCCAGGCGGGTGGCCTGCTTGGCCTTGGTCTGCACCGCGAAGGAATTGAACACCTCCATGAACTTGGCCTTGTCGATGCCGCTCTTTTCCATGAAGGCGGCGATCTCTTCGGGCTTTTCCAGGCGCTGGCGGTCGTTGTGGATGGCGTAGAACACGCGGCGGTGCATGGCCTCGACCTTTCCCAGGGCCTCCAGTGCGTAGAACAGTTGCTGCTGGGGGATGTACATGTCACGGAAGGCGACCGGCACGCGGCGGAAGGCCACGTCGGCGGGCAGCTTCTTCTGCCAGGCGTCGAGCGTGGGCTCGAAGGCGTTGCAGTGCGGGCAGTTGTACCAAAAGAACTCGATCACCTCGATCTTGCCGGCGGGCGCGCTCACCGGGGCCGGTGTGCCCAGGCGAACGTAGTGGGTGCCTTCGACCGGCCCGCCTTGCGCGTGCACTGGCAGGCCTGCCGTCAGCCCCGCCGTGCCCAGGCCAAAGCCCACCAGATGTGCAGAAAAGTCGCGTCGGTTCATGTTGTGTCGGTTCCCAAGGTCAGTGACGGGAGAGTGGAGTGCGGCAGCGGCAGATAAGTTCAGGCGCTCATTTCTGAACCTGAACCAGTGCCGATTCCACCCCCGCGCCTTCCAGTTTTTCTTTCATCTGTGCGGCATCTTCCTTCTTCTCGAAGGGGCCGAGCCGCACCCGGTAGACCGTGCGGCCCGACTGTTCGCGTTCGGTGACCTTGGCCGCCCAGCCCGACATGGCCAGTTTGGCGCGTTGGGCTTCGGCGTCTTCGGGCCGGGCGAAGGCGCCGGCTTGCACGAAGTAGCTCAACGCATCGGAACCCGGTTTCGTGGACACGGGCGCGCTGTCGCCCGGTGTCTTGCCGGCCAGGATGGCGGCCGGGTCGGGCTTGCCGGGGGTGGTGGGCGGTGGGGGCAGCGTGGGCGGCACGGCAGGGGGCGACGGGCTGACGACGCCGCTGGCCGACGAGGTGGCGGGTCGGGCGGGCTGCTTGCCGTAGAGGGCGCTGTTCGGGTCCCAGTTCTTGTTCTTTTCGGCCTCGGCGGCGTCTTGCTCGGCGGTGCGTTGCGGCACCTTGTTGATGAAAGGCACTGGCACCTTGGCGATGTACAGGGCCACGCCCAGGGCCAGCGCCAGCCCCACCAGCAGGCCGATGACCAGGCCGAGGACGAAGTTGCCGCGTTGTTGGCGAATGGGGCTGCTGGTACTGCGTTGCTTCTTCATTCAGTCTCCATCACATCTTGTCGGGGGCGCTCACGCCGAGCACGGCGAGCGCATTGCGCAGCACCTGGCGCGTGGCGGCCAGCAGGGCCAGGCGCGCATTCGTCAGCTCGGCGTTGTCGTCGAGCAGGAAACGCTCGGCGGCATAGTAGCTGTGGAAGGCGGCGGCCACGTCGCGCAGGTAGAAGGCCACGTCGTGCGGCGCCAGGTCGGCGGCGGCGCGGCTGAGCATCTCGGGGTACTCGCCCAGCTTGAGCATCAGCGCGATTTCGCTCGGGGCGGTGAGCAGCGCGAGGTTCGCCGCTCGCAAGTCTGCGTCCGGGCGTTGTGCCAGCACCGAGCTGATGCGCGCGTGCGCGTACTGCACGTAGAACACCGGGTTCTCGTCGTTCTGCTTGAGCGCGAGGTCGACGTCGAAGGTGAACTCGGTGTCGGCCTTGCGGCTGATCAGGAAGAAGCGCACCGCGTCCTTGCTGGTCCACTCGATCAGGTCGCGCAGCGTCACGTAGGAGCCGGCGCGCTTGGAGATCTTCACCTCGGCGCCGCCGCGCATCACGCGCACCATGGTGTTGAGCACGTAATCGGGGTAGCCGGCCGGGATGTCCATGTTGGCCGCCTGCAAGCCGGCGCGCACGCGGGCGATGGTGCCGTGGTGGTCGGTGCCCTGCACGTTGATCACCTTGGTGAAGCCGCGCTCGAACTTGTTGAGGTGGTAGGCGACGTCGGGCACGAAGTAGGTGTAGGTGCCGTCGGACTTGCGCATCACGCGGTCCTTGTCGTCGCCGTAGTCGGTGCTGCGCAGCCACAGCGCGCCGTCTTGCTCGTAGGTCTTGCCGGCGGCAACCAGGCGGGCCACGGTCTGCTCGACGCGGCCGGTGGTGTACAGGCTGGACTCGAGAAAGTAATGGTCGAAGCGCAGGCCGAAGGCCTGCAGGTCGAGGTCTTGCTCATGGCGCAGGTAGGCCACGGCGAACTGCCGGATGCTGTCCAGGTCGTCCGGGTTGCCCGAGGCGGTGAACTGGCGGTCGTCGGCCTTCACCGTCTTCTTGGCCATGAAGTCGTCGGCGATGTCCTGGATGTAGTCGCCGTTGTAGGCGGCCTCGGGCCAGCCCGCGTCGCCCGGCTTCAGGCCCTTGATGCGCGCCTGCGTCGAGGTGGTGAGCGTGGCGATCTGCACACCGGCGTCGTTGTAATAGAACTCGCGCTGCACCTTCCAGCCCTGGGTCTGGAACAGGTGACAGATCGCATCGCCGAGAGCGGCCTGGCGCGCATGGCCCACGTGCAGCGGGCCGGTGGGGTTGGCCGAGACGAACTCCACCATCACCTGCTTGCCCGGCTGCGCCGGCTGGTGGCCGAAGGCCTCGCCGGCTTCGAGCGCGGCGGCCACCACCGCCTGCTTGGCGGCCGCCTTCAGGCGCAGGTTGATGAAGCCCGGGCCGGCGATCTCCATCGCGTCGACCCATTGCTGCACCGCGGCGCGTTTGTTCAGCGCCTCGATCAAGGCTTGCGCGAGTTCGCGCGGGTTCTTCTTGAGCGGCTTGGCGAGCTGCATGGCCGCCGTGCAGGCGAGGTCGCCGTGGGCGGCCTGCTTGGGTGACTCGAAGGCGGCCACGAGGCCGTTGCCGGGGCTGAGTTCGTCGAGGGATTCCTGCAGGGCATGCAGCAAATCCTGTTTGGCTTGGATCATCGGCAGATTCTAAGTGGCGCCCTCTGCGGGTTTGCGCCAGCGCAAAGGCCTGGATAAGGGCAACGTTTTGTGCCCAATTTGGCAAGCGAGAGGGCCCCGACAGTGCCAAGATGCCAGTCCCCATGTCTTCGTCGTTCCCCCCTTCATCCACCCCCAGTTCGTTCGGTGGCCTGCCGCTGCCGGCGCAGATCGGCAAGTACCCGGTGCTGCGCCGCCTGGGCGAGGGCGCGACCAGTGAAGTGTTCCTGGCGCGCGACGACTTCCAGCAGCGCGACGTGGCCATCAAGCGCGTGCGCGCCGGCGCCACCAACGACCCGACCGATGGCCGCTACTTCGAGCGCTTCTTCGCCGCCGAGGCCGCGCTCGTGGGCCGCCTCAAGCACCCGAACGTGGTGCAGATCTACGACGCGGTGGTCGACCCGGTCGAGTCCTACCTCGTCATGGAGTACGTGCCGGGCAACACGTTGCGGCCGTATTGCCGCGCCGACCAGCTGCTGCCGCTCGAACTCATTGTCGAGATCGGTTTCAAGTGCGCGATGGCGCTCGGCTACGTGTACCGGCAAGGCCTGATCCACCGCGACGTGAAGCCGGCCAACCTCTTGGCCGTGATCAACAACGGCAACATCACCGACGTGAAGATCAGCGACTTCGGCAGCGCGCTCAACATGGCCTCGGAGACGACCCAGGTCTACCGCGTCGGCTCGCTGGCCTACATGTCGCCCGAGCAGTTGGACGGCAGCACGCTCGACTGCCGCGCCGACATGTACTCGCTCGGCGCCGTGCTGTACCACCTGATCGCCGGGCGGCCCATGTTCGACTCGACTTCGCAGTCGGCCATGATGAACCAGATCTACACCGCCGATCCCACGCCCTTGAGCGCCCTGCGTTCGGGTGTGAGCGCCGGGGTCGACAACGTGATCCTCTCGGCCGTGGCCAAGCGCGCCGAAGACCGCTACACCACCTGGGACGACTTCGCGCAAGCGCTCTCCAGCCTCATCACCACGCAGCAGGTGCCGCGCGGCCAGATGCAGGGCGTGCTCGACTCCGAGCGCTTCAACATGCTGCGCTCGCTCGACTTCTTCTCCAACTTCGGCGACGTGGAGTTGTGGGAGGTGGTGCACCGCGCCAAGTGGCAGCGCTTCCCGTTCGGCCATGCGCTCTACAGCAAGGGCGAAGAGGGCAGCAGCTTCCACATCATTGCCGACGGCGAGGTCGAGGTGTACCGCGACGGCGAGAAGGTGGCCCAGCTCGGCTCGGGCACCTCGGTGGGCGAGATGGCCTACCTCGCGCCCAGCCCCGAGCTGCGCCGCCACAGCACCAACGTGATCGTCACCGACCCGGCGACCACCATCTCGTTCACGCCCGACACGCTGGCGCAGGTCAGCCCCAACTGCCGGCACTTGTTCGACGAGGCTTTCATTCGCGTGCTGGTGCGCAGGCTGCACGCCGCACACGAAGCCATCGCGCACCCCCGCAGGATCCTGTAGTCGCAGGGCGGCCCTGCCGCGTTGAGCCTCTTGCTGGGCGCTTGGGGCGGTGCTTCAATCGCACCCGGCGAGACCTCGTCAATCCAACACACCCCCGGAAGGAACGTTCATGAAACACCTGATCACGGTTGCTGCCCTGTGTCTGTCGGCCTTCTCGACCCTGGCCATGGCCGCCGACGCGACCTGCGAGGCGCAGGCCACCGAGAAGAAGCTGGCGGGTGCGGCCAAGACCAGCTTCGTCACCAAGTGCGAGAAGGACATGAAGGCCAGCGCGGGTGGCGGCAGCTGCGAGACCCAGGCCACCGAAAAGAAGCTGGCGGGCGCCGCCAAGACCAGCTTCGTCAAGAAATGCGAGAAGGACGCGAAGGCGGGCGCCGCCTCGGCGGCCTGCGAAACCCAGGCGGCTGACAAGAAGCTGGCCGGTGCTGCCAAGAACAGCTTCGTCACGAAGTGCGTGAAGGACGCCGGCGCCCCTGCGGCGCCTGCCAAGGCGGCTTCCAAGTAAGCAGCGTTTCGCTCTCTTCGACGCCCGGCTCTGCCGGGCGTTTTTGGTGTTCGCATAACTTTGCTGCGCAAAGTGAGCGAACCCCCGCTGCGCGAGCATTCAGCTTTGCTGCTGCCAGTAGGCCGCGTCGCCGTAGCGCTGCTTCAGGTAGTCGACCCACAGGCGCACGCGCAGCGGCAGGTGCTTGCGCTGCGCGAACATGGCGTAGATGCCGTTGGGTGGTGCGGCGAACTCGTTCAGCACGCTCACGAGCTGACCGCTGGCCACCTGGCTGTGCACCTCCCAGGTGGAGCGCCATGCGATGCCCAGCCCGGCCAGGCACCAGTCGTGCAGCACCTGGCCGTCGCTGCAATCCAGGCGGCCATTCAGCCGCAGGTGGCTCAGTTCGCCGTCGATGGTGAAGGCCCAGCCGCGGGTCTGACTCGCGTCGCTGCTCAGCGTAAGACAGTCATGGCGTGCCAGGTCGTTCGGGTGGCGCGGCGTGCCGGCGCGCGCCAGGTACTGCGGCGTGGCCACGCACAGGCGGCGGTTGTCGGCCAGGCGCACGCTGACCAGGCTGCTGTCGGGCAGGTCGCCCACGCGCACGGCGCAGTCGAAGCCTTCGTTGACGATGTCGACCAGCCGGTCGGAGAGGTTGAGCGACACGTTCACGTCCGGGTGCAAGGCCACGAAGGCCGGCACCAGGGGCGCCACGTGGCGCCGCCCGAAGCCGGCCGGCGCGGTGATGCGCAGGTAGCCGCTGGCCTTCACGCCGCCCGCGCTGACGCTGGCCTCGGCATTGGCCAGGTCGGCCAGCAGGCGCTGGCAGTCTTCGAGGAAGGCGCTGCCCTCGTGCGTGAGGGTGATGCGCCGGGTGGTGCGCAGCAGCAGCTTCACGCCCAGGCGTTCTTCCAGCGCGTCGATGCGCCGGCCCACCACGGCCGGGGCGATGCCTTCTGTCGCGGCGGCCGCCGTGAGGCTGCCCTTGGCGGCCACGGCGACGAAGGATTCGATCTGCTTGAGCTTGTCCATGCCCGCAAGATTACCCTCATCAAAGTTCTGAATCTTTGGTTCGCGAGGTACTTAATAAACTTGCGCGCATCGAATAGATTCACTGCTTTCACGCTGGCGCGGGCTTTGCACGCGCTCGCCCGCCTCTTTTCCGAACCACAAGGCACCCCATGACCGCACGCACCACCGTCCACAGCCTGCAAGTCGCCACCGAGCTCTACAACTTCGTCGAAGAACAGGTGCTGCCGGGCACCGGCATCGACGCCAAGCACTTCTGGAAGGGCTTCGACGCCATCGTGCGCGACCTGGCCCCCAAGAACATCGCCTTGCTGGCCGAGCGCGACCGCCTGCAGATCGAGATGGACACCTGGCACCAGGCGCACCCCGGCCCCATCACCGACATGAAGGCCTACCGCAAGCACCTGGAGAAGATCGGCTACCTGGTGCCGCCGCCCAAGAAGGCCAAGGCGACCACGAAGAACGTCGACGCCGAGTTGGCCCTGCAGGCCGGCCCGCAGCTGGTGGTGCCCATCCTCAACGCACGCTATGCGCTGAACGCTGCCAACGCGCGCTGGGGCTCGCTGTACGACGCGCTGTACGGCACCGACGCCATCTCCGAAGCCGGTGGCGCCACGCGTGGCGGAGGCTACAACCCGGTGCGCGGCGCCAAGGTCATCGAGTACGCGCGCTACGTGCTCGACCGCACCGCGCCGCTGAAGAAGGGATCGCACATCGATTCCGTGGGCTACCAGGTCGTGGGCGGCAAGCTGCGCGTCGAACTCAAGAACGGCAGCACCACCACGCTCGACGACGCCGACCAGTTCATCGGCTACCAGGGCGATGCGCTGGCTCCTTCGTCGATCCTGCTGCGGCACAACGGCCTGCACCTGGACATCCGCATCGACCGCAACACCCCCATCGGCGAGGCCGACCCGGCCGGCGTGGCCGACCTGGTGCTCGAAGCTGCGCTGTCGACCATCCTCGACCTCGAAGACTCGGTGGCCGTGGTCGATGCGCAGGACAAGGTGCTGGCCTACGGCAACTGGCTGGGCATCCTCAAGGGCACGCTGACCGAAGAGGTGAGCAAGGGCGGCAAGACCTTCACGCGCGGCCTCAACCCCGACCGCGTCTACAACGCCCCCAAGGGCAAGCAGCAGGTGACGCTGCATGGCCGCTCGCTCATGTTCGTGCGCAACGTGGGCCACCTGATGACCAACCCGGCCATCCTCTACGGTGACAACAAGGAGATCCCCGAAGGGATTCTGGACGCGGTGATCACCACCACCATCGCCCTGCACGACCTGGCCCGCACCAAGAAGAGCGGCATCAAGAACTCGCGCACCGGCTCGGTCTACATCGTCAAGCCCAAGATGCACGGCCCGGCCGAAGTGGCCTTCGCTGCCGAGCTGTTCACCCGCGTCGAGAAGCTGCTGGGCCTGCCCGACAGCACCGTCAAGCTCGGCATCATGGACGAAGAGCGCCGCACCAGCGTCAACCTCAAGGCCTGCATTGCTGCGGCGGCCTCGCGCGTGGCCTTCATCAACACCGGTTTCCTCGACCGCACCGGCGACGAGATGCACACCGCCATGCTGGCCGGCCCGATGATGCGCAAGGGCGACATGAAGACCAGCACCTGGATCCAGGCCTACGAGCGCAGCAACGTGCTGGTCGGCCTCGGCATGGGCCTGCGCGGCCGCGCCCAGATCGGCAAGGGCATGTGGGCCATGCCCGACCTGATGGCCGCCATGCTGGAGCAGAAGATCGGCCACCCGCGCGCCGGCGCCAACACCGCCTGGGTGCCCTCGCCCACCGCCGCCACGCTGCACGCGCTGCACTACCACCAGGTCAAGGTGAGCGATGTGCAGAAGCAGCTGGAGAAGATCGACGCCGACCGCGAGCGCGACACGCTGCTCAAGGGCCTGCTGCAGGTGCCGGTGGTGAAGGAAGCCACCTGGAGCGCGGCCGAGCGCCAGCAGGAACTCGACAACAACGTGCAAGGCATCCTGGGTTACGTGGTGCGCTGGATCGACCAGGGCGTGGGCTGCTCCAAGGTGCCCGACATCCACAACGTGGGCCTGATGGAAGACCGCGCCACGCTGCGCATCAGCAGCCAGCACATCGCCAACTGGCTGCACCACGGCGTGGTGACCGACAAGCAGGTGCGCGCCACCTTCGAGCGCATGGCCGCGGTGGTCGACAAGCAGAACGCCGGTGACCCGCTCTACAAGAACATGGCCGGCAACTTCAAGACCAGCGCCGCCTACCAGGCCGCGCTCGACCTGGTGTTCAAGGGCAAGGAACAGCCCAGCGGCTACACCGAACCGCTGCTGCACGCCTGGCGTTTGAAGGTGAAGGCCGGCGCCTGATCCGCGCTTGCCTTGACTTGACGAAACGGCGCCTGCGGGCGCCGTTTTACTTTGGTGGCGTCGCCGAGCCGCTAGGATCGGTCGGTGTCGTCGGCCCACCATCCCCACAGCCTGCCCTCGCTGCAAGAGCGGCACGGGCGCGCCTATCGATGGTGGGTGCTGATCACCGTGATGATCGGCACCATGGCGTCGATCATGGCCTCGACCATCGTCAACGTGGCCCTGCCCGACATGAGCCATGTGTTTGCGCTGGGGCAGGAGCGGGCCCAGTGGCTGTCGGCCGGCTTCATGGCGGCGGTGACGATCTCGATGCTCGCCACGCCCTGGCTGCTGGGGCGCTTCGGCTACCGCCGCACCTACTTCGCCGCGGTGCTGCTGCTGGCGCTGGGCGGCATCGGCGGTGGCCTGGGCCACAGCTTCGGATGGGTGCTGGCCATGCGCGTGGTCGAGGGCCTGTCGGCCGGCGTGATGCAACCCATCCCGCCGGTGATCGTGCTGCACATCTTCGGCCGCACCGAGCAGGGCAAGGCCATGGGCATCTTCGGCTTCGGCGTGGTGCTCGCGCCGGCGCTCGGGCCCAGCATCGGCGGCGTGCTGGTCGAGCACTTCGGCTGGCGCTCGATCTTCTTCGTGGTGGTGCCCTTCTGCCTGGCCGCATTCGCGCTCGGCCTCAAGTACCTGCCGCACACCTCGCCCGGCGCCGAGCGCGTCAACCAGCACCGCCGGCCTTTCGACCTGCCGGGCCTGCTGCTGCTGACGGTGGCGGTGCTCGGCCTTTTGAACGGCCTGGTGCACCTGCACACGCCCGGCCCCTACGCCTACGGGCTGCTCACCCTGGGTGGGGTGACGGGCGCGGCCTTCATCTGGCGCCAGCGCCACGCCGAGCACCCGCTGATGGAGTTCAAGCTGTTCGACCTGCGCGCCTTCCGCATGGGCGGCTGCGTCGCGTTCATCTACGGCATGGCGCTGTTTGGCTCGACCTACCTGGTGCCGGTGTTCATGCAGATCGCGCTCAAGCTGCCGCCCTCGCAGGCCGGTGCCGTGCTGCTGCCGGCCGGCATCGTGCTCGCCTTCGTGCTGCCGGTGGCCGGGCGCATGGCCGACCGCTACCCCTACAACCACCTCGTCGCGCTGGGTGTGGCGTTGCTGACGGCCTCGTTCTGGCTGATGGCCTTCGTGGGCCTGGGCACGGCGCTGTGGGTGATCGCGGCCTTTGCCATCATCGGGCGCATTGGCCTGGGCACCGTGCTGCCCTCGCTCAACCTGGGCGCGGTGCGGCGCCTGCCCATGCACCACGTGGCGCATGGCTCCAGCACCATCAACTTCCTGCGCCAGCTGGGCGGTGCGGTGGGCGTGAGCCTGGCCGGCATCGTGCTCGAGTGGCGGCTGCAGGTGCATGCCGATGCGCCCCTGCGCGCCTTCCACGAGACCTTCGTCCTGCTCGGTGCGATCTGCGCACTGGCCATCGTGGCCGGCTGGCGCATGCAGCCGGCGGGCGCCGGTGTGGCGCGGCGCGACGAGGCACCGGCGAGCGAGCATCAGCCGACCGACATCACCTGACACGGTGGTGAACCGGGACCTTGGGGTTTGCCCAGGTTGGACTTCGCTTCGACGCTGGAGGATGCTTTGCGGAGCTGCTCCGGCTGCCGCGGGAGCGCGCCAACACAATCGCAGGAGACACCACCGTGAGCACACGCCTCCAGATCAACGGCAAGACGATGACCGTCAAGGCCGAGCCCGACACACCCTTGTTGTGGGTCATCCGCGACGAGGTCGGGCTCACCGGCACCAAGTTCGGCTGTGGCATGGCGCTGTGCGGCGCCTGCACCGTGCACCTCGACGGCCAGCCCGTGCGCTCGTGCCAGACGCCGCTGTCGGCCGCCGCCGGCAAGAAGGTCTCGACCATCGAGAGCCTGTCGGCCAACAACAGCCACCCGCTGCAGAAGGCCTGGATCGCGCATGACGTGCCGCAGTGCGGCTACTGCCAGAGCGGCCAGCTGATGAGCGCGGCCGCCCTGCTCAAGAACAACAAGAACCCGAGCGATGCCGACATCGACGCCGCGATGAGCGGCAACATCTGCCGCTGTGGCACCTACCCGCGCATCCGCGCCGCGATCAAGACCGCGGCCGCCGAGATGCGCAAGGCTTGAACGGGAGGCAGCCACCATGACCACCATCACCACCAACCGCCGCAACTTCCTGCAGGCCTCGGCCGTCGCCTCCGGCGGCCTGATGCTGGGCGTCAACCTCGGCGGCATGGGCGAAGCGCTCGCCGCCGCCACGGTGCACACGCCCAACGCCTGGGTGCATATCGCCGACGACAACACCATCACGTTGCTGTCCGCCCGCTCCGAAATGGGACAGGGCGTCTACACCTCGATGCCGATGCTCATCGCCGAGGAGCTCAACGTCGACATCAAGCAGATCAAGGTCGCCTTCGCGCCGCCCAACGGCAAGGTGTACGGCAACGCCCTGCTCGGCGGCCCGCAGCTCACTGGCGGCTCCAGCTCGGTGCGCGACGGCTGGGACAAGCTGCGCGTGGCCGGCGCCCAGGTGCGCATGATGCTCATCAGCGCCGCTGCGCTGAAATGGAACATTCCTGAATCGGACCTGCGCGCCGAGAACGGCATGGTGTATGGCCCGAAGGGCAAGAAGGCCACCTACGGCCAGCTGGCTGCCGCCGCCTCGCGCCTGCCGGTGCCGCAAACGCCCACGCTCAAAGACCCGAAGGACTTCCGCATCGTCGGCAAGCCCACCAAGCGGCTGGACACGCCGGCCAAGACCAACGGCACGGCCGAGTTCGGCATCGACGTCAAGGTGCCCGGCATGGTCTACGCCGCGCTGGAGCAGTGCCCGGTGATCGGCGGCACGGTGAAGGGCTTCGATGCGGCCACTGCCAAGAAGATGCCCGGCGTGATCGACGTGGTGCAGATCCCCGACGGCGTGGCCGTGGTGGCCGACACCTGGTGGCATGCCCACAAGGCGCGCCAGCAGCTCAACGTGCAGTGGGACGAAGGCGCAGGCGCGTCGCTGAACGACAAGGCCATGCTCGCCGGCATCAAGGCCGCGGCGGTGGATGCGGCCGCCAAGCCGCTCGAGCTGCCCAAGGCGGGTGACGCCGACGGCGCGATCAAGGGCGCGGCCAAGGTCATCCGCGCCGAGTACACGATGCCGCTCTTGTCGCACTCGCCGCTGGAGCCGATGAACTTCACGGCCTACCACCACGACAACCGCGTCGAGCTGATCGGCCCCACGCAATGGCAGGACGCCGCCGCCGGCACCATCGCCAAGGTGTGCGGCGTGCCGCCCGAGAACGTGAGCCTGCGCACCACCTTCCTCGGGGGCGGGTTCGGGCGGCGCATCGACATCGACTTCATCATCCAGGCGGCGCTGATCAGCAAGGCCGTGGGCAAGCCGGTCAAGCTCGTGTGGTCGCGCGAAGACGACATGACGCACGACTTCTACCGCCCGCAGTCGGTGCACCACCTGGCTGCCGCCATCGGCAACGACGGCAAGCCCACGGCCATGACCTTCCGGCTCACCAGCCAGTCGGTCACCGGCCGCGTGTTCGGCCTGCCCGGCCCGGTGCAAGACCCGCTGATGACCGAGGCGGCGATGGCGGCCTACGAGATCCCCGCCACGCGGCACGACATCGTCAAGCACGACGCCGGGCTGCGCGTGGGCTACTGGCGTTCGGTGAGCCACATGCTCAACGCCTTCGCCAACGAGACCTTCATCGACGAGCTGGCCGCCAACGCCAAGGCCGACCCGTACGCCTACCGCATGTCGCTGCTGGCGAACAAGCCGCGCTTTGCCAACGTGCTCAAGCAGGCCGCCGAGAAGGCGGGCTGGGGCACGGCGGCGCCGGCCGGCCGCTCGCGCGGCATTGCGCTGATGGAGGGCTACGACACCTACATGGCGATGGTGGCCGAGATCTCGCTCAACAACGGCGCGATCACCGTGCACAAGGTGACGACCGTGGCCGACCTCGGCCGCATGGTCAACCCCGACACGGTGGAAGCGCAGATCCAGTCGAGCATCGTGTTCGGCCTCACGGCCGCACTGTGGAGCGAGATCACGCTCGACAAAGGCCGCGTGCAGCAGACCAACTTCCACCAGTACCGCCTGTTGCGCATGAACGAGTCGCCGGAGATGGTGACCGTGCTCGTGCCCAGCACCGAGAAGCCCGGCGGCATCGGCGAACCCGCCACCGCGCTGATAGGCCCGGCGGTGGGCAACGCGGTGTTCGCCGCGACCGGCAAGCGCCTGCGCTCGATGCCGTTCACGCCGGAGAAGATTCAAACCGCTTAGTGGCGGTTGTTGATGGCGGGATCCAAGGCCACCTTCGGGTGGCCTTTTTTGTGGGCGAGGCCTGGTGCGGTGGTGTGCGCTGCTGAATGAAAGGCGGCTGTGCAGCGGTTGCAGTAGCTCGGCAGGCAAGGTCACCGCCGCCCACCAGTCATTCACCCGCACGGATAGGCGCCGGGCGAACGACAGGTTCTGCAGGAGCTGCTGAGTTTCAGTTTGCGAGGCGCACGTGCTGCCCTGCCGCTCATCGAACGGCCGCTCTCTTCGAGCGCCGACTCACGCACTCGACCCGAAGCGGACGCTCGCCACTCCAACGTGATGCGGTACCTCAGCTACTGGTCGAAGGGATAGCCGACATGTCCATCCACATCGCCTCCCACACATGGCCATCGGGATCCGAAAGATTCCGGTTGTACATGAACCCAAGGTCCTGGACCGGATTGACGTCGGCCGTGCCGCCGTTGCGCGTGGCAGCCTCATTCATAGCGTCGACCGCGTTGCGGCTGCCGCATGAGAGTGCCAGCATCACTTCGCTGGACCCCTTGGGTGCGATGGGACGGCTGGTGAACGTGCGCCACTTCGCATGCGAGAGCAGCATCACATTGATCGATTCGCTCCAGACCATGCAGGCGGACTCGTTGTCGCTGAACTGGGGATTGTTGCGAAACCCGAGTGACTCGTAGAACGCCTTCGACGCCTTCACGTCGGTGACGGGGAGATTGACGAAGATCATCTTGGACATTGGAAGTTCTCCTTGGAAACAAGCGTTGTTGATGGAAGTTGCCGGCGTCTTGCGCGCCCGCCGGCTGGCGCATCAGCTTCCGCCTGTCAGTTGCGACCGCCGTCCGTCAGCAGGATGCGGCCGGTGATCCAGCGGGAGTCATCGCCGGCGAGGAAAGCCACCGCGTCGGCGATGTCCTCGGGTTCGGCGAGCCGGCGCAGTGGCGTCGCTTCCGTTTCCTGCGCCTTATAGTCACTGGGCAACCCGGCCGTCATGTCGGTGAGCGTGATTGCCGGGGCCACGGCGTTCACGCGGATGCCTCGAGGCCCGAGTTCCCGGGCAAAGCCCTCGGTCAGGGCGTTGAGGGCTGCCTTGCTGGCGGTGTAAGTGGACATACCCGCTCGCCCGCGTCGCACCAGGGACGTGGACACGTTCACGATGGCGCCGCCCGCAGCCGGGAAGTGCGGCAGCGCTGCCTGGGTGACTGCGACGACGCTCCACGCGTTGACGTAGAACATGTGGTCGAAGAATTCGCGCTGGATGCTTCCGAGTGGCGCCGCGCCCGCGATGCCTGCCGCGTTCACCACCACGTCGATGTGACCGTGCGGCTCCAGCGCCTGGCGGATCATTCTCCGAACCTGGGAGTCATCCGAAACGTCAGCCTGAAGGGCATCCGCCCGCCCGCCTTCGGCCCGGATCGCGCCAACCACCTGATCGGCTGCGCTACGTTGTTCCTTGTACACCACGGCTACGGAGGCGCCGTCGCGCGCGAGCCTGCGTGCCACTGCGGCGCCAATGCCGCGCGAAGCGCCGGTGACGATGGCGACCTTGCCTTCGAGTTTCCCTGCCACTTGCTGCTCCAATCCTGTCGAGAGGTCGCCATGGTGCCGACCACTCTCGGGAACTGGAAGCCTCACGGATCGCCACAACCTGTTCCAGGATTGCAACGGCTGCGGCGAGTCAGGTGATCCCCTTGAAGCGTTCCTCCACGAAATCCACCAGCGTGCGCAGTGCCGAGGTCATGCCTTGGCGGCTGGGGTACATCGCATACAGCGGTGTCGGCAGTGAATCACGCGCGGTCAAGACGGCATGCAAGCTGCCGCTCCGCAGCGCTTGCGCGCAAGCGGCGGAGGGCAACTGGACCAGCCCCGCGCCCCGCAACGCCGCTTCCCGCAATGCAGGCACGCTGTCCGACACCAGCCGCGGTGTCGGTTGGTAGATCAGCTCATCGCCGCTGTCGGCACGAAATGTCCATGGGCGCACTGCGCCGACACCTCCCAGACCGAGAGCCGGATAGCTAGGCAGATCGCCGATGTCTCTTGGTTCTCCGACCCCTTTAAAGAGCACAGGGGCTCCTACCAGCACCATGCGCCCTTCGCCGATCCGGCGTGCCACGATATCTTCCGATTGCATCGGGGTCGCCGCGTACCTCAACGCGAGGTCGATGCCCTCGCCGATCAGATCCACGAAGCGGTTGGTGGTTTCGAGTGACAGCGAAATCTTCGGGTGCTGCATGGCGAACTCCGCCAGCCAAGCGCCGAGATACAGCTCGGCAGCCAATGGAGAGGTGCTGACTCGCAAGCTCCCGCTCGGCTCTGCAAGGACGTCACTAACCGCAGCGCTTACCGCGGCGGCCTCATTTGCAATGGCCTGCGCGTGCGTGAAAACGCGTCTGCCCACCTCCGTGACTTGGAAGCGGTGCGTCGTGCGGTGGACCAGTTTCACCCCGAGCTGAGCTTCC
>NZ_DASSRA010000488.1:0-5411 GCF_035702065.1 Rhizobacter sp.
ACGGGCTGGAAGTTCATCGGCAAGCTCGATGCCGACCAGCTGCGCCACCTGCCGCCCGGCACGCTGACCTCGCTGCTGCCGCCCGACGAAGAGGCCGTGAAGCTCGCCGCCGAGACCAAGCCGGCCAAGCGCAAGAGCTGACCTCGGCGCGGGCCTCAGCGCCGCAGTCCCTTCGCGCTGTCCAGCCCCGTGGCACCGGTGAACACGGTGCCGTCGAGCACGGCGTCGGTGAAGTCGGCGCCCGTGACATCGGCGCCGCTCAGGTCGGCGCCGGCCATCTTGGCGTTGAAGAAGTTCACGCCGCGCAACGTGGCGCCAGTGAACTTGGCGAAGGACAGCAGCGAGCGGTTCAGGTCGGCCCCTTCGAGGTTGGCACCTGACAGGTCGGCGCCCGAGAGGTCGGTGCGCATCTGGCCCATGCCCTGGTTCTTGATGTTCACGCCCAGGTTGGTCTTGACCATCTTGGCGCCGCGCAAATTGGCGCCCGGGAAGTCGGCAATGATGCGCGCGCCGCTCAGGTCGGCCCCTGCAAAGTTGGGCGGCGTCTTCACCTCGCCGCCGAGCACCACCACGCTGAGCATGCTGCTGCCCACCAGCCGGGCGCCGCTGAAATCGGTGCCCATCAGCCACGCACCGTTGAGGTTGGCGCGCGAGAGGTCGGCGCCGTTGAATTGGCTCAGCACGAGCTTCGAGGCGAAGAGGCTGCTGCCCGCCAGCCGCGCCTGCCGGAAGTCGAGGCGGCTCAGGTCGAGGTCCGAGAGATCGAGGTCCGACAGCTCGGCCGGCTTCTGCGGCGTGGCCGCGGCCAGGCGCTCGCGCACCTGGTCGGCGGTGAGCCGCGTTGCCGCGGCGCTGCTGCGGCCGCTCAAGCCCAGCGCGGCCGATGCGAGAGCGATGGTCCAGACCCTTCTGCGCACAGTGGTTGCTCCGGTGGAGTGATGATGCTGTGCGGTGGCGCGCGCGAGGTCAAGCCCATGAACCCTGCCCAGCCACCGAGGAGACCACCATGGCGCAATGGCGAAAGAAGACCCCCGACGAGGTGTACTCGGCCGACGAGGTCGAGGCCCGGCTCAAGGCCGAGTTGCCCAAATGGACCTTCGAAGACGGCTGGATACGCCGCAAGTACAAGACCGGTGGCTGGAAGGGCACGCTGATGGTGGTGAACACCGTGGGCCACCTGGCGGAGGCGGCCTGGCACCACCCGGACCTCACCGTCTCCTTCGCCTTCGTCAACGTGAAGCTGATGAACCACGCCGCCAAGGGCATCACCGACAAGGACTTCGCGCTCGCCGCCAAGATCGAGGAGGTGGTGATGTGGCAGCCCGGCGCGGAGGAAGGCTCGGCCCTCGAAGGCACGCCCGACGATCCGCGCTTCAAGTACATCAAGTACGACTGAAGACGGCCGCCCATGACAGAGTGTCACCCTGCCGGGACAGGCGTCGCCCACGATCACCCCGCTTTCTGCGGGTAAACCTCAGCGGAACGGGGATTGCTTGGAAGGCCCCGAATGGGAACTCTTCTTCGCCTCGCCACCGACAGCCACCGTCTGCTGAAGCTGCGCGCGCCGGGTCGCCTGCACCTGGGCTTTCTCGACCCGGCCGGCAGCCTGGGCCGCCGCTTCGGCAGCCTCGGGCTGGTGATCGACGGCATCGCCACCGAGCTCGAACTGAGCGCCTCGTCGTCGGCCGACGAGGTGCTGGCCGCCGATGCGGCTGCGCAGGTCGAGGTCGAGCGTGCCGCCCGCTACCTGGCCGTGCTGCGCGAACACACCGGCCTGCAGACACCGCTGCGCGTGCAGCTCAACAGCGTGCTGCCGCCGCATGCGGGATTCGGCTCCGGCACCCAGCTCGCGCTCGCCATGGGCCGCGCCTTCGCCCACTGGCACGGCCTGGAGCTGAGCAGCGTGACGCTGGCGCACTGGCTGGCGCGCGGGCTGCGCTCGGGCATCGGCATTGCCGGCTTCGACCAGGGCGGCCTGCTGGTCGATGGCGGGCCGGGGGCCGACGGCCTGCCCGCGCCGCTGCTGTCGCGCATCGCCTTCCCGGCGGCCTGGCGGGTGGTGGTGGTGCAGGACGAGCGCCACCGCGGCCTGTCGGGCACGCAGGAAAAGCAGGCCATCGCCACGCTGGCGCCGCTGCCGCAGGCCGCGTCGGCCGACATCTGCCACCAGGTGCTGATGCGCGTGCTGCCCGGCGCGGCCAGCGTGGAGTTCGCGCCCTTCGCGGCCGGCATCAACCGCGTGCAGCAGCTGCTCGGCGAGCACTTCGCACCGGCGCAGGGCGGTGTGTACACGAGCGCGGCGGTGGGGCGCATCGTCGCCTTCATCGCCGATGCGGCGCAAGGTGCGGCCACCGGCCAGAGTTCATGGGGCCCGACCGGCTTTGCCATCCTGCCCTCGCAGGCGATTGCCGAAGCGGCCGTGCGTGCGCTGCGTGCCACGCGCCTGCTCGAACCCGGCCTCACGGTGAGCATCGTGGCCGGCCTCAACCGCGGGGCGCAGCTGACCGAGCATGCGTGTGAGCCCCACTGACCCCAGACGACACCATGGAACGCCCCTACATCCTCCACATGTTCACGCCGAGCCTGCAGATGAGCCCCTTCGACGTCAACATGGCCGCCGATGCCGGCTACCAGGTCATCGCGCCCTATTGCCAGGTCGATCTCGACGGCGTCACCGCGCTCACGCAAGACGCCATCTTCTCGCGCGGCCCCAAGGGCGTGGCGCGCACTGGCATCTTCATCGGCGGGCGCAACGCGATGCTGGCGGCCGACATGCTGGAGCGCGCCAAGGCCTCGATGTTCAAGCCCTTCGTGGTGTCGGTGATGGCCGACCCGAGCGGGGCCTACACCACGGCCGCGGCCATGGTGGCCTGCACCGAGGCGGCGATGCAGAAGCAGCACGGCCACGGCCTCACCGGCCTGCGTGTGGTGGTGCTCGGCGGGCTGGGGCCGGTCGGGCGCATCGCGGGCGTGATCGCCGCGCAGGCGGGGGCGCTGGTGTCGCTCTCCAGTCGCAGCGGTGCGGCGCACGCCGAAGAGGGCGCGGCCGAGACGGCCACGCGCTTCGGCGTGACGATGCACGGCGTGTCGGGTGCCGACCGCGCTGCGGTGCGTGCTTCGCTGGCCGAGGCCGACGTGGTGCTGGCCTGCGCGGCGGCTGGCGTGCAGGTCGTCACCGCCGACGACTTGAAGGAAGCGAAACGCCTCAAGGTGGCGGCCGACGTGAACGCCGTGCCCCCCGAAGGCATCGCCGGCGTGGGCGTGATGGACGACGCCAAGCCGCTCGCCGGCACCGCCGCCGTGGGCATCGGGGCACTGGCCATCGGCAACGTGAAGTACCAGACCCAGCACCGCCTGCTGGTGCAGATGCGCGAGGCCGACAAGAAGGCGCTGGTGCTCGGCTTCCCGGAGGCGTTCGCCGTGGCGCGCGCGTACCTCGCGGAGCGCGCGGCCGGCGGATCGGATTGAGCCGCCCGCAGCCGGCCGCCACCATCGCCGTGGCGGCCTTGTCGGCCCGCCTGATGGCCGAGGCCTCGGCGCGCGACGGCTTCGAGGTGGTGGCGCTCGACCTGTTCGGTGATGCCGACACGCGCGACGTGGCCTCGCAATGGATGAGCCTGGGCGAACCCACCACGCTGTCCCTCGACGACGAGCGCACGCTCGCGGCCCTGCACCACCTGGCGCAGCGCGGTGACGTGAGCGGCTGGGTCGCCGGCAGCGGCTTCGAGGGGCGGCCCGGCCTGCTCGCCGAAGCCGCGGCGCTGCTGCCGCTGGTGGGCACGCCCGCCTCGGCGGTGTGCCGCGTGCGCGACCCGGCGCAGTTCTTCGGCTTTCTCGCTTCGCAGCAGATCCCCTACCCGCCGGTGCGGCTGGGTGCTCTCGCGCGCAGCCTGCCCGCGGACGGCGCGCGCTGGTTGGTGAAAGACCCGCTGGGGTGCGGTGGCTGGCACGTGTGGCGCGCCACGCCGCAGCGCGTGGCCGAGTTGCCCCCGCATCACTACCTGCAGCGCGAGGCGCCGGGTGTGCCGATGTCGGCCACCTTCGTGGGGAACGGGCGCACGGCGGTCATCCTCGGCTTCAACGAGCTGACGGTGCGCCGCTTCGGCGCACGGCCCTACGTCTTCTGCGGCGTGGTGGGCCCGGTGGCGCTGTCCGGGCGTGCGGCATGGCAGGCGCGCGCCGCCGTCGAGGCCTTGACGGCCGCGTTCGACCTGCGCGGCCTGTGCAGCCTCGACTTCATGTGCGACGGCGACGACATTGCCGTGCTCGAAGTCAACCCGCGCCCACCGGCCAGCATGGCCTTGTACGGCGAGGGCGTGATGGCGGCGCACGTGCAGGCCTGCCTGCACGACACGTTGCCTGCACCGCGGCCTGCGGCGCAGTGTGTGCAAGGCACCGAGATCGTGTTTGCACGCCATGCGACGCTGATCGATGATGCGTTGGCACGCCGCGTGAGCCACTGGCCCGGTGCCCATGACCTGCCACGTGCTGGCACGCGGCTGGACACCGGCGACCCGCTGTGCAGCCTGAGCGCGAGCGGTGCCGATGCTGCATCGGTGAGGGCCGCGCTGCGCCAGGCCCGCGAGGATTTGCTGGAGACACTGGAATGACCGACGCCACGCCACCCCTCGCCACGTGCAAGTTGAGCGTCAACACGCGCGCGCGCCCGCTCGTCGAGCGCCTGCTCGCCGACGCCGAAGCCTTGCAGATCACCGTGCGGCGCGACGACAGCGGCGTGTGCATCGTCGACGCCGGCATCGCCGTGCGCGGCAGCGTCGCCGCCGGCCTCCTGATCGGCGAGATCTGCATGGGCGGCCTCGGCCAGGCCAGCCTGCACGCGGGGGGCGGCGAAGGCTGGCCCACCTGGGTGGAGGTGCGCAGCTCGCAGCCGGTGCTGGCCTGCCTGGGCAGCCAGTACGCGGGCTGGAGCCTCTCGGCCTCGAAGGAAGAGACCGGCGGCAAGAAGTTCTTCTCGCTCGGCTCCGGCCCGGCGCGCGCGCTGGCCGTCAAGGAAGCCCTGTTCCAGGAACTCGGCTACCGCGACCGCAGCGCCGAGGCCGGCGTGCTGGTGATGGAGGTCGACCGCCCGCCGCCGAAGGTGATCATCGACAAGCTGCTGCACGACTGCGGCCTGAAGCCCGAGGCGCTCACCCTCGTGCTCACGCCCACCACCAGCCTCGCGGGCACGACGCAGATCGTCGCGCGCGTGCTGGAGACGGCTCTGCACAAGGCGCACACGCTGGGCTTTGCGCTGGGCCACATCGTGGAAGGCGTGGCGACCGCGCCGCTGCCGTCGCCCTCGCCCGATGGCGCGGTGGCCATGGGCCGCACCAACGACGCCATCCTCTATGGCGGCAAGGTCCACCTCACGGTGCACGGCGACGATGTTGCAGCATGTGCGCTCGCCAGGC
>NZ_DASSRA010000489.1:0-6298 GCF_035702065.1 Rhizobacter sp.
TGATCGACCATGAGCCCAGCTTGCAATTGAAAGGCGGGCACGATGCCGAAGTCATCGTGTTCGACCTCGAACGCTGACCTGTTGCCAACCGTCCACCACAAGGAGAACCCCATGGCCAAGATCGAGATCATCTACCACAGCGGCTACGGCCACACCAAGAAGGTTGCCGAAGCGGTGGCCGAGGCGTCAGGTGCTTCGCTGATCGCCATCGACGCCGAAGGCAACCTGCCCGAAGGCGGATGGGAGCGCCTCGCCGCGGCCGATGCCATCGTCTTCGGCTCACCGACCTACATGGGTGGCGTGAGCTGGCAGTTCAAGAAGTTTGCCGATGCATCGTCCAAGCCCTGGTACATGAAGGTCTGGCGCAACAAGATCGCCTTCGGCTTCACCAACTCGGCCACCTTGAACGGCGACAAGTTCTCGTCGATCCAGTACATGATCACCTTGTCGCAGCAGCACGGCATGCTGTGGGCCGGCATGGGCATGCACCCGTCGAACGCCAAGGCGCACACGCGCGACGACCCCAACAACCTGGGCGGCTACTCGGGGCTGATCACCGCCTCGCCGTCGGACGCCTCGCCCGACGAGATGATCCCCGGCGACATCGCCACCGCCAAGCTCTTCGGCCAGCGCATCGTCGAAGTGGTGGGCAAGTTCCTCAAGTGACGCTGAAGTAGCGCTGCAGGGCCTTGATACAGTGCCGCATGGACACTGTATTGAAGCTCTTCAGCATCTTGCCGTGGACGGATTGGGCCGCGCTCGCGGCCTTCTTCGGTGGCTGGGTCGGCTACGCCTGGTTCGCCCGCGACCGATCCCAGACCAAGCCTTCGGTGCTGGCCAGCACCAACCGCATCCGTCGCGAGTGGATGCTGCAGACCACTTACCGCGAGGTCCGTGTGATCGACGGCGTGGTGATCCAGAGCCTGTCGACCAGCCCATCGTTCTTCGCGTCGACCACCATCCTCGTGCTTGGCGGCCTGCTGGCCGTGCTGAGTGCCAGCGACAAGGCGAGCGACCTGGTGCGCGAGATCCCCTTCGCCGCCCGCACCTCGGTGCTGATCTTCGACATGAAGCTGATCTTGCTGCTGGTCATCTTCGTCTACGCGTTCTGCCGCTTCACCTGGTCGATGCGGCAGTACACCTTCGGCGCCTTGCTGATCGCCGCGGCGCCCGAAGCCAAGCAGCTCGATGCCCTGGGGGCTGAGGGCGAAGAACGCCGGCAGGCCTTTGCCAAGCGGGCCGGCCGCGTCGTCGGCTTGGCGGCCGAGACTTTCAACGACGGCCTGCGCGCGTACTACCTCGCCTTTGCCGCGGTGGGCTGGTTCTTCTCGCCGCTGATCTTTCTGCTGGCGACGGGCGGGGTGATCTACATCCTCTATCAGCGCGAGTTCCGCTCCGACGTGCTGGGTGCGCTCAACTCCTGAGGCCGCAAGTCCGGGTCGAGCGCCTCGCGTTCGTCGAACACGAAGCAGTCGCCGTCGAAGTGACGGCCGCCGACCTCTTCGAAGTACTTGAGGATGCCGCCTTCGAGCTGCACCACGTGTTCCAGGCCGGCTTCGGCCATGAAGATCGCGGCCTTCTCGCAGCGGATGCCACCGGTGCAGTAGCTCACCACGCGCTTGCCGCGCAGTTCGTCGCGGTGCGCGGCCACCTGCTGCGGGAACTCGGTGAACTTGGCGATGTTCCAGTCGATCGCGTCGCGGAACTTGCCGTAGCCGACCTCGAAGGCATTGCGCGTGTCGAGCGTGACCACCGGGCGGCCGTCGTCGTCCTGCCCAGCGTCCAACCAGCGGGCCAGCGTCTTCGCATCGACTGCCGGTGCACGACCGGCCACCGGGCGGATGGTGGGGTGGTTCATGCGGATGATCTCGCGCTTGACCTTCACCAGCAGCTTGCCGAAGGGCACCGTCTCGGACCAGCTTTCCTTGGGAACAAGCCCGGCAAACCGAGCGTCCTGCCGAAGCCACGCCACGAAGCCGCGCACATTCTCGGCGCTGCCCGCCAGGAAGAGATTGATGCCCTCTTCGGCCAGCAACACCGTTCCTTTCAGGGCCAAGCCGGTGGCTTGTGAGCGGATGCTCTCGCGCAGGGCAAGCGTGTCCGTCAAGGGCACGAACAAGTAGGCGGAGATGTTCAAAATTGCTTTCACGCGTGGGATTTTACGGAGCCCCCGCCTCCCTAAAATGCCTGCATGGCCTTCATCCACCTGCGCACCCACACCGAGTTTTCCGTCGTCGATGGCACCTTGCGGATCGACGACGTGGTGGGTGCGGCAGCCGCCGACAAGCAGGCAGCGCTGGCCATCACCGACCTGTCCAACCTCTTCGGTGCCGTCAAGTTCTACAGCGCCGCGCGCAAGAAGGGCGTCAAGCCCATCATCGGTGCCGACGTGTGGATGGAGCCGACCGACGGCGACAAGCAAGCGAGCCGTCTGCTGCTGCTGGTGCAGAGCAAGGCCGGTTACCTCAACCTCTGCGAACTGATCTCGCGCGCCTGGCTCGACCCGAACGTGCGCGGCCAGGCCTGCGTCAAGTGGGAATGGCTGGCGGCGTTGAACGGCGGCCTGATCGCGCTCTCGGGTGCCGAGCACGGCGCGATTGGCCAGGCCCTGCTGGCGCAGGACACGCAGCGCGCACAGGCGGTGGCCGAGCGTTTGTCGGAGGTCTTCCCGCAGCGCTTCTACATCGAGTTGCAGCGCGCCGGCATGCCGAGCAACGAAGCCCATGTTCGCGCTGCCGTGCCGCTGGCGGCGCAGCTGAAGCTTCCGGTGGTTGCCACGCACCCGGTGCAGTTCCAGACACCGGAAGACTTCGAAGCCCACGAGGCGCGCACCTGCATCGCCGAAGGCGAGACGCTGACCAACCCGCGGCGCATCAAGCGCTTCACGCGCGAGCAGTACTTCAAGACGCAGGCGCAGATGCAGGCGCTCTTTGCCGACCTGCCGAGCGCCGTGCGCAACACCGTCGAGATCGCCAGGCGCTGCAGCCTCACGCTGGTGCTGGGCAAGCCGCAGCTGCCCAACTTCCCGGTGCCCGACGTCGTCATCGGAGGCAAGAGCGAGCGCCTGGAGCCCGAGGCCTACTTCCGCTATGCCTCGCACGAGGGGCTGAAGGAGCGCATGCTCCATCTTTACCCCGATGCGGCCGAGCGTGAGGCGCAGATGCCGCGCTACGTGGAGCGCTTGGAGTTCGAGCTCAACACCATCCTGAAGATGGGCTTTCCGGGCTACTTCCTGATCGTGGCCGACTTCATCAACTGGGCCAAGAACAACGGCTGCCCGGTGGGGCCCGGCCGGGGCTCGGGCGCTGGCTCGTTGGTGGCCTACGCGCTCAAGATCACCGACCTCGACCCGCTGCGCTACAACCTGCTGTTCGAGCGCTTCCTGAACCCCGACCGCGTGTCGATGCCCGACTTCGACATCGACTTCTGCCAGGGCAACCGCGACCGCGTCATCGACTACGTCAAGGACAAGTACGGCCGCGACGCGGTGAGCCAGATCGCCACCTTCGGCACCATGGCCGCCAAGGCCGCGTTGCGCGACGTGGGCCGCGTGCTGGGCATGGGCTATGGCCACGTGGACAGCATCGCGAAGCTGGTGCCCGCGCCGCCCGGCAAGACGGTGACGCTCGCCCGCCCCGGTGACAAGCCCGACCCCGGCTTGATCTATGCGCGCACCGAAGCGCCCGAGATCGAGCAGCGCGAGAAGAACGAGGAAGAAGTCGCCGAGCTGCTCGCGCTGGCCGAGCGCGTGGAAGGCATGGTGCGCAACATCGGCATGCACGCCGGTGGCGTGCTGATCGCGCCGGGCAAGATCACCGACTTCTGCCCGCTCTACATGCAGCCGGGCAGCGACAGCGCGGTGAGCCAGTACGACAAGGACGACGTCGAAGCCATCGGCCTGGTGAAGTTCGACTTCCTGGGTCTGGCCACGCTGACCATTCTCGAACTGGCCAAGGACTACATCCGCGCCCGCCGCCCAGGGCAGGAGAACTTTGCGCTGGAGAACATCCCGCTCAACGACCGCGCCGCCTACCGGCTGATGAGCGAAGGCAAGACGGTCGCCGTGTTCCAGCTGGAATCGTCAGGCATGCAACGCATGCTGCGCGATGCCAAGCCCAGCGTGTTCGAGGACATCATCGCCCTGGTGGCGCTGTACCGCCCGGGCCCGATGGACCTGATCCCGAGTTTCTGCGCCCGCAAGCACGGCCGCGAAGAGGTGGAGTACCCGCACCCCCTGATGGAAGAGGTGCTCAAGGAGACCTACGGGATCATGGTCTACCAGGAGCAGGTGATGCAGGTGGCGCAGCGCCTGGGCGGCTACTCGCTCGGCGGCGCCGACCTCTTGCGCCGCGCCATGGGCAAGAAGAAGCTTGAAGAGATGGTGGCCCACCGCGCCACCTTCGCTGCCGGCGCGGCCAAGAACAACATCGCCGAGCCGCTGGCCAACGAGATCTTCGACCTGATGGAGAAGTTCGCGGGCTACGGTTTCAACAAGTCGCACGCTGCCGCGTACGCACTGCTCGCGTACCACACGGCCTACCTGAAGGCGCACTACCTGGCCGAGTTCACCGCGGCCAACATGAGCGTCGCGCTCGACGACACCGACAAGCTCAAGATCTTCCACGACGATGCGGTGACGCTCGGCCTGGAGTTCGAGCCGCCCAACATCAACACCGGCAACTACCGCTTCGAGCCCGTGTCTGACAAGGTGGTGCGTTACGGCCTGGGTGCCATCAAGGGCACGGGGCAGAGCGCCATCGAGGCCATCATCGCCGCGCGCAAGGAAGGCGGGCCCTTCAAGAGCCTGTTCGACTTCTGCGCACGGGTCGACCGCAGCCGCATGAACAAGCGCACGGTCGAGGCACTGATCAAGGCCGGCGCTTTCGACCAACTGCACGCCGAGCGCTCGATGATGGTGGCCAGCATCGGGCTGGCCTTCGACTTTGCCGACACGCAGGCGGCGCACGCCGACCAGGGCGGTCTGTTCGACTTTGGTGACTCGCACGCGGCCTCGACGCAAGAGCCCGAACTCGTGCACGCCGAGCCCTGGAGCATCAAGGAACGCCTGAGCCTGGAGAAGGTGGCGCTTGGCTTCTACCTGTCGGGCCACCTGTTCGACCAGAGCGAAACCGAGGTGCGGCAGTTCGCCAAACGCAAGATTGCCGACATCATCGACTCGCGCGACCCGCAGGTGCTGGCCGGCATCATCGGCGACCTGCGGGTGATCAACGGCCAGCGCGGCCGCGTGGCCATCTTCAAGCTCGACGACAAGAGCGAGGCCATCGAGTCGGTGATCAACGAAGAGCTGCTGAACGCCAACAAGGATCTGCTGAAGGACGACGAGCTGATCGTGGCGATGGGCAAGGTGCAGCCCGACCGCTTCTCGGGTGGCTTGCGTTTCAACATCCAGCAGGTGTGGGATCTCGCCACCGCGCGCTGCCGCTTCGGCAAGTACCTGCGGGTCGAGGTGAACGGCAGCGTGCCGCCTGTGGCCGAGGTATTGCGCGAGTTCCCGAGCCGCCGCATCAACACCGAGCAGGGGCCGGTGGCGCAAGGGCTGGGGGTGCGCCTGGTGCTGCAGCGTGATGCCGCCAGCGGTGAGCTCGACCTGGGCGAGGACGGCCGCTTCTTCCCCACCGACGATGCCCTGGCCCGCTGGCGTGAAGGCAGCCACGGCAAGGCGAGCGTGGTTTACGACTAGTCACCGGCCGCGGTGGCGTGGCCGCCACGTTCAGGGCTGGTCCTGATCGGTCGGTTCACAGTGCCTGTCTACACTGCGGCGCATGCCTCAGAAGAATCCGACGACAGGCTTGATCCTCACGGGGGGTGGGGCCCGCGCTGCCTACCAGGTGGGTGTGTTGAAGGCGGTGGCCAAGATCCGGCGCGATGCCGCGCCCTGGGACTACAGCAACCCCTTTCCGGTGATCACCGGCACCTCGGCCGGTGCCATTAATGCGGCTGCCCTGGCCAGCCACTGCGACAACTTCGACGACGCCGTGGCCTCGCTGACCCACGTCTGGGAGAACTTCCGCGCCGAGCAGGTGTACCGCAGCGATGCCATCGGCGTCATCCGCACGGGGGCGCGCTGGCTCACCATGATGTCGCTCGGCTGGGTGATCGCGCGCTGGCGGCGCGCCCGCCTGCGCTCGCTGCTCGACAACTCGCCGCTGGAAGGGCTGCTCAACGACATGGTGGCGGTGGAGCGCCTGCCCGAGATGATGGCGGCCGGCCACCTGCAGGCGCTGGCTGTCACGGCATCGAGCTACAGCTCGGGCACGCACGTCACCTTCTACGACTC
>NZ_DASSRA010000490.1:0-4654 GCF_035702065.1 Rhizobacter sp.
GCGCTCGCGGATCGCGCCCCAGGTCTTGCGCAGGTAGGCGATGTCGTCGGCCAGCTCTTCGTCGGTCGCGTCTTCAGCGTTGGTGCGCAGGATGAAGCCGCCACCGTTGTAGGGCGCTCCGCTGCCCTCTTCCGGCTTGCCCGCGAGCAGGTTCATGCGCGTGCGCAGCTGCTCGCGCAGTTCGTGCGAGCCGATCTTCTGCGAGATGCCGATGTGGTCGTCCTGTGGCAGGAACACGAGCATGCGCCCGGCGATGCTGATCTGCGTCGACAGGCGCGCGCCCTTGGTGCCGATCGGGTCCTTGATCACCTGCACGGTGAGCGTCTGGCCTTCGAACACCAGGCGCTCGATGGGCAGCGGCGGGGGTACGCCCGGGCCATGCTCGGCACGTGAGCCGTTGTTGCCCGCCACATGCACGTCGGCTACATGCAGGAAGGCCGCGCGCTCCAGGCCGATGTCGATGAAGGCCGACTGCATGCCGGGCAACACCCGCGCCACGCGGCCCGCATAGATGTTGCCGACCAGCCCACGCTCCAACGTGCGCTCGACGTAGAGGTCTTGTGCGGCGCCGTTCTCGACCACGGCCACACGTGTTTCCTGGGGCGCCCAGTTGATGAGGATGTCTTGCATGGAGAACGGGTCTTGTGTTGAAGCGCTAGAACTTCACGCCTGCTTGTTTCAGCAGCTGGGCCGTCTCGTACAGAGGCAAACCCATGATACCGGAGTAGCTTCCGTCGATATGGGCGATCCAGGCCGCTGCGGCGCTCTGGATGGCGTAGGCACCGGCCTTGCCGAAAGGCTCCTTGCTGTTGACGTAGGCAATGATCTCTGCCTCGCTCACTTCCGCGAAGCGCACGTGCGACACGTTCACGGCCAGTGCTTCGTTGTCTGCCCAGGCCAAGGCCACGGCCGTGATCACGCGGTGCGTGCGCCCCGACAGCATGGACAGCGTGTTGCGGGCATCGGCGGCATCAGCCGGCTTGCCCAGGATGCGTGGGCCGAGCGCGACCGTGGTGTCCGAACAAAGAATGGGCGCCGGCGGCAGGCCACGCGCCTTCCAGCGTTTACGCGCCGCATGCAGCTTGGCGTGGGTCACGCGCTCCACGTAGGCGGCAGGCAGTTCGCCATCCAGCTCAGCTTCGAGCGATTCGGCGTCTTCTTCCGGCCCGGCGAGCAGCAGTTCGTGGCGCACGCCGAGTTGGGTAAGCAGCTGGCTGCGACGCGGGCTTTGCGAGGCCAGGTAGATGAACGATCCGGCGCCGGGCCGCCCCAAACCGGAAGCTCCCCCTTGGAGAGGCGACGACAACGTCGTCTTGGGGGCAGATGCCTTCATTCGCGGTGATAGGGGTGGTTGACCATGACCGTCCAGGCCCGGTAGAGCGCCTCGGCCAGCAGCACACGCACGAAGGCATGGGGCAGCGTGAGGTCCGACAGGCGCAGCGTCTCGTCGGCGCTCTGCTTGAGCGTGGCATCCAGACCATCGGGCCCGCCGATCACAAGTGCCACGTCGCGGCCATCGTGCATCCAGGCTTTCATGCGGGCCGACAGCTGCACGGTGGTGAGCCGGTCGCCGCGCTCGTCGAGCACCACACGGCGCACGCCCTTGGGCAGTGCCGCCTCGATGCGCGTGGCCTCGGCAGCCATCAGCTGCTCGGCTGTCTTCGACCCGCGCGTCTCTGCCTTGACCGCCCTGAGCTCCAGGCGCATCTCGGGTGGGAAGCGCTTGGCGAAGTCGTCGTAGGCCGTCTCGGCCCAGGCGGGCTGCCGCTGGCCGACGGCGACCAGGAAGAGCTTCACGCCCGGCTGGAGGTCTTCTTGGCTGCGGCCTTCTTGGCCACCACCTTCTTGGCCGGGGCCTTCTTCGCGGGTGCCTTCTTGGCAGGAGCCTTCTTGGCAGCCGCCTTGACTCCCACCGTGCGCGTGACCACGGCCTTGGCCGGCGCAGCGCGCTTGGCAGGCGCCTTCTTCGCAGGCGCAGCCTTCTTGGCGGCAACCTTCTTGGTGGCTGCGGCCTTGGAAGTTGCCTTGACAGGGGCCTTCGCCGGCGCCTTCTTGGCGCCGGCCTTATTCGCGGCCGGCTTGGCCGGCTTCTCGGGCTCGGCCGCCTTCACCAGCTTGGTCGGGGCCACGTCGACCTTGAGCTTGACCGGCTTGCCACCCCAGATCTCTTCGAGGTGGTAGTAGTCGCGGATGGCTGGCTGCATCACGTGCACCACGGCGGCACCGCAGTCCACGATGATCCATTCGCCGTTGTCTTCACCTTCGGTGCGCAGCACCGGGAAGCCCTTGGACTTGACGGCATCGCGCACGCTGGCGGCAAGCGCCTTGGTTTGTCGGTTCGATGTGCCCGAGGCGATGACCACGCGCTCGAAGAGCGGTGAGAGGTGCTCGGTGTCGAAGACCTGAATGCCCTGGGCCTTCACGTCTTCCAGACCATCGACGATGGCGCGTTGCAGTTTGCGGATGTCCATTCAGCTCCTGATGTTCCCTCGGTAGAGGTGGTGTTGGGCAATATAGCTCGCCACGGCGGCGGGCACCAGATTGTCTATCCCCTGGCCGGCGGCGACACGCTGGCGAATCTCGGTTGACGAAACGTCCATCATCGGCAGGGCGACCACGCGGTGGGGTGCGCGGGCCACTTCGGCGTGCGGCTGGGCGGTGGTGCCGGGCCGGTTGGCCACGGCCAGGGTGACACGGCTGAGCAGCTCGCGCCAGTCGCGCCAGGTGTGCAGGCCGGCGTACTGGTCTTGCCCGAGGATGAGGAACCACTCGTTGCCCGGCTCGCGCACCTGCAACTCGCGCACCGTGTCGAGGGTGAAGCTTGGGCCACGGCGCTGCAGCTCGCAGCGGTCGAGCACGAAGCGCGGCTCGCCCTGGATGGCCAGGCGCACCATCGCCTCGCGGTGCTGGGGCGAGGCCAGCTCGCGGGCCTTCTGCCAGGGCTGGCCGGCGGGGATCCAGCGCAACTCGTCGAGCTGCATCTCCGACAGGGCCAAGCGCGCCAGCGCCACATGGGCGCTGTGCACGGGGTCGAAGCTGCCTCCGAAGAGACCGATGCGCTTCATTGAGCCTCGGATGCCCAATCGCGCGGCCGCAGGAAGTCGCTGTACAGCTTCGCCTCGGGCGTGCCGGCCTCGGGCGACCAGTCGTAGCGCCAGGTCACCACCGGCGGCATCGACATCAGGATGCTCTCGGTGCGCCCACCCGATTGCAGGCCGAACAAGGTGCCACGGTCGAACACCAGATTGAACTCGACATAGCGGCCGCGGCGGTAGGTCTGGAAACCGCGTTCGCGCTCGCCGTAGGCGATGTTCTTGCGGCGCTGCACGATGGGCAGGTAGGCGCCGATGAAGGCGTCACCCACGGCACGCGTCATGGCGAAGCTCTGTTCGAAGCCGCCTTCGGAGAAGTCGTCGAAGAACACGCCACCGATGCCGCGCGGCTCGTTGCGGTGCTTGAGAAAGAAGTACTCGTCGCACCACTGCTTGAAGCGCGGGTACTTGTCATCGCCGAAGGGTGCGAGCGCATCGCGGTTGCAGCGGTGGAAGTGGGCCGCGTCGTCCTCGAAGCCGTAGTAGGGCGTGAGGTCCATGCCGCCGCCGAACCACACCACCGGCTCGCGGCCGGCGGGCAAGGCGGCGAACATGCGCACGTTCATGTGCACCGTGGGTACGTAGGGGTTGCGCGGGTGGAAGACAAGCGAGACGCCCATCGCCTCGAAAGGCGCGCCCGCCAGTTCGGGCCGGTGTTGCGTGGCCGAAGGCGGCATGGTCGCCCCCGTCACGTGCGAGAAGTTGCAGCCGCCGCGCTCCAGCAGCTGGCCGCCTTCAATCAGGCGCGACAGGCCGTCGCCCTGCAGACGCTCGCCGGCGGGGCGCTGCCAGGCATCGGTGATGAAGGGCTCGCCGCCCTCCACTTCCATCGCGCCGATGATGCGGTCCTGCAGGCCCAGCAGGTAGGAACGGACGTCTTGGGTGTTCATCATGGGTCGATTCGAATCGGTGCTGCCTGCTCGGGCCGCTTGCCCACGCCCCGGCTCAAGTAGGCGGCGATCTCGGCCATGTCGGCCTGGGGGTCGCCGCTCAGGGTGATGAAGTGGTCGATGCAGACCAGCCGCTTCGCATAGTCGAAGTAAGCCAGCCCGAGTGGCACCCCGCCGGTGAGTGTCACATGGTAGAAGCCCGAGCGCCACGCCGGTTGGTAGCTGCGCGTGCCCTCGGGTGCGAGGGCCAGCCACATGAAACGGTCATCGAAGCGTGCCGCTTTCAGCGCTTCGCCCATCTGGCCCACGATGCCGCGCGCCGAGGCACGATCGACCGGCAAGCCACCGACCCAGCGCATCCAGCGGCCCACCAGCGGGAACTTGAACAGGCTGTCCTTGCCCCAGAAGGTGACCGGCACGCCGGCGCCCCACTTGGCAAGCAGGCCGAGCGGGAAGTCCCAGTTGGAGGTGTGCGGATAGACGATGATGATTCCGCGCGGCTCGGGTGGCCACGTGAGCGACGTCTTCCACCCGAACAGTCGCAGCAGGCCGAGGCAGGCCTTGCGGAGGATCTGCATGCTCGCAGGTCACGTTGGCTGAGTTCCCTTCTTTTAACACAGGCGAAGCGCGCCGACCCGCAGCAGATGAAACGCCCCCGACCGAACGCCGTGG
>NZ_DASSRA010000491.1:0-7824 GCF_035702065.1 Rhizobacter sp.
CAACTGGTCCACCGTGAAGCCGGTCAGGCCGATCTTGCGCGCCGTCCAGCGCGCGGTGGCCGGCATGACCTGCATCAGCCCGGAAGCGCCCACCGCCGAACGTACGTTGACCACGAAGCGCGATTCCTGGCGTATCACACCGTAGACATAGGCGGCATCCATGCCTGCGTCGCGCGCCGCGGACTCGATGTCACGTCTGAACGGGGTGGGGAAGCGCTGCTCGACATCGATCTCGGCCAGGGTGCGTTCGCTGGTGTTGATGCAGCGGTCCCAGATCTCGGCGTCGCAGGCGCGCTGCGCGGCAGCACGCAGTTCGCGGTCGTCCATGCCGCGCAGGCTGAAGTTCCACTCGCGCACGCCTTCGTCGCGCAGGCCGATGGAGATGAGGGCCAGGGCCCGCGTGAGGCCGGCATGCGTGCGGGCGCGGCCGCGCTCGTCGGCGGTGAGCGGCGTGGGTTTGGGGGGCAGCACCTGGGTGCGGCCCAACTCTTCGGCCGCAAGCTTGCCGTAGAAGTTCATCTGGCCCGCCAGGGTTTCGAGCAGCGCCGCGGCCTGGGCCCGCTGCACATCGCCGCCCGCATCGGGCGAAGGGGCTGCCGTGAGCTTGAGCGCGCGGGCCTTCCAGTACACCCACGCCGATTCACGCTGTTCGGCCGGGCTCATGGCCTCGATGGCGTCGAGCAACTGCTCCCAGCGGCCGGCCACGCCCTCGGCCCGCAGCGCGGCGCGGGCCTTCCAGCCCAGCATGTCGTCCGACAACTGCACCGCGCCGGCGCCCCGCACGCTGGCTGAGCGCCGGTACCACTCATGCGCCTGCGGCAGCAGGTCCATGGCGGCCTGCTTGGCCACCGCGGCCCAGACCCACACCAGCGTGGCCGGCGGCAGGCTGGCCGCCCAGCGTTCTTCAATCTGCGCGGCGGCGGCGGGTGCATCGTTGTCGGCCAGCCGAGTGAGCGCCAGCGCCAGCAGTTCAGTGTCCTTGCGCGACAGCGGACCATTGCGCCGCGCCGACTCGCGAGCCAGATAGCGCCCCGGGTTGTCGAAGATCTCGCCCACCACGGTGGCGCTGGCATCGCTCACCAGCGCCGCGGCCTGCTTGGCCACGCGCGACCGGTTCAATTCGCCGGCCAGGCGCACCTTCATCCACGCATCGGCCTCGGTGAAGCGGCGCTCCTGGTAGAGCGTGGTGGCCAGCAATGCGCAGCCGTCGTCGGTGTCGCGCCGCGCCAGCCAGCGGTTGCGCGCCAGGGCCGTGACGTCCTCGCCGGACTGGTGGCGCAACAGCAGCGCATAGCAGTTGACCTCGCGGTCGTCGTTCATGCGAAAGCGCGCAAACTCGGTGGCGAAGTGGGCCCAGTCGCGCCGGCGGCCAAGCTCAAGCAGCCAGTCGTTGCGCAGGCGGTCTTCCACGTAGGTGTCGGGCCAGCGCGCGTAGAACTCATTCACTTCGTCGGGTGCGGCATTGGGCAATCGCTGGCTCAGTTCCCAATAGTCCACCCACATGGCCAACGGATTCTGTGCTTTGACAGCGGCGGCGCGCAGGCTGGCCAACCGGGCCCTGTCGCCGCGCTTGAGGGCTTCGCGCGCATCGAGGATGACATCGCTGCCGCGCGGCGGCGGGTTGTTGGCCGCCCAGGCCGGCAGCATGAGCAGGGCACCGGCACAGGCCAACCCGGCGATCGACCATCGGCGCCAGGAAAGTGACAAATGTGTGAAATTCATACGGCAGCTTCTCGACGGGGTCAATCTAACGCAGCCGGCTCGCATGCGGGGGTCCATTGTGGCGTGCAACACCGCAACCGGGGGTGTCACTTCGTCGCCCGGGCCTGCATTTCAGGTGCCGCGCGGCACCGATCGTCGCTTCCCGCGCGCACGAAACGACCTCATTGCCTAGAGTGCTTGTACTGCAAAGCTTCCCTGCAGCCGAAAGGACACCATGAAAACCACCGACCTTGCATTTGCCGTCACCCTGAGCACCATGCTGCTGGCCAGCCTCGCCGCCGTCGGGAATCTGGGTCTGGGCACCGGCCCGGCGAACGATGAGATGCCGGTGTTTCGCCTGGAACCGGTAGTGATCACTGGCACCAAGGGCAGCGCGCGCGCCGCGGACCTCAAGAAGGCCCAGTTCGACGAGGTGACCGTGCCCAGCGCACGCGAACAACAGATCGCGCAGCAGCGGGTCTGAACACCGGGCGGCAGGCACCCCCCGAATGCCGGTTTCCACCCTCGCGGCTTTGGCCGACGATTGAACCGTTTGATCGATAGGTCTCTCCAAGGCCTTTTCTCCCCCGGGCGCCGCAGCGATCCTGCATGAGCGCCCGTTTTTTCATCCAGGCCGAGCGGCCTTCACCTTCATTCACTTTCGCCGATGGCTGTACGTGATTGGGCCGCCTGGGCCCGCACCCAGGCGCAGAAGGCGCGAAGTTCGGCACGGTCGCGCGCATTGGGCGCGGGCACCAGCCAGTAGCTGTAGGGGCTTTGCATGCGCCCGGCCAGGCCGAAGGGCTCCACCAGTTCACCCCGCTCGATGGCGTCGCTCACCAGCGCCAGGCGCGCCAGCGCAACGCCCTGCCCGGCCAGTGCGCCCTGGATCTGCTGGTACGTGAAGTTCATGAACAGCCAACGGCGCGGCTGCAGGCCCGCATGGCCCTGCACCTGCAACCAGCGATGCCACGTGAGGTACTGGCTGCTCGGACGCGTGTCGTCCTCTTCCAGCAAGGTGTACTGCGCCAGGTCGGCGGCTTGGCGCAGCGGCGGGGTCTGCCCGGCCGCCGCCTGGGCCTGCGTGGCAGCGCTGACCACCGGGGTCAGCACCTCGCCGAACAGTCGCAAGGCACCGGGCGGCGCTTCGTCCGGGTGGCAGTAGCGCAAGACCAAGTCGAAGTCGGCACTTTCGAGGTCGACCAGCGCGTCACCGGCGGAGATGCGGATGTCGATGTCCGGATGCTGCTGCTGGAAGCTGTGGAGCTTGGGAATCAGCCACAGCGAAGCGAACGACGCAAACGTGCTCAGGCTGACGCTGCGGCGGCCCTTGGCCTGGCGGATCTGGCGCACCGCGGCGTCGATGCGCTCCAGGCTCGCGCCCACGGCCAACAACAGCGTGTGGCCGTCGGCCGAGAGGGCCACGCGGCGCGTGCCGCGCTGGAACAGGCTGGCCCCCAGTTCGTCTTCCAGGGCCTTGATCTGGCGGCTGACGGCCGACTGGGTGAGGTGCAGGTCTTCTGCGGCAGCACTGAAGCTCAGGTGCCGGGCCACGGCGTCGAAAGCCCGGAGTTGCTCCAACGGCAAGGGACGATGGCGACGGTTACTCATATCAATTACGCATTAATTGTCGGCACAGGATTCACTGGATTGGCGCCCGCTTCCGTCCGATCATTCGCCTACTGATTGTCCCACTCGATGGGTGAGTTCCACGGAGTTAATTCATGACCAAGTCGCAACAATACGGGCAGCCCGCCGCTGCCGTCACACACTGGCAAGTGCCCGCCACGGGCGAACTGGTGGCCTGCGCAAAGCTGTGGCTCACCCGCAGCGGTGACCTGGACGACCATGTGCTGCATCCCGGCGAGCGGGTGCGGCTGGACCGCGGCGACGACATCGTGATCGAGGCGCTGCGCCAGGCCCCTGCACCGTTGTGGCGCTGGCAACCGGCGGCGCAGCCGGCAATGGGCTGGCGCGACTGGCTACCCCGGTTGGCCGGGTCGGCCAAGCCGGTACTCCACCCCGGTTCATGCACGCCGGCATGACCGGCGGGCCACTGGCTCGCGCACAATGCGTGCATGGCTTCATCCTTCAAGCTGCCGATCGAACCCTCGCGCGATAAAGGACTGTTGCGGCGCGGCCTGCAGGCCGAGCGGCTGGCGATGGTCGATCGACACCGGCGCGCCATGGACCTGCAGGAGGTCCTGCGCGTCTGGCTGGTAGGGCGCCCCGAAACAGCGATTGGCGCCTACTGGCCCATCAAGGGCGAGTTCGATGCGCTGCCCGCGCTGTTCCGCTGGACCGAGTCCGACCCCGGGCGCCAGATCGGCTTGCCGGTGATCCACCGCGAATCCAAGCAGTTGCGGTTCCACGTGTGGTTCCCGGGCTGCCCCATGGAAGAAGACGCCTACGGCATCCCCAAGCCCAAAGACACGCCCTCGTTCGAGCCGCAGTTGCTGCTGGTGCCCTGCGTGGGCTATGGCCCCAAAGGGGTACGCCTGGGTTACGGCGGCGGTTTCTACGACCGCACGCTGGCGGCGCTGTCACCGCGGCCGGTGACGGTGGGCGTGGGCTATGCCCACGGCTTCATCCCTTGGCTGACGCCCGAGCCGCATGACGTGCCGCTGGACGCCATGATCAACGAAGAGGGCGTGCCGTGGGACAGCACGGCGTGAAATGAAGCCCCCAGGGCACGGCAAGCGGCGCCCCCTGCTCGCTACAAGCCGAGGTTGCGCGCAATCGCCAGCGTGGCGGCCGACTGGTTCATCGTATAGAAGTGCAGGCCTGGCGCGCCATTGGCGAGCAGGCGCTCGCACAGCGCGCTGACCACGTCCACGCCAAAGGCCTTGATGGAGGCCGCATCGTCGCCGAACGACAGCAGGCGCAGCCGGATCCAGCGCGGGATGTCGCAGCCGCAGTTGTCGGCGAAGCGCAGCAGGCCGCTGGCGTTGGTGATGGGCATGATGCCCGGCACCACCGGGATGTCCAGGCCCAGCGCACGCACCTCGGCCACGAAGCGGGCGTAGGCGTCGCTGTTGAAGATCATCTGGGTCAGGGCCGAGCTGGCGCCGGCGCGCACCTTGGTGGCAAAGGCCTGCAGGTCGGCCTGCGGCGACTTGGCCTGCGGGTGCATCTCGGGATAGGCGCTCACCTCGATGTGGAAGTGGTCGCCGGTCTCGGCGCGGATGAAGGCCACCAGGTCGCTGGCGTGGTTGAACTCGCCGCCGGCCCCGGCGCCGAAGCCGTAGCCGCTGGGCAGGTCGCCGCGCAAGGCCACGATGCGGCGGATGCCCGCGGCCTTGAACTCAGCCAGCTTGGCGCGGATCGATTCGCGGCTGGCACCGATGCACGAGAAATGCGGCGCGCCTTCGCGCCCTTCGGCCAGGATGGCCTGCACGGCCTGCAAGGTGCCATCCTGCGTGGAGCCGCCGGCGCCATAGGTCACGGAGCAGAACTGCGGCGACAGCTCGTACAACTCGCGGCGCACCGCGGCGAGCTTGGTGACACCCTCGGGCGTCTTGGGGGGGAAGAACTCCAGGCTCAGGGGTGGCCGGGTCGCGGGAGCAGTCATGATCGATCTCCATCCGGTGCGGGCATGGCCCACACGAAGAATTCCTGGTTGCCATCGCCGCCCGGGGCAGCGCTCTCGAAGTAGTCGTGCACGTGCAGTTGCAGCGCGACGCAAGCTTGGCGGATGCGGGCCTGCACCTGCCCATGCGCCTGCGGGTCCTTCACCAGCCCCCCCTTGCCGATGTCCTGCGGCTGCAGCTCGAACTGCGGCTTCACCAGCAGGAGCAGTTGCGCCTGCGAGTGGCACAAGGGCCGCAGCGCCGGCAGCACCAGCGTGAGCGAGATGAACGACAGGTCGCCGACGATGAGGCCAAAACCTTCGGCCGGCGCCCCATCGCCCAATGCCGCCCGGGTCAGGTGGCGGGCGTTCACGCCTTCCAGCGCGGTGATGCGCACGTCGCGGCGCAGCTCGGGGTGCAGCTGCCCGTGGCCCACGTCCACGCCCACCACCCGCGCCGCGCCGCGCGCCAGCAGCACCTGGGTGAAGCCGCCGGTGCTCTGGCCCACGTCCAGGCACACCGCGCCGGTGGCATCCAGCCCGGTGCGGGCCAGGGCGGCCTCAAGCTTGAGGCCGGCGCGCGACACCCAGCGCAGCTCGGCGTCGTCGGTGACTTCGATCTCGCAGCCTTCGGGCAGGTCCTCGCCGGCCTTGCGCGGCGGCATCCAGCCGGTGGGCGACAGCCAGCGCACCGCGCCGCGCTCGATCAGCCGCGCAGCGGCCGATCGGGACGGGGCATGCCCCTGCTGCACCAGCAGTTGGTCGGCGCGCATGGCCGCGACGTACCGGCTCAGTAGCGGTAGCTGTCGGGCTTGTACGGGCCCTGCTTCGACACGCCGATGTAGGCGGCCTGCGCCTCGCTGAGCTCAGTGAGCTTGGCGCCCAGCTTGGACAGCTGCAGCCGCGCGACCTTCTCGTCCAGGTGCTTGGGCAGCACGTAGACCTGGCCGACCTCGTACTCGCCCGAGCGCGAGTACAGCTCGATCTGCGCGATGGTCTGGTTGGCGAAGCTCGAGGACATCACGTAGCTCGGATGGCCCGTGCCGCAGCCGAGGTTCACGAGACGCCCCTTCGCGAGCAGGATGATGCGCTTGCCGTCCGGGAAGATCACATGGTCCACCTGCGGTTTGATCTCTTCCCACTGGTACTTCTCGATCGATGCGATGTCGATCTCGTTGTCGAAGTGGCCGATGTTGCAGACGATGGCCTGGTCCTTCATGCGCAGCATGTGCTCGTGCGTGATGACGTCCTTGTTGCCGGTGGCGGTGACGAAGATGTCGCCCAGGCTGGCGGCCTCGTCCATGGTGACCACGCGGTAGCCTTCCATCGCGGCCTGCAGCGCATTGATGGGGTCGATCTCGGTGACCCACACCTGCGCCGACAGGGCGCGCAACGCCTGGGCGCTGCCCTTGCCGACGTCGCCATAGCCGGCCACCACGGCGATCTTGCCGGCGATCATCACGTCGGTGGCGCGCTTGATGCCGTCCACCAGCGATTCACGGCAGCCGTAGAGGTTGTCGAACTTGCTCTTGGTGACGCTGTCGTTCACGTTGATGGCACGGAACAGCAGCGTGCCCTTGGCGCTCATTTCCTTCAGGCGGTGCACGCCGGTGGTGGTTTCCTCGGTGACACCGATGATCTGGGCGCTCTTGCGGGTGTACCAGGTGGCGTCCACGGCGAGCTTGGCGCGGATGGCGGCGAAGAGTTCGCGCTCTTCCTCGCTGCCGGGGTTGGCCAGCACGGAGAGGTCCTTCTCGGCCCGCTGGCCCAGGTGCATCAGCAGCGTGGCATCGCCGCCGTCGTCCAGGATCATGTTGGGGCCTTCGCCCTCTGTGCCCTTGGGGCCGAAGTCGAAGATGCGGTGCGTGTAGTCCCAGTAGTCGCGCAGCGACTCACCCTTGTAGGCGAACACCGGCGTGCCCTGCTCCACCAGCGCCGCGGCGGCATGGTCCTGGGTGGAGAAGATGTTGCACGAGGCCCAGCGCACCTGCGCGCCCAGCGCCTGCAAGGTCTCCACCAGCACGGCGGTCTGGATGGTCATGTGCAGCGAGCCGGTGACGCGTGCGCCCTTGAGCGGCTGGCTCTTGGCGTATTCCTCGCGGATGGCCATCAGCGCGGGCATTTCGCTCTCGGCGATGCGGATCTCGCGGCGGCCCCAGCCGGCCAGCGACAAGTCGGCGACCGCGTACTGGTCGGTATGAAGGGGTTTGAGGACAGCGTTCATGGAGGTCTCCGTAAAGAAGGAAACCCGCCGCCGGCCGTGAATAGTGAGAGGGGGAATCACGATCTCACCCACGACCTGCCTTGCGGGTGAGCGCCGTTGCCTGTGAAGGGATCCGAGCCTGGGGAGGCCGCCGTGTGATGTGGACAGGCCCCCTTGCAACGCTCCTCGGAACGGCGGGAATTCTAGCAGCGGGCCCAGGCGGGCAGCCGTGATGAACTTGCAGGTTGGGCCCGCTTGAGGGCTCAATCCTCCAGCGCCCGCGCCTTGCCGTGGAACACGCGGTAACGAAGAGCAACACCGCGGCGGTGAGCGGGATGGGCGCCAGCAGCAC
>NZ_DASSRA010000492.1:0-3904 GCF_035702065.1 Rhizobacter sp.
CGGCGCGAGGCCGGCCATCTGCAGGCGCATGGCGCCCTGCTCAGACCAGAACCACGGCAGCGCGACGTAGGGCTCGTCGCGGCCTTGCAGCGTGGCCACCGCGGTGCGCGCCTGGTCGTTGGCGTTCTGCACCGACTCCAGGCGCACGCGCTGCGCGCTGCGCGACTCGGGGAAGCTCGCGCAATCGCCCACCGCGAGGATGTGCGGGTCGGAGCTGCGCAGGCAGGCATCGACCACCACGCCGTTGTCGCAGTGCAAACCGGCTTCGCGTGCGAGCTGATCTTCGGGCGACGCGCCGATGCCCGACACCAGCAGGTCGATGGGTTCGCGCTGGCCGTCGACTGTCATCGCAACGAGGCGACCGCCTTCGATCTCGAAGCCGCCAGCCGCCACGCCCAGGCGCACGTCGATGCCGCTGGCGCGGTGCGTCTGCAGCACGTGCTCGGCGACCTCCGGCGAGACCGAGCGCATCAGCAGGCGCGGTGCGGCTTCGAGCACCGTCACCGGCTTGCCGAGCGCGCGCGCGGTGGCCGCAATCTCCAGGCCGATGAAGCCGCCACCCAGCACGGTGATGTGCTGCGCCTGCGTGATGAGCGAGCGCACGCGCAGCGCATCCGCCGCGTTGCGCAGCACGGCCACATTGGCCAGGTCGTCGTGCAGCGAAGGCAGGCGACGCGCACGCGCGCCGGTGGCGAGCACCAGCCAGGCGTAGGGCAGTTCGTCGCCCGACTTGAGCTTGACCGTGCGGTGCGCGCGGTCGATGGCGAGCGCGGCGTTGGCGCGGTGCACGTGGATGCCGGCCTCGGCGTACCAGGCCTCGGCGCGGTGCCATTGCAGCGCTTCATCGGGGCTCTTGAGGTAGGCCTTGGACAAGGGCGGGCGGTGGTAGGGCAGCTCGGCTTCTTCGCACACCAGGTGCACGCGCGGGCCGAGGCCGGCGCTGGCCAGGCCGGCGCAGAGCTGGGCCGCGGCATGGCCGCCGCCGATGATCACAATGGAGTCGGTGGTGTCGTTCATCGTCTGGGTCGCAGGAAGGTGGAGCCAGCTTACTGCTGGTACTCGGGCAGGTGCACGGTCAGCCCCTGCATTGCCGCGGTGAGCTGGATCTGGCACGACAGGCGGCTGGTCGGGCGCCGCTCGGCGGCGGTGCAGCCGAGCATGGCCAGTTCGTTGGGCTGCGGCGGCGGCAACTGCGCCACCCAGGCCTCGTCCACGTACACATGGCAGGTGGCACACGAGGCCGAGCCGCCGCAATCGGCCAGGATGCCGGCCACGCCGTAGCCGGTGGCCGCCTGCATGAGGCTCACGCCCTCGGGGGCCTCGAAGCCTTGTTCGGCGCCGTCGGGTTGGATGAAGGTGATGTCGGGCATGGCGTGAGTATCGGACACCCCTTTGCCGAAGCGGAGAAGCGCGCCTATACTGAGCCGAATGGCTAACCAATCTGTCGCCCTCTCCGACGTGTTCTACGCCCTCGCCGACCCCACGCGCCTGGCGATCGTGGGCGCGCTCGGGCGCGGGCCGGAGTCGGTGTCGGCGCTGGCCGCGCCTTTCTCGATGGCCCTGCCCTCCTTCATGAAGCACCTGTCGGTGCTGGAGCGCAGCGGCCTGATCCGGTCACGCAAGCTCGGCCGTGTTCGCACCTGCGAGCTGGTGCCCAAGACCTTGACCCAGGCCGAGCGCTGGATCGCAGAACAACGCGCCACGTGGGAAGCCCGCAGCGACCGCCTGGCCCGCTTTGCCGAGCAACTTCACCAACAGGACACCTCCCATGCCCACACCAAACGCCGCCCCCGCTGAAACCCACGACCTCGTCATCTCGCGCCTCGTGCGCGCACCGCGGGCCACGCTGTGGCGCGCCTGGACCGAGCCCGATCTGCTCAAGGAGTGGTGGTGCCCCAAGCCCTGGACGACCGAGGTGCGCGAGTTCGACCTGCGCGCCGGCGGCGGTTTCTACACCTTCATGCGGGGCCCCGACGGCGGCACCAGCGACAACCCGGGCAGCTTTCTGGAAGTGGTGCCGCACAGCCGCATCGTCTTCAGCTCCTGCCTGACCGCTGGCTGGCGGCCCGCCACGCCGTGGATGCCCTTCACAGCCGTCATCACCCTGGCCGACGAGGGCGAGGGCACGCGCTACGTCGCCACCGTGATGCACCCCGACAAGAGCACGCGCGACAAGCACGAGGAGATGGGCTTCTTCGATGGCTGGGGCACCTGCATCGACCAGCTGGAGGCGCTGGCGCAGCAGCTGCGCTGAATGCGCGTGCCTCGGCGCAGGCCGCTCGCTTCGGGCGTCACCCCGACACTTCGTACAGCTCGACCAGGTCCTGCTCGGCCGGGTGGTTGCGTGCCACCACCGCGCGCGCCGCTTCGGTGGCGCTGAGATTGATGGCTTCGTGCGGCACGCCGGGTGGCACGAAGAGAAAGTCGCCGGCCCGGCTGACCACCTCGTTCTCCAGCGCCGCACCCCAGCGCGTGCACACCGTGCCTTCGAGCACGTAGATGCCGGTCTCATAGCCCACATGCAGATGGGGCTGCGCCCGCGCGCCCGGCGGGATCACCACCAGGTGCATGGACAAGCCGGTGGCCCCCACCGTCTGGCCCGAGATGCCGATGAAGTAGGGCAGGCGCTGCTGCGTCATCACCTCGCGATCAGGGCTCAGGCCCCGCACCGTGGCACGCGGCTCAGCCACGGCGCGCCTCCACCGGCGCCAGCAGGTTGGCATCGCGCGCCAGGCGCCAGGTGCCGTCCTGCTTGTGGAACACCGTCAGCGTGTGGCCGGCGCGTTCGACGGGCGGCGCCCCGTCGGGCGGGTGGGCGGTGACATGCAGGCTGGCCCACGCAAAGGCCCAGTCGCCGGCCACGGTGAGCTCCTCGATCTCGCTGTGCCCTTCGAAGCGCGGTGCCCGGCCGCCGGCCTGTGCCTGCGCGGCGAGGGCGAAGTCGGCCTTGCGCATGGGGGCGTGGCCGGGGCGCAGGAAGACCACGTCGTCGGTCATCAGGCTCAGCACCTTCTCGCTGTCGCCGGCCTGTGTGGCCGACATCCAGGTGGACACGAGTGCTCGGATCTGCTGTTCGTCGTCGCTTGGCATGGGGGTAGCTCCGTGGCCTCTGCAGCTTGCCACACCGGCCGCATCCGGCGTGACTTCGCGCCGAATTTCCCGCCCCGCGCCGTGGTGGCGCGGCAGATACTGGCTGCGCATAATTCCGCTCGCAACTCGCACCAACCAGCCCGTGGGCCCGGCCGCTCAGCTCTCAGCAAGGTGCCGGCGCTTGATCAGCGCCGGGCGACGCCTGCGCGACAGCTACTTCATGCCGCGCCTGCTCTTGTGCGCGGTGGCCGTGGCGCTGCCCTTGCTGGCCCTGCACGCCTACACCCTGTACCTCGACGCGCAGGACGACAGGGCCGAGGCAGTGGCCGCGGTGGCTGTGCGCTCACTCGATGCAGCCAAGGAGATCGACGCGCTGCTCAGCCGCGCCGAGCGCATGCTGGCCTTCCTGGCAACGCGCCAGGAACTGAAAGACCTCGACGGCACGCGCTGCGCCGAGCTGATGAAAGGCCTCACCTCGGTCGACCCGCTGCTGGCCAACGTGGGCGCGGTCGACATCAACGGCTCGCCGCTGTGCCTGTCGATCGTGTCGCCCTCGCGCTTCAAGTCGTACAAGGACGTGGCCTGGTTCAAGGAGGCGCTGGAGCGCCCCGACACCTTTCTCAGCAAGCCCTTTCGCGGTGACATCAGCAAGCGGCCCCTGGTCAACCTGGTGATGCCGTTCAAGAACGCGCAGGGCGAGCGCATCGGCTTCCTCGGCGCGGCCATCGACCTGACCGCACTCACCAACACCCTGCTCGCGCGCAACAACATGCCCGACGACAGCGTGGTCTCGCTCATCGGGCCCGACGGCACC
>NZ_DASSRA010000493.1:0-6631 GCF_035702065.1 Rhizobacter sp.
CCGTCGGGTCGTTGACCGAAGCGGGCGCCACGCCGCGCAGCGTTTCCAGCAGCAGGTCGGGGTAATGCGCGACCGGCGCGACGCGGTGCTGGCTGAAGAGCTCGGGGAAGAGCCGCATCATCATCTTGCGGTTCTCGAGCATGTAGCTCACGCCGCTGGGCACGCGCAGGTTGTCTTCGAGCACGTAGTAGCTGCCGCTGCCATCGGGGTTGGCGGCGCGCACGATGTCGATGCCGCTGATGTGCGAGTACACGCCGCCGGGCACGTCGACGCCCATCATCTCGGGGCGGAACTGCGCGTTCTTGAAGATCTGGTCGGCCGGCACGATGCCCGCGCGGATGATCTCCTGCTCGTGGTACACGTCGTGGATGAAGCGGTTGAGCGCCGTCACGCGCTGCGTGAGGCCCTTCTCCATCTCGCTCCATTCCGACGCGGGGATCACGCGCGGGATCAGGTCGAAGGGGATCAGGCGCTCGGTGCCCGAGCCGTCTTCGTCCTTGGCGCCGTAGACGGCGAAGGTGATGCCGACGCGGCGGAAGATCATCTCCGCCTCTTCGCGGCGGGAGTGCATCACATCGCGCGGCTGCTGCGAGAGCCAACGGTCATAGACACGGTAATGGTCACGCACGCTGGTGCTGGTGGCCTGCATCTCGTCGAAGCTGTTCTTCAATGGCACCTTCATCTGCAAGTCTCCTTCAGGGCAGATTAGCAAATTCCAGGCCAATTGCGCACCACCGAGGGGCGGCACGGCCGGTTATTCGTTGGCCACCTGATGGTGCCAATAGCGCCGGGAGATGTCTCGCTCGCACAGGCCCTGCATGGCCTCGCCCTCGGCAGGCCAGACCCAGGCGCCGCAGGCCGGGCTGGTGTGGACAGCCGCGCCGTGCCCTCGGAGCCGGGCCAGCACCTCGGGCACCGGGTGGCCGAAGCGGTTCTTGTAGCCGGCCTGGATGAGCGCGATCTGCGGCTGCACGGCATCGACGAAGGCGCTGGTCGACGAGGTGCGACTGCCGTGGTGCGGCACCAGCAGCAGATCGGCACGCAAGGCGTCGCGCTGGGTGCCCAGCAGGTCGGCCTCCTGCTGGCGCTCGATGTCGCCGGTGAGCAAGGCCGTGCGCTGTGCGCCGCTCACCTTCAGCACGCACGACATGGCGTTGGACTTGAGCGTGCGCTCGTAGTCGCCCGGCTGCGGGTGCAGCACCTCGAAGCGCACGCCGTCCCATTGCCAGGACTGGCCGGCCTCGCAGCGCACAGGGGCGGGGTGCTGGGTTCGCAGCGGGTGGCCTGTCTCCAGCGAACTCAGCAACTCTCCGACCGGCAGGTTCTTCAGCAGCACGGCGGCGCCGCCCACGTGGTCGAGGTCGCGGTGGCTCAGCACGAGCTTGTCGATGCGCGTCTCGCCACGGGCGCGCAGCAGGGGCAGCAGCACGCGCTGGCCGGCATCACTGTCACGCGAGTACTGCGGCCCGGCGTCGTAGACCAGCAGGTGGCTGTGCGTGCGTACCAGCACCGCCGTGCCCTGCCCCACGTCGGCTGCGAGCAACTCGAAGCGGCCTTCGGCCGGCAGGTCACGCACCGGCAGCAGCAGAGGCAGCACCAGCGGCACCGACAGCAGGCGCAAGCGCCACGGCAGTGGCAGCACCGCCAGCGCCGCCGCGCACAAGCCGGCCGCCTGCGCCCACCACGGCGCCACGGGCGCGAGCCACACCGCGCCGGGCAGTTGATCCAGCAGCACCAGGCCATGAGCAAGCACCTCCTCGACCGCCGCGCCCAGCTTCCACAGTGGCGAGAACAGCACACCCAGCAGGGCCAGCGGCGTGAGCACCAGCGTGACCAGCGGGATCGCCACCAGGTTGGCCCCAAAGCCCACCAGCGACACCTGCTGGAAGAACACCAGCGTCAGCGGCGTCAGCCCCACGGTGGCGATCACCTGCGTGCGCAGCCCGCCGCGAACGGCCACTGCGATGCGGCGCCACCACCCCGATGGCGTGGTGGTTTGCTCGGCGTGCCGCGCCGGCTCCGAGGCCATCAGCAAGCCCACCGCCACGAACGACAGCCAGAACCCGGGCTGCAGCAGCGCCCACGGGTCGAGCGCACTCACCGTGACGGCGGCGGCCAGCAGCACCAGCGGCCAGGGCCAGCGCCTGCCGGCGAGTTGCAGCAGCGTCACCGCGGCCAGCATCCACACCGTGCGCTGTGCCGGCACGCCCCAGCCGGAGAAGAGCGCGTAGCCCGCCGCGGCCATCAGCCCGCCCCAGCGCCCGGCCGCATGCGCCGGCAGCCACAGCATGGCGCGTGCGCTGCGCCGCCAGGCCGCCACCACCACCCAACCGGCAAGCCAGGCGAACATGGTCACGTGCAGGCCGCTGATGCTCATCAGGTGGGCCACGCCGGTGTTGCGAAAGAGTTGCCAGTCATCGCGCTCGATGGCCGACTGGTCGCCCACGGCCAGCGCGGCCAGCACGCCGGCCGCGCGCGGCTCGTTCACCGTGGCGTAGATGTCGTCGCGCACGCGCTGGCGCAGGCGGTCGATGGCATGGCCGGCCGAGGGGTCCAGCAGCTGGGCAGCCGCCGGGTCTCGCACATAGCCCGTGGCCCGCAGCCCTTGCTCGAAGAGGGTCAGCTCGTAATCGAACCCATCGGGGTTCAGGTTGCCGTGCGGCTGGCGCAACCTGACCGTGAATCGCCAGCGCTGGCCCGCGCGCAGGCTTTGCTGCGGCCCGCTGAGCGCGGCGTCTTCGTGCCAGCCGGCGTACCAGCCGAGCGCCACGTGCGGCGGCAGCGTCACCGCCTCGCCTTGCAGGTGGGCCTCTTCGATGTCGAACCGAAATCGGATGCCCGAAGGCGACGATTGCGGCAGGCTCGCGACCACGCCCACCACCTGGATGTCCGGCCCTTCCAGCGTGGGCGGCAAGGCCTCGGCCAGCCTCTCGCTCGCGCGCCAGCCTGCTGCCCCGACGCCGAGTGCCGTCGCCGCGACGAGCGACAGCACCCACAGCCGCTGCCAGCGCCATGCGCCCACGCCGCACGCGAGTCCACCCGCCAGACACAGCCAGTAGGCCCACAGCGGCATGAGGTTGCGCTCCTGCAGTTGCAGCGCCACCCCGAGCAGCCAAGCCAAACCCATGCCAGCCAAGTGCCAACCTTGGTCTTTTCTCCCCATTCGCGCAGTGTAGGATTTGCGCCTCTCTGCTCGACCGGTGCCTGTGATGTCTGTCTACGAACGTTTGAAATCTCTCGGCATCGAACTGCCGCCCGTGGCCATCCCGGCCGCCGCCTACGTGCCCTTCGTGCGCACCGGCAAGCTGGTCTTCCTCTCGGGCCACATCGCCAAACGCGATGGCAAGCCCTGGGTCGGACAACTCGGCCGCGACACCGACACCGCCACCGGCAAGCAGGCCGCGCGCGCCGTGGCCATCGACCTGCTGGGCACGCTGCACGCGGCGGTGGGCGACCTGAACAAGGTGGAACGCATCGTCAAGGTGATGAGCCTTGTCAACAGCACGCCCGACTTCACCGAGCAGCACCTGGTGACCAACGGCTGCTCCGAACTGATCGGCGAGGTGTTTGGGCCTAAGGGCGCGCACGCCCGCAGCGCCTTCGGCGTGGCGCAGATCCCGCTCGGCGCCTGCGTCGAGATCGAATTGATCGCCGAAGTCCAATGACGGCGGCCCTCCTCAAGCGGCCCGGGCTGCTGCTCGCCGCCGCGGCCCTGTTGAGCGTGGCCGCCGTCGGTGCGGCGCTGGTGTCGCAGCACGTCTACGGCATGGAACCTTGCCCCTGGTGCATCCTGCAGCGGCTGATCTTCCTGGTGATTGCGCTGGTGTGCCTGGTCGGCTTCATGTCCACGCGCATCGCCGGTGGTCTGGTACTGCTGCTCTCGCTGAGCGGCGTGGCTGCGGCCCTGTGGCAGCACTTCAAGGCGGCCGCCTCGTCGTCGTGCGCGATGACGGTGGCCGACAACATCGTGATGGCGCTCAAGCTCGACAGCCTCTGGCCCGACGTCTTCCTGCCCCGCGCGAGCTGCGCCGACGCGGCGGTGTCGATGTGGGGCATCCCCTACGACTTCTACAGCCTGACGCTGTTCGTCGTGCTCGCGGCCACCGGCTGGTGGGTGATGCGCCGGCGCTGACCGGCCGTCCCGGTCATTCTGGTATTCGCGCGGCCGGCGCAGTAAGCTCATCGCAGTTTGGCCATCAAGGAGCGCGACCATGATGTGGCACTGGAACTCGCTGTGGGCACCGGCACCCGGGGATCCGCCCGCGATCGATGATCCCAAGCTGTGGCGCTCGCCCTGGAGCGCCGAACAGGTGATCGCCCTGCAGGCGCGCAGCTGGGAGGCAGCGCTCGCCGCTTCGCACTCGTGGTGGAGCATGCTGCTGCCGGCCTTCCCGATCGTGCCGAGCTGGACGGACCCGGGCTGGGTCGTGCCCAAGGCCGAACCCGCTGCCAACGTAGGCATCGAGCCGCTGGCGGCCAAGCCGGTCGAAGCCCCGCGCAAGGCCACCGCCCCGCGCAAGCGCTCGGCGGCGCCCACGCGCCATTCGGTGCAGGCGCGCAAGCGCTGAAGCGCGTCAGCCCATCGCCTCGGCGATGGACCGCGAGATCTTCGGTGGCTCCGCCCCGATGTGCAGTGCCAGGCGGCGGCTGCGCAAGGCCACGTCGTACTCGGTGACGCGGTCGAAGCGCCGCAGGTGCTCAACCCACGACTCGTCGAGCATCTGCTCCAGGTAGCGCCCCGGCACCGACACGTCGCGGAACACCTCGCACGACAGCGCGCCCTGGCGCAGCCGGCTGCTGCGGGTCTCGCGCATCACGGCCTGGAATTCCTCGGCGCGTGCGGGGTCGATGAAGTACTCGATGGTGGTCAGGATCGGCCCCTGGTGGCCCTCGATGGCCTCGGGCGTAACCGGTGCCTTCCAGGCCTGCGAGGGCGTGAGGTCTTCGTGCTCGGAGTCGCGGCGCGGGCTGAAGCGGCACACTGCGAGCACGAGCACCACGCCGCCCACCGCCGCGATGACGAGGCTGGTCTGCACGTCGGTGAAGGTGGCCACCTGGCCCCACACGGCCGCGCCGATGCCGCCCCCGCCCATCAGCGCCATCTGGTAGATCGACATGCCGCGCGCACGCACCCAGTTGGGCAGTGCCATCTGGGCCGACACCGCCAGCGAGTTGGCCACCGAGATGATGGCCATGCCGTTGAGCATCATGGCCGGCGCGGCCACGTACACGTTGGGCGCGAAGGCCACCGCCAGCATGGAGATGGCTTGCAGGATGGCCCCGTTGCGCAGCAGCGCATCGCCTTCCATCAGCCGGCGGATGCGCGACATGCCCAGCGCCGCCACCACCGCCCCGCTGCCCATCGACACCAGCAGCAGCGTGAAGGTACCGGCCCCGCCGCCGTGCATGTGCTTGGCCACCAGCGGCAGCAGCGAGGTGAGCGCAATCGCCTGAAGGAAGAAGGCGGTGATGCGCAGCAGGATGGCCCGCATGGCCGCGGACTCGCGCACATAGCGCACGCCCACGCGGATGGCCCCAAAGAAGCGCTCGGCCGGCAAGGCGCTGACCTTGGGCTCGGTGCGCCAGCGCATGATCACGAAACCGCAGATGACCGACAGCACGGCGTTGAGCGCAAACACGTAGGCGCTGCCCAAGCCCGCGATCAGCGCGCCGGCCAGGATGGGGCCGAAGATGCGCGAGGTGTTCATCGCGATGCCGTTCAGCGCCAGCGCAGCCGGCAATTGCGCCCTGGGGATCAGCTCGGGGATCACCGCCGAGAACACCGGCCAGCGCATCGCGAGGCCGATGCCGTTTGCGAAGGTGAGCAGCAGGAGCAAGGGCGCCACCATCTGGCCGCTCAACGTCACCACGCACATCAGCACGCCCACCGTGGCCACCCAGAACTGCGTGAAGATGAAGTACTTGCGGCGGTCGAGGATGTCAGCCAGTGCACCGCTGGGCATGCCCAGAAAGAACACCGGCAACGTGGAGGCCGACTGCACCAGCGCCACCAGCACCGGCGAGGTGGTGAGCGAGGTCATCATCCACGCGGCCGCCACGTCGTTCATCCACATGCAGATGTTGGCGGTGAGCCAGCAGGCCCACAGCATGCGGAACACGGGCTGGCGCAGGGGCGCCCAGGGTGACTCGGGCCGGGGTGATGCGCCGACGGAAGACTCAGTCACAGCGTTGTCTCCTGCTCGAACATCACCGTCCGCTCAGCCTGAGGTATCGAAGGCCCGCGCAGGCCGTGCCAGGCTTCGATACCTCAGCCCGAACGGGTGGTGGCGTGCGAGTCGCCAACACCGCTACCCCAGCGCCAGCACCCGCTGAGGTTTCATGCCGGCATCCAGCACCTTGCCCTTGCGCGCCCGCTTGCCCGCGTACACCGCCAGCGCGGCGCCCTTGATGTCTTCTTCTTTCGGCTTGCCACCACGGCCGAGGCCCAGCACCTTGATCGCATTGGCGCAGGTGGTGGCCGAGACCAGCGGATCCTTGGCGTCCACTTCCATCAGCGTGAGGCCGCGTCCGCCCTTGGGCTGTAGCTTGAGCTCGTCGAGCTTGAACACCAGCAGGCGGCCACTCAGCGAGAGACAGGCGACCTGCCCATGCGTGGGCGCAATAGGCACCG
>NZ_DASSRA010000494.1:0-3285 GCF_035702065.1 Rhizobacter sp.
GGACTACGAGAGTGCAGCGGGCCGCAGCGCCTCGCTGGGCACGGGGGCCGGCACGGTGCGCTACAACCTGTCGAAGAACACCTTCCTGTACTCGGGCTATTCGTTCTCCACCGGTGACCTGAAGGATCGCATCAGCGAGTCCCAGGTGTTCCAGGCCGGCCTGCGCATGGCGTGGTGATGTCGCAGGAGTGAAGACGGCGTGAGGGTTCTGTCGCTGGCCGCGCTGACGGTCCTGGAGCTCTCACCCGTCGAGATGGTGCGCTGCGCCGCGCAGGCCGGCTACACGCACGTGGGCCTGCGTGCGCTGCCGGCCACTGCGCAGGAGCCGCAGTGGCCGCTGGTCGGCGAGACGCCCCTGCGGCGCGAGGTGCAGGCCGCCCTGCGCGACACCGGGGTGCAGGTGCTCGACGTGGAGATCCTGCGTCTGAAGCCCGAGACCGACGTACTCGCTTTCGACCCGGTGCTGGAGACGGCGGCGGCGCTCGGCGCGTCGTTCCTCCTCGCGGCCGGCAACGACCCCGACGAAGCCCGTCTCACGCAACGCCTGGCCGCGCTCGCGCAGCGCGCGCGTGCCCACGGTCTGCGCGTGTGCATCGAGCCCATGCCCTGGACCGAGGTGCGCGACTTCGCGCAAGGCCTGCGCGTGGTGCAGGCCACGGGCAATGACGACATCGGCGTGCTGGTCGACCCCCTGCACTTCGACCGCGGCGGCAACCATGCCGAGCAGCTGCTGTCGGTGCCGCCGCAGCGCTTGCCCTACCTGCAGTTCTGCGATGCGCCGGCCGAGCGGCCCGCGTCGCTCGACGGGCTGCTGCAGCAGGCGCGGGGAGCGCGTCTCATCCCCGGCGAAGGAGGGCTCGATCTGCTGGGGCTGTTGAGCGCCGCCCCGGCCGGCGCGCCGCTCAGCCTGGAGGTGCCCATGGACGTGCAGGCCGATGCGCGCACGCGGGCTGCGTTGCTGCGGCAGGAGACGGTGAAGTGGCTGCAGCGCCATGCGCTGGCGGGCTGACGCTTCTTCTCTGCGCTAAGGTGCGTGCGGTATGGCCGCATCAGCACTTCCATCTCACCGCATCGACTTTCTTGCGCCCTCTGACGAGGTGGCGCGCGCGCTGATTGGGGCGCACGTCTATGTCGATGGCGTGGGCGGGCGCATCGTCGAGACCGAGGCCTACGACCGCGACGACCCCGCTTCGCACAGCTTCAGCGGGCCGACGGAACGCAACGGCGTGATGTTCGGGCCGCCGGGGCGGGTGTATGTGTACCGCTCGTATGGGATGCACTGGTGCCTCAACTTCGTCTGCCGCGAAGAGGGGCATGGGGCGGCGGTGCTGATCCGGGCGATCGAACCGCTGCAGGGTCTCGACGTGATGCGTGAGCGGCGCGGGATCGAGGATGAGCGCCTGCTGTGCGCCGGGCCGGGGCGCCTGGCGCAGGCGCTGGGGGTGACGCGCGATCTCAACGGGCATCGGCTGGATCGCAAGCCGTTCGATCTTCGGCCGCGCGATGAGTCGTTGCCTGTGGTCGCGGGGCCGCGCATCGGGATCTCCAAGGCGGTGGAGTTGCCGTGGCGGTTCGGGTTGGCGGGCTCGCGCTTCCTGAGCAAGCCGTTTCGTGGGCCAGTCAGTCGCTGAGGCGGGCCTTTCTCACCTGTTCTGAAGGCGCTTAGGCCTTGGCGACGGCCAGCCAGCGGTCGAGCTGCTCGGGTGCGGCCAGCAGGGCCGCACTGCCGTCACGGTGCACCACGCTGCCGCGGTCCAGCACCACGGCCTGGTGGGTGATCGGCAGGATCATGCGCGGGTTCTGCTCCACGATGATGGCCGACATGCCTTCGTCCCGCACCACGCGGGCGATCGAGCGCAGCAGCTCTTCCACGATAATGGGCGCGAGCCCCTCCAGCGGCTCGTCGAGCAGCAGCAGCTTGGGGTTCAACACCAGCGCGCGGGCCACGGCCAGCATCTGCTGCTCGCCACCCGACAGCTGGTTGCCCATGTTGGACTTGCGCTCCGCCAGCCGCGGGAACATCTCGTAGGCGCGCTGCACCGTCCAGGGGCCGGGGCGGGCGACGGCGGTGAGGTTCTCGTCCACCGTCAGGCTCTTGAAGATGTTGCGCTCCTGCGGCACCCAGCCGATGCCGGCGGCAGCGCGCAGGTGCGGCGGCAGGGTGGTGATGTCGCGCCCGCCGAGCGAGATGCGCCCGGCATGGCGGCGCGTCACGCCCACCAGCGTGTTCATCAGCGTGGTCTTGCCGGTGCCGTTGCGCCCCAGCAGCGCGAGCGACTGGCCGGCTTCGAGCGCGAGGTCGATGCCTTGCACCACCACCGCTTCACCGTAGCCCGAGCGCAGGCCTTCGACCTTGAGCAGCTCAGCCATGCCCTTCCCCCAGGTACACCGCCTTCACGCGTGGGTCGGTGGAGATACTCGCCACGTCGCCTTCGGCGAACAGCGCGCCGTTGACGAGCACGCTCACCGTGCGGGCGAAGTTGAAGACGAGGTCCATGTCGTGTTCGATCAAGAGGATGGTCACCTCAGCCGGCAGCGCGTTGATGGTGTCGAAGATCTCCTGGCGCTCGCCCTCGGGCACGCCGGCCACGGGTTCGTCGAGCAGCAGCACGCGCGGCTCGCTGGCAATCGCCGTGGCGATCTCCAGCAGGCGGCGCTTGCCGTAGGCGAGCACGTTGACCTTCTGGTCCATCACGTCGTCGAGGCGGAACTGCTTGAGCAGCACCGCGCAGCGCTCGGCCACGCGCGGGTCGCTGCCGAGCGGCTTCCACCAGCCGTGGCTGATGCCGAGCTGCGCGCTGACGGTGAGCGCGAGCGACTGCAGCGGTGTCATCTCGTTCCAGAGCTGGTTGATCTGGAAGGTGCGCACGATGCCGCGGCGCACGCGCTGGTGCGGGGCGAGCCTGGTGATGTCCTGCCCGTCGAGCGAGATGCGGCCGGAGGTCGGCTCCACCACGCCGGTGAGCAGGTTGACGAGCGTGGTCTTGCCGGCGCCGTTGGGGCCGATCAGCGCGTGGCGCGCGCCCTTGTGGACCTGGATGGAGACGTCGTTGGTCGGTGTGATGCCGCCGTAGCGCTTCAGCAGGTTGTGGGTTTCGAGGACCACGGTGCTCATGTCCCGCTCCCCCGCTTGAACCACGTCCACGGGCGAATCAGACGCTCACGGCCCACCAGCATCAGCACCACGAGGAAGAGGCCCAGCCAGAAGGTCCAGTACTGCGGCGTCCAGGCCGAGATCAGGTCGTGCAGCAGCTTGAAGATGATGGCGCCGAAGATGCCGCCGTA
>NZ_DASSRA010000495.1:0-8756 GCF_035702065.1 Rhizobacter sp.
GAACTTCTTCAGCGGGGTCATGCCGGGGTCGACCACCACGTACGCCTCGAAGTACAGCACGCGCTCGATGTCGCGCAGCGTCATGTCGAGCACGAGGCCCAGGCGCGACGGCAGCGACTTCAGGAACCAGATGTGCGCGCACGGCGCGGCCAGGTCGATGTGGCCCATGCGGTCACGGCGAACCTTGGTCTGGGTGACTTCGACGCCGCACTTCTCGCAGATCACGCCACGGTGCTTCAGGCGCTTGTACTTGCCGCACAGGCACTCGTAGTCCTTGATCGGGCCGAAGATCTTGGCGCAGAAGAGACCGTCACGCTCCGGCTTGAAGGTGCGGTAGTTGATGGTCTCCGGCTTCTTGACTTCGCCGAAGGACCAGGACCGAATTTTCTCGGGGGAAGCCAGGCCAATCTTGATGGCATCGAAGTGCTCATCAGGGGTGAACTGGCGGAACAGATCAAGCAAACCCTTCATGTTCTGTTTCCTTTTCTTTAGTTGCGCTCGAGCTCGATGTCGATACCGAGCGAACGAATTTCCTTGACCAGCACGTTGAACGACTCCGGCATGCCGGCTTCGATCGCGTGCTCACCCTTGACGATGGACTCGTACACCTTGGTGCGGCCGTTCACGTCGTCGGACTTCACGGTCAGCATTTCCTGCAGCACGTAAGACGCGCCGTAGGCTTCCAGGGCCCACACTTCCATTTCGCCGAAGCGCTGGCCACCAAACTGGGCCTTGCCGCCCAGCGGTTGCTGCGTGACCAGCGAGTACGGGCCGGTGGAGCGGGCGTGCATCTTGTCGTCGACCAGGTGGTGCAGCTTCAGCACGTGCATGTAGCCCACCGTGACGGGGCGCTCGAAAGCGTCGCCGGTGCGGCCGTCGTACAGCTGAGCCTGAGTGCGCGTCTCGGTCAGGCCCTTGGCCTTGGCGATGTCGTCCGGGTAGGCGAGCTTGAGCATGCCGCGGATCTCTTCTTCCTTGGCACCGTCGAACACCGGCGTCGCGAACGGCACGCCCTTGCTCAGGTTGGCTGCCATCTCGAGGATGTCGGCGTCGGAGAGGTGATCCAGGCGCTCGGTCTTGCCGCCCGACTTGTTGTACAGCTCGTCGAGGAACTTGCGCAGCTCGGCCACCTTGGCCTGGGCTTGCAGCATGTCGCCGATGCGCTGGCCAATGCCCTTGCCGGCCCAGCCCAGGTGCACTTCGAGCACCTGACCCACGTTCATGCGCGAAGGCACGCCCAGCGGGTTGAGCACGATGTCGCACGGCGTGCCGTCGGCCATGTAAGGCATGTCTTCGACAGGGTTGATCTTCGAGACCACACCCTTGTTGCCGTGACGGCCGGCCATCTTGTCGCCAGGCTGCAGACGGCGCTTGACGGCCAGGTACACCTTGACCATCTTGAGCACGCCAGCCGGCAGCTCGTCGCCCTGCGTGAGCTTCTTGCGCTTCTCTTCGAACGCGAGGTCGAAGCTGTGGCGCGTCTGCTCCAGCGAGTTCTTGATCGACTCGAGCTGGTTGGCGATCTCGTCTTCCGCCGGGCGGATGTCGAACCAGTGGTACTTCTCGACGCTGGCGAGGTAGGCCTTGTCGATGCTCGTGCCCTTGGCGATCTTCTGCGGGCCGCCGTTGGCGACCTTGCCCACCAGCAGCTTCTCGATTCGATCGAAGGCGTCGGCTTCCACGATGCGCAGCTGGTCGTTCAGGTCGAGGCGGTAGCGCTTCAGCTCGTCGTCGATGATCTGCTGGGCGCGCTTGTCGCGCTGGATGCCTTCACGGGTGAAGACCTGCACGTCGATGACGGTGCCGCTCGTGCCTTGGTCGACACGCAGAGACGTGTCCTTCACGTCCGAAGCCTTCTCCCCGAAGATGGCGCGCAGCAGCTTCTCTTCCGGCGTCAGCGTGGTCTCGCCCTTGGGCGTGACCTTGCCGACCAGCGTGTCGCCCGGGTTCACTTCGGCGCCCACGTAGACGATGCCCGACTCGTCCAGGCGAGCCAGTTGCTGCTCGGACAGATTCGGGATGTCGCGGGTGATTTCTTCCGAGCCCAGCTTGGTGTCACGCGCCATGACCACCAGTTCCTCGATGTGAATCGAGGTGTAGCGGTCTTCGGCGATGACGCGTTCGCTGATCAGGATCGAGTCTTCGAAGTTGTAGCCATTCCAGGGCATGAACGCGACCAGCATGTTCTGGCCCAGGGCCAGTTCGCCGATGTCGGTGGAGGCGCCGTCGGCAATGATGTCTTCGGCAGCCACCACGTCACCGCGCTTGACGATCGGGCGCTGATGGATGTTGGTGTTCTGGTTGGAACGCTGGTACTTGATCAGGTTGTAGATGTCGACACCGACTTCACCGGCCACCGTTTCCTTGTCATTGACGCGGATCACGATGCGGTTGGTGTCGACGTAGTCGACCACGCCACCGCGGCGTGCCGCGACGACGGTGCCCGAGTCCTTGGCAGCCACACGTTCCACACCGGTGCCGACGAAGGCCTTCTCGGGGCGCAGCACGGGCACGGCCTGGCGCTGCATGTTGGCGCCCATCAGTGCGCGGTTCGCGTCGTCGTGCTCCAGGAAGGGCACGAGCGAGGCGGCCACGGAAACGATCTGCGTCGGCGCCACGTCCATGTACTGGATGCGCTCGGCCGAAGTCAGGATGGATTCGCCGTTGTCACGGGCGGACACCAGCTCGTCGATCAGCTTGCCTTCGGAATCGAGCGTGGCCGAGGCCTGCGCGATCACGTACTTGCCTTCTTCGATCGCCGACAGGTAGTCGATCTGGTTCGTCACCTTGCCTTCGGTCACGCGGCGGTACGGCGTCTCGAGGAAGCCGTACTCGTTCAGCTGCGCGTACAGGGCCAGCGAGTTGATCAGGCCGATGTTCGGGCCTTCCGGCGTTTCGATCGGGCAGACGCGGCCGTAGTGGGTGACGTGCACGTCGCGCACTTCGAAGCCGGCGCGCTCGCGGGTCAGACCGCCCGGGCCCAGGGCCGAGACACGGCGCTTGTGCGTGATCTCGGAGAGCGGGTTGGTCTGGTCCATGAACTGCGACAGCTGCGACGCACCGAAGAACTCCTTCAGCGCCGCGGAGATCGGCTTGGAGTTGATCAGGTCGTGCGGCATCAGGGCTTCGGTCTCGGCCTGGCCCAGGCGCTCCTTCACGGCCTTCTCGATGCGGGCGAGGCCGCTACGGTATTGGTTTTCGGCCAGCTCGCCCACGCAGCGCACGCGGCGGTTGCCCAGGTGATCGATGTCGTCGACCTGGCCGCGGCCGTTGCGCAACTCGACCAAGATCTTGACGACATCCAGGATGTCGTCGTTCGACAGCGTCATCGGGCCTTCGGCCGAATCACGCATCACGCGGGCGTTGAACTTCATGCGGCCCACGCGCGACAGATCGTAGGTGTCGGCGTTGTAGAACAGGCGGTTGAAGAGGGCTTCAACCGCGTCTTCCGTCGGCGGCTCGCCGGGGCGCATCATGCGGTAGATAGCGACACGCGCGGCCAGTTGGTCGGCGGTCTCGTCCGAGGCCAGCGTCTGCGAGATGTAGGCGCCTTCATCCAGCTCGTTGGTGTACAGGCACTGGATTTCCTTCAGGCCGGCGGCGCGCAGCTTCTTCAGCAGCGACTCGGTCAGCTCGTCGTTGGCCTTGGCGATGATCTCGCCGGTGTCGGCATCGACCAGGTTGCGTGCGACCACGCGGCCGATGAGGTAGTCCTCGGGCACGCTCACGAACTGGGTTTCGCTCTGCTCGATCTGGCGGGTGTGGCGCGCGGTGATGCGCTTGTCCTTCTCGACCACGACATTGCCGTTCTTGTCGGTGATGTCGAAGCGGGCGATCTCGCCGCGCAGGCGGTCGGCCACGAACTCCATCTGGGCACCGGAGTCCATCAGACGGAAGTTGTCGAACACGAAGAAGTTGGCCAGGATCGATTCCGGGTTCAGGCCGATGGCCTTCAACAGGATCGTCACCGGCATCTTGCGGCGGCGGTCGACGCGGAAGTACAGGATGTCCTTCGGGTCGAACTCGAAGTCGAGCCAGGAACCGCGGTACGGAATGATCCGTGCCGAGAACAGCAGCTTGCCGCTCGAATGCGTCTTGCCCTTGTCGTGCTCGAAGAACACGCCAGGCGAGCGGTGCAGCTGCGACACGATCACGCGCTCGGTGCCGTTCACGATGAACGAGCCGTAGTCGGTCATGAGCGGCACTTCGCCCATGTAGACCTCTTGTTCCTTGATTTCCTTGACCGTCTTGGCCTGCGGGCTCTCACGGTCATAGATGATCATCTGCAGCTTGGCGCGCACAGCCGCGGCGTAGGTCAGGCCACGCTGCTGGCATTCCCGCGTGTCGAACGCAGGCTTGGCCATGTTGAACTCGATGAACTTCATCTCGACAAACCCGTTGTGCGACACGATCGGGAACGCGGAGAGGAAGGCCGCCTGCAAGCCCTCTGGCTTGCGCTTCTGCGGCGGTACGTCCTTCTGCAGGAAGGCGACGTACGATTCCTTCTGCATGGTGAGCAGGTACGGAACGTTGAGGACACTCTCGCGTTTGCCGAAGCTCTTGCGGATACGCTTGCGCTCGGTGTAGCTGTAGGGGGTTTGTTGCTGCGCCATAGGTGATTTCTCACTCCATCTCAGGGATCGCTGCCTGGCCTAGGCCGTGACCCCGTCGGCGACTGTCTTTCGGGAATGGCTCCCGAAGCTTGGTGGTTGGCCACTACCAACCGCTGGCGGACAACCCCGGCGTTGCACCGGAGCCCGACCAAACCTGGTTCTTTGCAGTCGGATCAAAGAACACTTGGAAAGCCCTCGATTCTCGGTCAAGGGACTTCCAGGTGCTCTCCAGAGGTCTCAAAGACCCTGATGAGCCCTGAAGCGCAAAAGGCTGGGGGCCGAAACCGGCTCCCAGCCCCTTGCGGCAAGGCGAATTACTTGAGTTCGGCCTTGGCGCCGGCTTCCACCAGCTTCTTGACGGCTGCTTCGGCGTCGGCCTTGGCAATGCCTTCCTTGACGTTCTTCGGAGCGCCGTCGACCAGGTCCTTGGCTTCCTTCAGGCCCAGGCCCGTCAGTTCGCGCACGGCCTTGATGACCGACACCTTGTTGGCACCGGCTTCCACCAGCACCACGTTGAATTCGGTCTTCTCTTCAGCGGCGGCAGCACCACCGCCGCCAGCAGCACCACCAGCCGACGGAGCGGCCACGGCAGCGGCGGACACGCCGAACTTCTCTTCGATGGCCTTGACCAGGTCGTTGAGTTCGAGAACGGACATGGAGTCCAGGGAAGACAGGAATGCGTCTTTGTCGAATGCCATTTTGATTTCCTAGATAGAGATAAGGTTGAAAGGATGCTTCGGCGGATCAGGCAGCAGCCGGCGCTTCTTCAGCACCGCCACCCTTCTTCGCAGCCACGGCGCCCAGGGCGCGCGCGAAGCGAGCGATCGGCGACTGCAGCAGGCCAGCCACTTGGGTCAGCAGCACTTCCTTGCTCGGCACCGAAGCCAGGGCCTTCAGGCCGTCGGCGTTCAGAGCCTTGCCACCGAAGGCACCACCCTTGATGACCAGCTTGTCGTTGCCCTTGGCAAAGTCAGCGATGACTTTGGCCGCGGCGACAGCATCTTCAGAAAAGCCGTAGATCAGCGGGCCGACCATGCTCTCCGAAGCCGCCTCGAACGGGGTGCCAGCCACAGCGCGGCGAGCCAGGGTGTTCTTCAGAACATGAAGGTACACGCCCTTTTCGCGCGCTTGCTTGCGCAGCACGTCCAGGTGAGCCACGGTGAGGCCACGGTATTCAGCCAGCGCCAACGTCTGCGACTTGGCCGCCTGGGCCGCCACATCCGTCACCACGGTTGCTTTCTCGTTGCGATTGAGACTCAAGGTCTACTCCTCACATCACGTGCCCTTCGGCGTTGCCGCCTCCGGACACACCACAATGCAGCGACCTCTGTCCAGGAATCTCGGATTCCGTTCCAGCGGGACCGCCATCTGCGCGGGCTTCGGATCGGGCCAATCGGTGGATCAGCCGTCTCTTCGATTAAGCAGCCAGAAGCTGCACCTGCGGTCTTGGATGACCTGGCTCGGCTTTCACCTCACCAGCCCACCAAACTCATCGGATCGGCACCAGACTCGTGCCGACCCTCAGTTTCTTCAGGCCTGAGCCGATGCGTTGATCGTGGCCACGTCGACACGGGCACCCACGCCCATGGTCGAGGAGACCGCCACCTTGCGCAGGTAGATGCCCTTGCTCGTGGCCGGCTTGGCCTTGTTCAGGGCTTCGATCAGGGCGCGCAGGTTGCCGATCAGCTTGTCGGTGTCGAACGAACGGCGGCCGATCGTGCCGTGCACGATGCCGGCCTTGTCGACGCGGAACTGCACCTGGCCGGCCTTGGCGTTCTTCACCGCGGTGGCCACATCGGGCGTCACGGTGCCGACCTTCGGGTTCGGCATCAGGCCGCGCGGGCCCAGCACCTGACCCAGGGTACCGACGATGCGCATGGTGTCGGGCGAAGCGATCACCACGTCGAAGTCCATGTTGCCAGCCTTGATCGACTCGGCAAGGTCTTCCATGCCGACGATGTCGGCACCGGCGGCCTTGGCTTCTTCAGCCTTGGCACCTTGAGCGAACACGGCGACGCGCTTGGTCTTGCCGGTGCCGTTGGGCAGCACGACGGCGCCGCGAACCACCTGGTCGGACTTCTTGGCATCGATGCCGAGTTGCACCGCCACGTCGATGGATTCATCGAACTTGGCGGTGGCGCATTCCTTGACGATCGCGAGCGCGTTGTCGATCGCGTACAGCTTGGTGCTCTCCACCTTGCCGGCGAGTGCCTTCTGGCGTTTGGTCAGCTTGGCCATGTTTAGACTCCTTCCACCGTCACGCCCATCGAGCGGGCGGTACCGGCGATCGTGCGGACAGCGGCATCCAGATCGGCGCCGGTCAGATCCTTGATCTTGACCTTGGCGATGTCTTCAGCCTGGGCGCGGGTCAGCTTGCCCACCTTGTCGGTGTGTGGCTTGGGCGAGCCCTTGTCGAGCTTGAGCGTCTTCTTGATGAGCACCGATGCGGGCGGGCTCTTCAGAACGAAGGTGAACGACTTGTCCGCGAACGCGGTGATCACCACCGGCAGCACGAGGCCGGGTTCCATGCCTTGGGTCTGCGCGTTGAACGCCTTGCAGAACTCCATGATGTTCAGACCGCGCTGACCCAGCGCCGGACCGATCGGGGGGGACGGGTTGGCTTTACCCGCCGGGACTTGCAGCTTGATGAAGCCGACAATCTTTTTTGCCATGTTTCTCTCCAAACAGGCCCGCAAACAGCGGCGGACCTTGAGTACAAACGCCAAGGGCTGGTTACCTTGGCTCCTCTTGCCGGTGTCTCGTCACCAGCAGCAACGGGATGGCTTCAGCGCCGAAGCGCCAAGCCGCCATCCGGGCTCAGATCTTTTCGACCTGCGAGAAGTCGAGCTCGACCGGCGTGGCGCGGCCAAAGATGGTGACCGATACGCGAACCTTGGACTTGTCGTAGTTGACGTCTTCCACCGCACCATTGAAGTCGGTGAACGGGCCTTCCTTGACGCGCACCAGCTCGCCGACCGACCACTCGACCTTGGGGCGCGGCTTCTCCACGCCCTCTTGCATCTGGGTGACGATCTTCATCACCTCGGCCTCCGAGATCGGGGCCGGGCGGTTCTTGGCACCGCCGACAAAGCCGGTGACCTTGCTGGTGTGCTTCACCAGGTGCCAGGTGTCGTCGGCCATCTCCATCTCGACCAGCACGTAGCCGGGGAAGAAGCGGCGCTCGGTGACGGCCTTCTTGCCGTTCTTGAGTTCGACGACTTCTTCCATCGGCACCAGGATGCGGCCGAACTTGTCTTGCATGCCAGAACGGTCGATGCGCTCACGCAGGTTGCGCTCGACTGCCTTCTCCATGCCCGAGTAGGCGTGAACGACATACCAACGCTTGTTGGTCGCCGGCGCCAGCGAGGCGGCAGTCACTTCACCGCTTGTGGTTTGTTCGCTCATCAGGCTTACCTCAATGCTTCCAGCCCAGGATCAGGTCGTACAGCACCCACTCCAAGGTCTTGTCGGTCAACCACAGGAACAGCGCCATCACGACCACGAAGGCGAACACGTACAGCGTCATCTGGGTAGCCTCTTTGCGCGACGGCCACACCACCTTGCGCACCTCGCGCACCGAGTCGCGGCCAAAAGCGATCAGCTGCTTGCCCGACTCGGAGGTGAAGAACGCGCCGACGGCAGCCACCAGCAAGACCAGCAACGCGGCCACGCGCAGCCACATGTCCTGCTTGCCCAGCACATAGAAAGCCGCCACCGCAGCAATCACCAGAACGCCGGCCGCAGCAAGCTTGGCCTTGTCGGCGCCGGTGGAAACAGTTTCGATTTGCGGATTGGCCATGTTCGTTGTGTGTTGCTCGCCCGGGTCGCAGCAGTTTCAATACTTCAAAACAGCAGCTGCCCTTCAGCAGCAAAGCCCGCCGGCTTAGTTCAACCGTGCGGGCTTGGCAGGGGCAGTAGGAATCGAACCTACAACCTCTGGTTTTGGAGACCAGCGCTCTGCCAATTGAGCTATACCCCTGTGGCTTTCAGCGAAAACTAACTCTTACTCCAGGATCTTTGCCACGACGCCGGCGCCGACGGTGCGGCCGCCTTCACGGATGGCGAAGCGCAGGCCTTCTTCCATGGCGATCGGGTTGATCAGCTTGACGGTGATGCTGACGTTGTCGCCAGGCATGACCATTT
>NZ_DASSRA010000496.1:0-18723 GCF_035702065.1 Rhizobacter sp.
CACGAGGATTGGATCGCCCGCGCCGTGCTGTGGCTGGCGCTGTCGGGCGGGGCCATCGTGCTGGAGAAGTTTCTACCCAAGCCGCCCGCGGGCGGCGCCTGAGCAGGAGATGAACATGTGTTGTGGAAGCAAGCGCGCAGCGGCCCAGGCCGCCGCCATGGCGCACGCCGCACCGGCTGCGGCTTTCGGCGCCCGGCCGGCGCTGTCGGTGATCATGTTCGAGTACCTGGGCTCCGGCCAGACGGCGATCCGCGGGCCGGTGAGCGGTCAGCTCTATCTCTTTGCGCAGGCGGGTGCGCGGGTGGAGGTGGATGCGCGTGATCGGCCCGGGCTGGCGGCGATGCCGAGCTTGCGCTGGGTGCGCTGAGGGGGAGGGATCTGGCGCGTCCGGCTGGGATCGAACCAGCAACCCCTGCCTTCGGAGGGCAGTACTCTATCCATTGAGCTACGGACGCACAGGGCGGCGATTCTATCAGCGGCCCCTCGGCGCCGAGGTGGCCCTGCGGAGGGGCCGTCTATAATCCCGCGGTTTTGCGCCACCCCCCAACGGTTCAGCCGCCGAGGACTTCATGAGCGACCCGCACCACAGCCACTCCGAACACGACGATGCCCCGCACGAAGGGCCGGTCAAGACTGTCAAACAGCTCATCTGGGCGGTGATCTTTGCCTTCGTCATCCCGATCGCGGTGATCGTGCTGCTGGTCAGCTACGTGGGTTCCAGCAGCAAGCCGGCCGCCGGCAGCGACGCCCTGTCGCCCGAAGCCACGGCCCTGCGCATTCGCCCGCTGGCCACCGTCGAGATCAAGGACGCCAACGACGCGGCCTCGCTCAAGACCGGCGAGCAGGTGTTCACCGCCCAGTGCAGCGCCTGCCACGCCGCCGGTGTGGCCGGTGCCCCCAAGCTGGGCGACGCCGCAGCCTGGGGCCCGCGCGTCGGCCAGGGCTACGAAACCCTGCTGACCCACGCCCTCAAGGGCAAGGGCGCGATGGGCCCGCAAGGCGGCGGCGATTTCAGCGACTTCGAAATCGGCCGTGCCGTGGTCTTCATGGCCAACAAGGGCGGTGCCAAGTTCGACGAACCCAAGGCCCCCGCAGCGGCTGCTTCCGCCGCCAACTGAGCGCCCCGCGCTCCCCGACCAAGCCGACCAGCGGGTCGGCTTTTTCATGCCTGCATCCGATCCCGGCCGGCCTGCGTATGGGTTCGAGCGACTCGTTGTCGAGCGCTTCCATCCGATTCCCCGATTCCAGGAGATGCCCATGAAGAACACCCTCTTGCTCGCCAGCCTGACCGTGCTGGCCACCGCCTGTGCCACCGGCCCGGCGCCGATGATGGTCGACAACACCAGCTTGCCCGAGGCTGTGCGTGCCCCGGCCGGCGCGCGCCAGACGATGTGGACGGTGGGCCGCGGCGAGCTGACCTATGAATGCCGCGAGAAGAAAGACATGGCGGGCCAGTTCGAATGGGCTTTTGTCGGCCCGGTCGCCACGCTCTATGCCGCCGACCAGAAGCCCGTGGGCAAGTACTACGCCGGCCCGACCTGGGAGGCGAACGACGGCTCCAAGGTCACCGGCAAGCAGATGGCGGTGGCACCGGGCGGTGCCGGCAACATCCCGCTGCAGCTGGTGAAGGCCGAGCCGGCCACCGGCATGGGCGCAATGCAGGGCGTGGCCTACATCCAGCGCCTCAACACCCAGGGGGGCGCGGCGCCGGCCAGCGGCTGCGACGCTGCGGCCAAGGGCAAGCGCCAGCAGGTGGCCTACGCGGCCGACTACGTGTTCTACGGCTTGTGAGCGGCCGGCGCCTGGGCCTGCGGGCTCAGGCAGTGGCCGAAGCGCTGCGGCAGTTCGGCGCCGCGTGACTCGGCGACCGCCCAGTGGCCCTGCTCGATGGCGTCGGCGGCGGTTTCCATGTCGAGCGTGTGCACGATCCCGAGGCCGAGGTCGGTGGCGAGGTAGAGCCGCCCGGCCTCGTCGACCAGGGCCGACTCGAAGCGCGCCTCGCGGCCGGTGTGCGAGCGCAGCCGCGGCGGCTGGCCGGGCTGGGCCTCCAGGCGCCAGATCCAGGGTGCGGCTTCGAGCTCCACGTAGACGCGCTGCGGGCCGTTCTGGAAGAACCAGCAGCCGTGCTCGTCGCGCTCGTAGTTGCGGTCGATGAACTCGCGCAGCTTCTCGTGGTTGATGCGGCTGCCCTTCACCTGCGGGAAGGGGCCGGCGGCCTGCACGCGGTCGTCGCGCATGTACCAGTCGCCTCGGGCGTCGAGTGCCAGCCAGCCGTAGCAGGCAGGCACGTTGGGCCATTTCTTGAGAGCTGCCTTGACGATCTCATCCATGGGGCGTCTCCTCTCCCGCGTAGGTGCCCATCCAGCCCATCACCTGCTCGGGCAGGGTGAGCACATGGCCGGGCCAGCGGCCGCGGGCGAAGCCCACGTGGCCACCGTGCTCGGGTTGCCAGAGTGTCACGAAGTGGCCCACCTCGTGCGGTTTGGGCAGGCTGCTGGCAGGGATGAAAGGGTCATTGCGGGCGTTGAGCACCAGCGCCGGGATGCGGATGCGGTGCAGGTGCGGCTTGGCCGAGCCGCGGGTCCAGTAGTCGTCGGTGTTGCGAAAGCCGTGCAGCGGCGCGGTGAAGATGTTGTCGAACTCGTAGAGGTTGCGCGCCGCCTGCAGCTTGGCGCCATCGAACAGGCCCGGATGCTGGTTGAGCTTGAGCAAGGCCTTGGGCACCATGGTGCGCAGGAACATGCGGGTGTAGACCTGCCGGTTGAAGCCTTCGCCGATGGCCCGGCCACCGGCGGCCAGGTCGACGGGCGAGCACACCGAGCACACCGCGCGCACCGTCTGCGAGGCGGTGTCGCCCGCCTCTTCGGCCCAGCGCAGCAGGGCATTGCCGCCCAGCGACACGCCCACCGCCACAATGGGGCCGCTGTGCCGAGCGCGCATGCGCTGGAGCACCCAGCCGATCTCTTCGTAGTCGCCCGAGTGGTAGGCGCGCGGCGCGAGGTTGATCTCGCCCGAGCAGCCGCGGAAGTGCGGCACGGCGTAGCGCCAGCCGTTCTCGCGGCACCAGTTGGCAAAGGCCAGGGCGTAGTGGCTGGCCGAGGAGCCTTCGAGGCCGTGGAACAGCACCAACAGCGGGCGCGCAACGCCATCGTCGGGCGGCGAGCTGCCGAAGTCGACGTCGATGAAATCGTTGTCGGGCGTGGTCCAGCGCTCGCGGCGGTAGGCCGGCTTGGGGCCCTGGTGGCTGCGCGCGAACAGCGCCGGCCAGATGGTTTGCAGGTTGCCGCCGACGAGGCCGTGGCCCGCGAGCCAGCGAGGGGCGCGGTAGTTGTGCATGACGTGACTCAGCTCAGTGCAGAACGGAAGGTGTCTCGCCGACCTCTGGCAATTCCTGTGCCGAACCGGGGCTCGCGTGGTGGGCCACCAGGCGCCAGCCCACCGAGGTCTTCACGTACACGTTGGTGGCCAGCACGTAGGCCACCTGCGGCCCTTCGTCGGTCATGACCTGGATGCGCTCGACCACGCTGTGCACCGCGCTGTCGTGGGTGACGACCCGGCGCACCTTCTCGGGCTGCGCGTCGATCACGCCGTTGGAGAACATGGCGTCGAAGGCGGCCCGGATGGCGCTGGCGCCGATCACGCGTGGGCCATTGGGGTGCACGCAGCAGACCTCGTCTTCGTCGGCCCAGACGGCCATCAGCTTGTCGATGTCGCCGCGCTGCAGGGCTTCGTAGAACTGCGCTTCGGCGTCGTCGGACGAGGCCATCAGGGCGATCTCAGGGGGCGGCTTGGGTCGGGCCATGGTGCGCTCAGGGTCTCACAGGAAGATGACGGTCTTCTGGCCGTTCAGCAGCACGCGGTGCTCCACGTGCCAGCGCACGGCACGGGCCAGCACCATGCTCTCCACGTCGCGGCCGGCGGCCGTGAAGCCTTCGGCGCTCATGGAGTGGTCCACGCGGGCCACGTCCTGCTCGATGATGGGGCCTTCGTCGAGCTCGGCCGTCACGTAGTGGGCCGTCGCGCCGATCAGCTTGACGCCGCGGTCGTGCGCCTGGAAGTAGGGCTTGGCGCCCTTGAAGCTGGGCAGGAAGCTGTGGTGGATGTTGATCGCCCGCCCCTTGAGGAAGCCGCAGAACTCGGCACTCAGGATCTGCATGTAGCGCGCCAGCACCACCAGGTCGATCTGGTGCTCGTTGACCAGGGCCTCGACCTGACGCTCCTGCGCGCGCTTGGTCTCGGCGCTGGCGCCGGTGGGCAAGGGCAGGTGGTGGAAGGGGATGCCGTAGCGCGCGGCCAGGTCGGCAAAGGTCGGGTGGTTGGAGACGATGGCCGGGATGTCCACGTTCAACTGGCCCGAATGCCAGCGGTACAGCAGGTCGTTCAGGCAGTGGCCGTGCTGGCTCACCATCAGCAGCAGGCGCGGTCGGCGTGCGCGGCTGTGCAGCTTCACGTCCATGTCGAACTGCAGGCGCACGCTGGTGAGCAGCGTGTTCAGCGTGTCGGTGTTGGCCAGGTGCGGCGGGGCCTCGAAGTGCACCCGCATGAAGAAGAGGCCGGTGCTGTGCACGCCGGTGTCGTCGGGCAGGTCGCCGAACTGCTGCGAGTCGAGGATGTTGCACCCCGCCTGGTAGAGCAGGCCGGAGACGGCGAAGACGATGCCCTTGGCATCACGGCACGACAGGGTGAGAACGAACTCGCTCGACAGGCTCATGGGGCCTGAATTGTACGGACGGGGGCCGCCCCGGGCCCCCGCGCGGGCGATCACTCGATCGCGAAGGTCACCTTGTAGTTTGCGCCGTCGCCGGTGAAGGTCAGCGGCGAGAGCGTCGACAGCGACAGGCGCTTCACGCCGAGGATCTCGTCGTTGGAGCGCAGGCTCTGGATGCCGCGGCGGAACTCCTGCAGCACCAGCGTGGCGACATTCGAGTCGATGAAGGCCACGCTGTTGGCCAGGCTGTTGAAGAAGGGGCAGATCCAGCCGCGCAGGCGGGCCAGCGTGAGGCCGGTGAAGTCGGGGTCCCAGTCTTCTTCCATCATGGCCACGATCACGATGTCGGCATTCATGGGATTGATCACCGTCGCGTTGGCGGGGATCGTCTCTCCCTGGGCGACGCTGTCGTCCCATGCGGATCGGCGCACCAGTTCCACGTTCGAACTGCTGGAGGCGCCCTGGCCGCGCCGGCCGTGGAACACCAGGAAATGCGGGCTGTCGTCGCCGATCTCGTTCGATTCGGCATTGCACTTGAAGCGCTTGAGTACGAGTTTGCTCATGGGATTCTCCTTGGATGTGAATGTGAAGGGTGTGAGAGGAGGGGGTCAGGCAGGGAAGGCTTCGGCCAGCTCGGCGGCGGCGTGCACCAGGTCGGACTGCGCGACGCGTGCGAGGTCTTGCATCTGCGCCGCCCGGCCCGAGCGCTCCACCGCCGCCAGCGCCTGCGCCGCGGCCGCGACCTGGTGCGCGATGGGGTTGTTGTCGGGGATCTTCTTCAGCTTGCCGCCGGGCGTGATGCCCCAGCCGGAGGCGCCGTTGTTGACGCCCGCGCTGACGAACACCAGCACCAGTTCCTTGTTGACCTTGGGGATTTGCGTAGCCATGTCGTGTGCTCCTTCTGTCCGGGTTGATGTATGACGGGGCTGGACAAACGGCACCGCGCCATGGGGTCACTGTCGAGCGGGGTCACCCACGGATCACCCAGCGATTCGGACGGCGCGGCCCGCTCTTTCGGGGGGCCTAGACTGAGCTCCGCTGCGCCATCGCCATGAACACCCCACCGGCCCACCAGGTACCTGCGCAAGCCCGGGAGACCCTGCGTCTGCATGGCCCGGGCTGGTGGCGTGCGGGCCGGGCCGACCTGCTCGATGCGGCCTGCCGCCCGGTGCCGCCCGAGTCGCTGGCCGAGTGGCCCGAGGTGGCGTACTGGCGCGCGCTGGCGGCCCTGATGCGTGGGAGTGCCGAAGCCTTGCCCTGCCTGGAGCAGGCCCACGCTGGGTACGACGCCGCGCAAGACGCATCCGGCCGCGCCGTCAGCGCGCACGCGGCGCTGGTGCTGTGCCTGCTCGACGTGGGGGCGATGGACCAGGTGAGCACCTGGCTGGAGCGGGCGCGCGCCGCGGGGTGGCCGTCCCCGCTCGGCAACGACACGGAAGGCCTGTGGCTGCGCCTGGGCGTGCTCGCCCGCGTGGTGCTGGGCGGCGATGTGCTGCCCGAAGCCGGCCTCGCGGCGGCCTGGGTGCAGGCGCAGCTGCGGCCGCTGCGCACGCAGTTGTCGCCCGACGAGCGCCTGATCGCCGCGCAGGTGCTCGTCAACTACCACTTCGTGCAGCAGCAGTACGAGCAGTTCGACATGCTCTCCACGCAGGTGGAGGCGCCGGACGCGTTCGAGGCCGCCAGCCCGCTGATGCGCGGGCATTGGCTCTACACGGTGGGCTTCGCGCACTACCAGATCGGCGGCCACGCGCGGGCCGAGCAGGCGTGGCGGCAGGCCCTCGACCTGGCCCAGGCGCACACGCTGCCCAGCGTTCGCCTGCTCGCCACGCTGGCCATGGTGCGCCTGCTCGTCGACCGCGGCCGCATCGACGAAGCGCATGCCGCCGTCGAGGGCATCCGCCCGCAGTGGGGCGCCGGGCGCACGCGCCAGCTGGTGGAGTGGCAGCAGATGCGCGCCCGCGTGCAGCTCATGCGCGGCCAGGCGGTGCAGGCGCTGGCGACGCTGCGCGAAGCGCTGAGCCTCGCCGACGCGAGCGGGCTGTCGGCGCCCGAGCAGGCCTCCTTCCTCACCGACCAGGCGCAGATCTTCGCGGCGCTGGGCCGCGATGCCGAAGCCTGCGAGCTGCTGCAGCAACTGGCGGCGCGGCATGCAGGGCGCGATGCCGAGGTCTACACCTGCCTGCGCCTGCTGCTGCAGGCGTGGCTGGACCACCGTCGCGACGAGGCGGCGAGCCGCACGGCCCTGGCCGATGCGCTGGCCCGGGCGCAGGCCGTGCGCTACACCATGTTCCTGCGCCTGCTGCCCGAACGGGCGGCGCAGCTGTGCGCCTTGGCGCTGCGCTGGCACATCGAGCCGGTCTTCGTGCGCGAGGTGGTCCGCGACCGCGCGTTGCCCGCGCCCGCCGATGCCGATGCGCAGTGGCCGTGGCCGCTCTGGCTGCGCCTGCTGGGCGGCTTTGCGATCACGCTGGGTGGCTCACCGCTCGAACAGCAGGGCAAGACGCCGCACAAGCCGCTGGAGCTGTTGCGCCTGCTGGCCTGCGAGCGCTCGCAGGCCGCGAGCATGCTGTCCGTGCAGGAGGCCCTGTGGCCGGACGCCGATGACGGCGCCGCGCGCAAGAACCTGGAGATGGCCATCCAGCGCCTGCGCCGCCTGCTCGGCGACGATTCGCTGGTGCGCGTGGGCGACGGGCGCGTGGCGCTGGATGCGGCCCGCGTGAGCTCGGACCTGGCGCAACGCCGTGTGCTCATCGAGCGGCTGGAGGCGCAGGCGATGCAAGGCGGCGGCAGTGCGGCGCCCAGCGAGATGGCCGCGCTGGTGGCGCGCGTCATCGACGCCTGCCAGGGCGAACTGCTGCCCGGCGTGCCCCCCGCACCTTGGCTGGAGGCGGAACGCCAGCGCTGCCAGCGCGATGTGGTGCGGGCCACGCAGTCGGCGGCCACGCTGATGGCGCGCTTTGGCGATCAGCGTGCCGAGCGCGAGCTGCTCGAACGTGCGGTGCGGCTGGAACCGCTGGCCGAAGGCCTGGCGCGGCGGCTGATGCAGGTGCATGCCCAGAGCGGGCAGCGGGCCGAGGCCGTGCGGGTGTACGAAGCCCTGGCGAGGGCCTTGTCGGCGCGCGGCCTGCAGCCCAGCGCGCCCACCGACGCGCTGTGGCGCGAGATCGTCTCGATCAGGACGTGATGCTCACCTTGGCCGCCGGCAGGCCCGCGTCGACCAGGGCCTGCTTCAAGGCCGCGGCGCGCGCGGCAGCCTGGCGCTGCGCCGCCGCGCCCTGCAGGTTGGCGTCGGCCGCCACGCGCAGCTTCAAGGGCTCCTTCGCACTGGACCACTTGCGCGCCAGCGTGGCCACGGCCTCCCGGGACTGCGGTGCAAGTGCATCACCGGCGAACTCCACCTTCGCGAGGGCCGTGCGGAACTCGTCGCCCGCGGCACTGACCACGCTCAGCGCCGACACGCAGGGGTGTTTGCCGCAGGCACCTGCAGCCACCGCGGCGTTCATGCCCCACAGGCCGAGCGAGGCGGCGACACAGGCCGCAGCCAGCGTCCGGCGCAGTGCGGGTCGATTCGAGGTGTTCATGTCGTGTCCCCTGTCGTGTGTGTGAGTCGAGCGCGCACTCTAGGCCGCGGCCCAGCCCCTCACCACCCCTAAATCTTGGCAGCGTGGTCACCGCGGTCGGCCGATAAACTCACGCCCGTGAAACTCGTCACACCCTGACCGTGGTCTCGTCACCCGCCGACTGGAGCGAACGCAGCCGAGAGCTCTCGCGCCTGCTCGCCCGCGCCGGAGTGGGCGATCGTGTGGCTTTTGCCCGCCTTTACGAGCTGAGCAGTGCGCATCTGTTCGCCGTGGTGCTGCGTATCAACCGAGACAGGGCGCAGGCCGAAGACGTGCTGCAAGAGGTGTATGTCAATGTCTGGCGGGCCGCGCAGAGCTTCGACGCGGCGCAAAGCCAGCCGCTGACCTGGCTCACCAGCATTGCGCGCAACCGCGCGATCGACAGCCTGCGCCGCAAGCAGGCCGAGCCGCAGACCGCGCCTGCCCCATTGAGTGACGACGACGAGGAACGCGACGTGTACGACAACGTGGCCGACGATGCCCCCGGACCGCTGGCCCTGTTGAGCCAGGCCTCGGATGCGCGCGCTCTGGCCAAGTGCATGGAGGGCCTGTCGTCGCAACAGCGGCAGAGCGTGGCCCTGGCCTTCTACGACGGCCTGAGCCACGCCGAGGTGGCCGAGCAGATGCGGCAGCCGCTGGGCACGGTGAAGTCGTGGGTGCGGCGGGCCTTGCTGTCGTTGAAGTCGTGCCTCGAAAGCGCCGTCGTGCGCGACATGCAGGCCGAGTAAGCAGATCACCATGGACTACAGCCGCCCCGAACTCGCCGACCGCCTGGCCGCCGCCTATGTGGCCGGCACGCTGCGTGGTCCGGCGCGTCGACGCTTCGTTTCGTTGATGCGCGCCCATCCTGGTTTGCGCGCGGCGGTGCGCAGCTGGGAAGCGCGCTTGATGCCGCTCACCACCAGCGTCGCGCCGGTGCCGCCGCCGCCGCGGGTGTGGCAGCGCATCGAGGCACGCATTGCGCCGCTGCTCGCCAGCGCCCCCACGACAGAGCCCGTGGGCTGGTGGGGTCGGCTCGCGGTGTGGCGCGCCTTCTCCGGCGTGGCCACGGCCGCGGCCCTCGCGCTGGCGGTGCTGCTGGCGCTGCCGCAGCCTTCACAGCCACCGATCGTCGTGGTGCTGTCGCCGGCGGGCGGCGCGCCGGCCGAGGGCGGTGTGGTGCCGGCCTCGTTCATCGCGAGCATCAGTGCGGACGGCCGCGCGATGGTCACCAAGCCGATCACGACCGTGGCGTTGCAACCCGATCGTGCGCTCGAGCTGTGGGCGGTACCGCCGGAAGGCGCGCCGCGCTCGCTGGGCGTGATATCCGAGAAGGCCGCCACCGTGGTCAAGCGCGGCAAGGTGCTCGACAACACCGCGGCGCTGGCCGTGAGCCTGGAGCCGCCCGGCGGCTCGCCCACGGGCGCACCCACCGGCCCGATCCTCTACGTCGGCAAGCTGGTCTTGTAGGGTGAGGCGGCCGGCAGCCGCACGCTGAACACCGAGCCCTGGCCCGGTTCGCTCTGCACCTCGATGTGGCCGTGCATCAGCGTCACCAGCGCACGCGTGATGGCCAGGCCGATGCCGGTGCCTTCGATGCCGCTGCGCCGCTGGCCCAGCCGGTTGAAGGGCTCGAACAGGTTGGGCAGGTGGGTGGGGGCGATGCCCAGGCCGTTGTCGATCACGCGCAGGCTGACCTCGTGGCCGAGCGCCTGCGCCTCCAGCCGCACCTGGCCGCCGGGGCGGTTGTACTTGATGGCGTTGGAGAGCAGGTTGAGCAGCACCTGCCGCAGGCGCGTGCTGTCGGCGCGCACCTGCAGGGGCTCGGCGATGTCGGCGATCTGCACGCTCACGCCGGCCGCCTGCGCCGCGGGCGCCAGCATGTTGCTGCACTCGCGCAGCAGCGGAAGCAGGGGCACGTCGACCAGGTCGACCGCGAGCTGGCCGGCCTCGATGCGCGAGTGGTCGAGCAGGTCGCTGATCATGCGCAGCAGGTGTTCCCCGGACTCGCGCACCAGCGTGAGACGCTGGCGCTGCGCCGGGCCGAGCGGCTCGGCTTCGTCGAGCTCCATCAGCTGGGCGAAGCCGAGCACCGCATTCAGCGGCGTGCGCAGCTCATGGCTCATGCGCGAGAGGAACTCGGTCTTGGCGCGGTTGGCGGCTTCGGCGGTGGCGGCCAGCTCGCGCGCCTTCTCCAGCTCGCGGTACTCGGTGATGTCTTCGAGGTAGCCGTGCCACACCACCGAGCCGTCGGCCTGCGGGCGCGGTGACGAGACACCCAGCATCCAGCGCAGCTGCCCGTCGGGGCGGGTGTAGCGGAACTCGATGCGCCGCGCCGCCTGGCTTCGCGTCCAGTCGCCGAGCGAGCGGCCCACGCTGTGGCGGTCGGCCATGTCGATGCGGTTGAACAGCAGCGAGGCGTCGAGCATCAGCGACTCCGGGTCCAGGCCCAGCACGTCGCGGCAGCGCTCGCTGACGTAGGGGAAGACGCCGCGCCCGTCGGGCGGCAGGCGGAACTGGTACAGCAGGCCCGGCACGTGGCGCGTGATCTGGCGCAGGCGCTCGTCGCGCTCGGCGGTCTCGCTTTCGGCCTGGCGGCGTTGGGTGACGTCGCTCAGCGTGCCGACCATGCGGCGCGGGCGGCCATCGGGCCACCACTCGATGATGCGGCCGCGCTCGGCCAGCCAGCGCCAGCTGCCGTCCTTGGCGCGCGCGCGGTACTCGCTCTCGTAGGCCGTGATCTCGCCGCGCGCATGGCGCTGGTAGGCGGCGTCGTTCTCGGCCAGGTCGTCGGGGTGGATCACCGCGTCCCAGCCGGCCTGGGTCGACTCGAGTTCGCCCTTGGCGTAGCCGAGCAGGGCCACGCTGCCGTCCATGCCGGTGAGCAGGTCGGCTTCCATGTCCCAGGCCCAGACGGAGGTGCCGGCGCCGACCAGCGCCTCGCTCATCAACTGGCTGGCGTCACTGTCCATGGGTGAGCGCGTCGCCGAGCGCGGCGGCCACGCGGGCCGGTGCCACGCCGGTCAGGCAACGGGTGTGGCCGAAGCGGCACACGCGGTCGAAGCAGGGCGCGCAGTCGAGTTGCAGCTCGTCCTTGAGCCAGAGCACGCGCGCGCGCGCGTTGAGCGGCGGCGTGTGCTCGGGGCTGGTAGAGCCGAACACCGCCACCTGCGGGATGCCGAAGGCTGCGGCCACGTGCATCAGGCCCGAATCGTTGCTGACCACGCCTCGCGCGGCGGCGATCAGCGCCATGGCGTCGATCAGCGAGGTCTTGCCCGCGAGCACGATGCAGGCACCGGCTGCGGCCTGGGCGATCTCGTCGCACAGCGCGGCTTCCTTGCCCGAGCCGAGCAGCACGACGGGCAGGCCCCGCGCGGCGTGCAGCGTGCGCGCCAGTTCGGCGTAGTGGGTGGCGGGCCAGCACTTGGCGGGGCCGTACTCGGCGCCGGGGGCGAAGGCCCAGTAGCCTTGCGGGCGGAGCGAGACAGCGCTTGTCGCACGCTGCAGCGCGGCCGCATCGAAGCTCAGGCGCGGCGTGTCGGACTCGCCGCCGGCACCGGCCAGCGCGCGGTAGAAGGCCACCATCGGCGGGCGCCCGCCAGGGTTGGGCAGGCGCTCGTTGAGCAGCAGGTAGCGGCCTTCGCCGTGATAACCCACGCGCCGCGGGATGCGCGCCAGGAAGGGGATCAGCGCCGACTTCAGCGAGTTCGGAAGCACATAGGCGGTGTCGAAGCGGCCCTTCAGAGTGCCCGCGAGCTGGCGCCGTGCCGACCAGTCGAGCCGGCCATGCGCGAAGGGCAACTCGATCACCTCGCCGACCTGCGGCATCGCGCGGTAGACCGGCGCCACCCAGGGCAGGGCCGCCACAGCGAGCGTTTCGCCGCGTGCGGCCAGCGCACGCAGCAGCGGTTCCGACATCACCGCGTCGCCGATCCACTGCGGCGCGATGACCAGGCTCCTCATGGCAGGCTCAATGGCCGTGGTGAACCTTCTCACCGGCCTTGAGGCGGTATTCGGTGCCGCAGTACGGGCACTTGCCCGCCCCGGTGGTCGTCACGTCGATGAACACCTTGGGATGCGCGCTCCACAGTGTCATCTTGGGGTTGGGGCAGGCGATCACGCCGGGGCCTTGCAGGTCGGCGGCGGTGAGTTCGACGACGGCTTTGGGTTCACTCATGACGGCCTCTTCAAACGGGGGTCAGCCACTCGGCGTACTTGGGGTTGCGGCCGTTCACGATGTCGAAGAACGCGCTCTGGATCTTCTCGGTGATGGGGCCGCGCGAGCCGCTGCCGAGCTCGATGCGGTCGAGTTCGCGGATCGGCGTCACCTCGGCGGCGGTGCCGGTGAAGAAGGCCTCGTCGCAGATGTAGACCTCGTCGCGCGTGATGCGCTTTTCCTTCAGCTCCAGGCCCAGGTCCTTGCAGATCGCGAAGATGGTGTTGCGGGTGATGCCGTTGAGCGCACCGGCCGACAGGTCGGGCGTGTAGACCACGCCGTTCTTGATGATGAAGAGGTTCTCGCCCGCGCCTTCGCTGACGAAGCCCGAGGCGTCGAGCAGCAGGGCCTCGTCGTAGCCGTCGTCGGTGGCTTCCATGTTGGCCAGGATGGAGTTGGTGTAGTTGCTCACCGTCTTGGCCTGCGTCATCGTGATGTTGACGTGGTGGCGCGTGAAGCTGCTGGTCTTGACGCGGATGCCGCGCTTGAGGCCTTCTTCACCCAGGTAGGCGCCCCAGGACCAGGCGGCGATCATCAGGTGGATCTTGTTGCCCTTCGGAGAAACGCCCAGCTTCTCGGAGCCGATCCAGGTCAGCGGGCGCAGGTAGCAGCTCTCGAGCTTGTTCTCGCGCACCACCTGGCGCTGGGCGTCCATCGCCTGCTCCAGCGTGAACGGGATCTTCATGCGCAGGATCTTGGCGCTGTTGAAGAGGCGCTCGGTGTGCTCGCGCAGCCGGAAGATCGCCGTGCCCTTGGCCGTCTTGTAGGCGCGCACGCCTTCGAAAGCGCCGCAGCCGTAGTGCAGCGTGTGCGAGAGCACGTGGATCTTGGCGTCGCGCCACTCCACCAGCTCGCCATCCATCCAGATTTTCCCGTCGCGGTCAGCCATCGACATGGCAGGCTCCTGTAATTCGATCAAGAGCGCGATTTTAGGGCGTGGGCGACTCGGGCCTTTCCAGCTCCCAGCGGCGCAGCTTGCCGCCCTCGAACACCAGCCGCACGCGGCTCGCGCCGGCGTCGGCCCAGGCCCAGGCTTCGGGCGTCTCGCTCACGCGCTCGCCCAGACTGCGGGTGAGGGTGATGACCTGCATCATCGTCATGCCCACCCGCAGCTTGGCGTTGAGCATCACGGCGCTGTCGACCTGGCCCTTGGGCGCACCGGCGGCGTTCTTCATCGCGCGCAGGGCCCGGCTGAACTGCAGCAGCAGCCAGAAGACGATCACCGAGACCGCCATCACCACACCCTGCCAGCCATAGGCCTGCCAGCTCGCAGCCACGGCCAGCACGGCCAGGCCCCACCCCACGATTGGATTCATGGGCGCGATTTTGGCCTGCGGTGGATCTGGATGGTGTGGGTGGTGGCACCTGCGCGCGCCGGGGCGGCGGGCTTGGCATCGCAGCCGTCGCAGCCGCAGCCCGTGGACGCCTGCGCCGCCTTGTTCAGCCGCGCCACCACGGCCTGCGGCCACGGTGCCCGCAGGGCCAGCCGGGCGGTGGTGCGGCGCAGGGCCGAAGGCATCAAGACCCACACCGCGTAGCCGGCGCAGCCGGCGACGATCAAGGCGACGAGCAGGTGTTGCATCAGGTGGTGAGCCACAGCGTGGTCCGGTAGGTGATGAACGAGGCGATGTAGGCCAGCGTGAACATGTAGGCCGCCATCGCCAGCGGGTAGCGCCAGGAGTTGGTTTCGCGCCGGACCACCGCCAGTGTCGACAGGCACTGCGGTGCGAACACGTACCAGGCAATCAGCGAGAAGGCGGTGGCGAGCGACCAGCCGCCGGCGATCACCGGCGCCAGGGCGTCGGCCACTTCGCCCGAGGCGGTCGACATGGCGTAGACCGTGCCCAGCGCGCCCACCGCCACCTCGCGCGCAGCCAGGCCGGGTACGAGCGCGATCGAGATCTGCCAGTTGAAGCCGATGGGCGAGAAGATCACCTGCAGCGCCTGGCCCAGCTGGCCGGCCAGGCTGTACTGGATGGCCGGGCCGGTGGCGCCGTCGGGCGGCGCCGGGTAGCTGGAGAGGAACCACAGCACCACGGTCAGCGAGAAGATGATGGTGCCCACCCGGGTGATGAAGATTCGCGCGCGCTCCCACAGGCCGAGCAGCAGGTTGCGCAGGTTGGGCCAACGATAGGGCGGCAGCTCCAGCATCAGCGGCTGGTAGCTCGACTTGATCCACACCCGCTTGAGCAGCCAGGCCACCGCCATGGCCGACACCACGCCGGCCACGTAGAGCACGAAGAGCGTGATGCCCTGCAGGTTGAACGGCCCCACGCTGCGCGCCGGCACGAAGGCGCCGATCAGCAGGGCGTACACCGGCAGGCGGGCCGAGCAGGTCATCAGCGGCGCCACCATGATGGTGGCCAGGCGGTCGCGCCAGTTGGGGATGGTGCGCGTGGCCATGATGCCGGGGATGGCACAGGCAAAGCTCGACAGCAGCGGGATGAAGGCGCGCCCCGACAGGCCGACCTTGCCCATCACGTTGTCGAGCAGGAAGGCCGCGCGCGGCAGGTAGCCCGAGTCTTCCAGCACCAGGATGAAGAAGAACAGGATCAGGATCTGCGGCAGGAAGACGATCACGCCGCCCAGCCCGGCCACCACGCCGTCGACCAGCAGGCTGCGCAGGGGGCCGTCGGCGAGGGTGGCGTTGAGCCATTCGCCGGTGGTGGAGGTGGCCTCCTTGATGGCGTCCATGGGCACGTTGGCCCAGGAGAACACCGCCTGGAAGATCAGGAACAGCAGCACCGCCAGCAGCGCGAGGCCCCACACGGGGTGCATCACCGCCGCATCGAGCCGGTGGTTGAAGCGCTTGAACTGCATCGCGCCGGGTGCGGCGATGGCGAGGATGCGGCGCACCTCGCGCTGCAGCTCGGCCGGCGTCGGCGCGGCGCTGGTGCCGGGCGGCAGCGCCGGCCAGCTGGCCTGCTGCTCCAGCTGCGCCAGCAGCCCGGCGTGGCCATGGCTTTGCACGGCGACCGTCTCCACCACCGGCATGCCCAGCTCGGCGCTCAGGCGGGCCAGGTCGATCTTCAGGCCCTTGGCGCGCGCCACGTCGGCCATGTTGAGCGAGAGCACCATGGGCCCGCCCAGGCGCTTGAGCTCCAGCACCAGGCGCAGGTTCATCGGCAGGTTGGTCGCGTCGACCACCGCCACGATGGCGTCGGGCGCGGCCTCGTCCGCCCGTTGGCCCAGCACCACGTCGCGCGTCACCGTCTCGTCGGGCGTGGAGGGCGTGAGGCTGTAGGCGCCCGGCAGGTCGATCACCGAGACCGAGCGGCCGTTCTTCAGCGTGGTGGTGCCGACCTTGCGCTCGACCGTCACGCCGGCGTAGTTGGCGACCTTCTGGCGGGCGCCGGTCAGCAGGTTGAAAAGGGCGGTCTTGCCGCAGTTCGGGTTGCCGACCAGGGCGATCCGAAGACCTGGCAGTGCGGTGTCGCTCATGGCTGGGCCACCTCCACGCACTGCGCCTCGACCTGGCGCAGCGCGAACAGCGTCTCGCCGATCTGTACCGCCAGCGGCTCGCGCCCGCCCGGGCCGCGGCGCAGCACCTGCACCGGCTCACCGGGCAGGAAGCCCAGCTCGGCCAGGCGGCGCAGCATCTGTGCGTCGGCCTGCGGCGAACTGGCGCTCAGGCCCAGCACGGTGCCCTGGGCACCATTCGGTAGATCTGACAGACGGGGGGAGGGCATGGAAGCATCCGCGTTGAGCAAGATGCAAATGATAATGAATCTTATCTAGCCTGCGCGCCAGACGGGTACTCCCGGCCCTCCCTGGCCCTCAGGCGGCCATGCGTCCGGTGCGCAGGGCGATGGCCCAGTCGGGCCGCTGGTGGCGCTCGGCCTGCCGGGCAGCGGACTCGAAGTCGTAGTCGATGCGCTTCAGCTTCACGCCCCAGCCGGCGGGCTTGCGCGTGAGGAGGGCGTAGCGGGCGTGCGGGGTGCCGTTCTTGACGAGGTGGAAGTAGGGGTGATCGTCGTCGTAGGCGGGCAGGCCCACGCTGCCGGGGTTGACCACCATGCGGCCATCGTCCAGGCGCTCGCAGCGCGGCGTGTGGGTGTGGCCGCACAGGATGAGCGCGTGCGGCACGCCGGCCAGCGTGTCGCCCAGGCGGGTCCGCACTTCGTCGCGTGTGGCGGCGCGCACGCCGGGGTTCGTGCCCGGTGCGTACTCGGGCGTCACGGTTTCCATCAGGTACTGCAGGTCGCTGCGTGGCGTGCCGTGGCAGAGGAAGACCTCAGGTTGCCACTGCAGCGTGGGTGGCAGCGCGGCCAGCCAGGTGCGGTGCGCAGGTGTCAGCCGCGGGGCGGTGTGGGCGTCCGTGTTGCTCATCTCGGCGAGCGCTTGCGTGAGCACCTGGCGCTCGTGGTTGCCGGCCAGCGTGGGCCAGTCCAGAGGCATGAGCCGGTCGGCGGTCTCGGCGGGCCACAGCGGGCCACTCACGATGTCGCCCAGGTTGACGATGGCGTCCACGCCTTCGCGGGCGATGTCCGCCAGCACCGCTTCCAGCGCGGGCAGGTTGCCGTGGATGTCGCTGACGGCGGCGAACTTCATCACAGGAGATTACAGCTCGCGCATCAGATCGATGGCCTGCTCGATGCGTTCGACCGCGTGGATGGTGAGGCCTTCGATCGCCTTCTTCGGCGCGTTCGCCTTGGGCACCACGGCCACGCTGAAGCCCAGCTTGGCAGCCTCCTTCAGGCGCTCCTGGCCGCGCGGCGCCGGTCGCACCTCGCCGGCCAGGCCGACCTCGCCGAAGGCGATGAAGCCGCGCGGCAGCGGCCGCCCGCGCAGGCTGCTCTGGATGGCCAGCATCACCGCCAGGTCGGCCGCCGGCTCGCTGATGCGCACGCCGCCGACCGCGTTGACGAACACGTCCTGGTCCATGCAGGCGATGCCGGCGTGACGGTGCATCACCGCCAGCATCATCGCCAGGCGGTCGCGGTCCAGGCCCACGCTCAAGCGGCGCGGGCTGGGCCCGCCGCTGTCAACCAGCGCCTGGATCTCCACCAGCATCGGCCGCGTGCCTTCGAGCGTGACCAGTACGCAGGCGCCCGGCACCGGCTCGCCGTGGGTGGAGAGGAAGATCGCGCTCGGGTTGGCCACGCCCTTGAGGCCGCGCTCGGTCATCGCGAACACGCCGATCTCGTTGACCGCGCCGAAGCGGTTCTTGAAGGCGCGCACCAGGCGGAAGCTGCTGTGCGTGTCGCCCTCGAAGTACAGCACCGTGTCGACGATGTGCTCCAGCACGCGCGGGCCCGCCAGCGCGCCTTCTTTCGTCACGTGGCCGACCAGCACGATGGCCGTGCCGCTGCTCTTGGCGATGCGCGTGAGCTGCGCCGCGCATTCGCGCACCTGGGCCACCGAGCCGGGGGCGGAGGTGAGCTGCTCGCTGTAGACGGTCTGGATCGAGTCGATCACGCACACCGCCGGCTGCTCGGCCTCGATGGTGGCGCTGATCTTCTCCAGGTTGATCTCGGCGATCACGCGCACCTGCGAGCCGTCGAGGCCCAGGCGGCGCGAGCGCAGGGCGACCTGCGCGCCGGATTCTTCGCCGGTGACATACAGCGTGGGCACGGTCTTGGAGAGCGCGTCCAGCGCCTGCAAGAGCAGCGTCGACTTGCCGATGCCCGGGTCGCCGCCGATCAGCACCACGCCGCCGGCGACGATGCCGCCGCCGAGCACGCGGTCGAGTTCGTCGATGCCGGTGGGTTGGCGCTCGACGTCACTGGCCTCGATCTCGGACAGCGTGGCCACCGGCTGCGCGGCGGCCAGCGACTGGTAGCGGTGCTTGGAGGGCGCCTCGGCCACGCCTTCGAGCAGCGTGTTCCAGGCGTTGCAGTGCGGGCACTTGCCCAGCCACTTGGGGCTGGTGCCGCCGCACTCGCTGCAGGTGTAGATGGATTTGGGTTTGCTCACCCGGTGACTGTAGCGGCCGCACTGGCTCGCCTCGTGAGCCTGCGCCACAGCCGGCCGAGCCAGCGGCTCCAGTGCGCATCGCGCTCGAAGCGCAGCCACACTTCCTGCTCGGCCTCGATCACCGGGCCGTGTTCGCGGCGCAGCTCGAAGCACTGGCCGTGGTGCAGGAAGTGGTCGACCAGGTCGTTGCGCTGCGTGATCCAGACCCGGCCCGACACCACGCGCACCCGGGTCGCGGCTTGGTTCCAGGCGATGACTTCGCCCTGGGACAGCTTGAGGGTGAC
>NZ_DASSRA010000497.1:0-19524 GCF_035702065.1 Rhizobacter sp.
CGCACCGCAACTCAGCACCGGCGACATCGGCGGCGCCTGGCGCACCGACCCCGCACGCAGCGGGCCCGGCGGCGCGTTGGCCGACGTGGGCACGCATGCCGAGAACCTCCTGGTCACCGTCACGGGCCTGGCGATCGACAGCCTGTGCGCCGAGCTCACCGCCTTCATCCCCGGCCGCCGGCTCGACGATGACGCGAGCGTGCTCCTGCGCATGAGCAACGGCGCACGCGGCGTGCTGATGGCCTCGCAGGTCGAGACCGGCTGCGAGAACGACATCCGCCTGCGCGTGTTCGGAAGCCTTGGCGCGCTCGACTGGCGGCAGGAAGACCCCAACCACCTGGTGCACTCGCCCATCGACGGCGCGCGCCGCATCCTCACGCGCGGCTCGCCGGGCCTGAGCGAGGCGGCGAAGAACGCCACGCGCCTGCCCTCTGGCCACCCGGAGGCCTTCATCGAGGCCTTCGCCAACATCTACCTGGGCGTGGCCGCCGACATCCGTGCACGCCAGGCTGGCGTGGCGGCCGACCCGCTGCGCGCCGACTACCCCACGCTGGCCGACGGCGTGCGCGGCGTGCGCTTCATCGAGCGGGTGCTCGAGTCGTCGGCGCGGGGCGGCGCCTGGGTCGCGATGGGCTAGGGCCTCACTGCTTCGGCTGCGGCGGCGCGGCCGGCGGCGGCTGCATCGGCTTCAGGTCACCACAGTCGCCCCCCAGCCACTTGGCCTTGAGCGTCATCCTGGTGACGTGGCTCTGGCCCTGCATCGCCATGGTGGTGGTGCTCTTGACGGTGTAGTTCTCGGGGTTGGCGAAGGCCGCCTCGCCCACCGTCACCGACTCGGGCTGGCTGCAGGTGGACTTCCATTTCCAGGCGCTGTTGCTGCGGCTGCCGAAGTCGGTCTTGCACTGGCCCTGTTCGCCCTGCCACTTGCCGGCGTCGAGCGCTTCGCGCGTCTGGCAGATCTTCATCTGCCCGGGTGGGCCGCTGATGTCGATGCCGTGCTGCTTCATGTTGGCCGCCATGCGCTCGCGCATCGCCGGCGACATGCCCTTGAGCTGCTCGCCGAGGTCGGGTGCCTTCTTGCCGTCGATCTCGCGCTCGCTGTGCACCTGCCACAGGCCGGGTTTGATCGGCGGCGCGGTCTGCGCCAGCACCGGGCCCGCGGCCAGGGCCGTCACCATCAGGAGAATCACGCGCTTCATCATCAGGGTCTCCGAAGCAAGTCAGCCTGCGACCGACGGATCCATCCAGCGCTGCAGCAGCGTGTAGGCCACCGCCAGCACCACCGGGCCGATGAACAGGCCCACGATGCCGAAGGCGAACAGGCCGCCGATGACGCCGCCGAAGATCAGCAGCAGCGGCAGGTCGGCGCCACCCAGGCGGATCAACAGCGGGCGCAGCACGTTGTCGAGCGCGCCCACGATCACCGTCCAGACCAGCAGCACGGTGCCCCATGTCGGCTGGCCGCTCCAGTACAACCAGCCCACGGCCGGCAGCAGCACGATCACCGGCCCCAGCTGCGCGATGCACAGCACCAGGATGGCCGCGGTGAGCAGCGAGGCAAACGGCACGCCGGCCACCGCCAGGCCCAGCCCGGCCAGCAGCGACTGCACCAGTGCCGTGACCACCACGCCCAGCGCCACGGCGCGGATGGCGCGCCCGGCCAGCACCACCACCTCGCCGCCGCTCTCGCCGGCCAGCCGGCGGCCGAAGCGGATGAGCGCATCGCGCGCCGTCTCGCCGTTGGCATAGAGCACCACCGAGAGCACGATGGTCAGCAGCAGCTGCACCACCAGCAGGCCCACGCTGCCAAGCAGCGAGGCCGCCCACTGCGCCACCTTGGAAGCGTAGGGCGCCACGCGCGCCGCGAGCTCGCCCTTGCCGGCGGCCGCGATGTCGACCCACAGCTGCGCGATCTTCTCGCCCACGAGCGGGAGGCCGCGCACCCAGTCGGGCGGCGGCGGGATCTGCGCCGTGGCCAGCGACTGGAACCAGCCGGTGATGGTGTCGGTGTGCGAGACCAGTGTCTCCACCGCCAGCACGACGGGGCCGACGAAGACGAGCAGGATCGCCAGCGTCATGAGGGCCACCGCCAGTGCCCGCCGGCGCAGCTTGGCCTGCAGCCACAGCATCACCGGCCAGGTGGCCACGACGATGGTCATCGCCCACAGCCCGGGCAGGAGGAAGGGCCGCAGCACCCAGAACGAACCGACGATCAGCACGCCGATCACGAGAATGGCCAGCAGGTTGCGGGTCAGGTCACGCCGGACCACCACCGTGTGCACACCAGGGCGCGGCGGGTCGGTGGCAACGGGGACGACAACCTCTTCGGGCACGGCCATGGAGTTCTCCTCGGTGGGGTCAGTCATTGTTCTACCGCACGACCACAGTGTCGGGCAGCTCGTTGGGGTTGGCCGCGCCGGGCGCGAGCGGGAAGTGGGTGACCAGCAGCGCATGCACCTCGTCGACCGCGGCCGCCAGCCCCTCGGCGAAGCGGCGCTCGCGGAAGGCGGCGGCCATGCGCGCCGCCAGCTCGGCCCACTGCGCGGGTGGGACGAGCCGGTTGATGCCGCGGTCGGCCACGATCTCGATGGCGTGCTCGGCCAGCAGCAGGTAGATCAGCACGCCGTTGTTGTGCTCGGTGTCCCACACGCGCAGCTTGCCGAACATGGCGACCGCGCGCTGGCGCGCCGATGCGTTGCGCCACAGGTAGGACAGCGGCAGGCTGGCCTCCACGCAGATGCGGATCTCGCCGCTGTGCAGCCGCTCGCTGGCGCGCACGCGCTCCTGCAGGCGCTGCAGGGCTGCGTCACCGAGGGCGCGGCGGGCGTCGGCCTCGTCGACGAGGCGGTGCTTGAGGATGCGCTGCCACTTGCTCATCAGAAGGCCCGCCCGGCCGCCCGAAGGGCCTTGTGCGCCCCCTCGGGGGGCAGCGAATGAAATGAGCATGGGGGTTTCATCTCTACCAGTCTCCTGAAGCGCCGCCGCCGCCGAAGTCACCGCCACCGCCCGAGCTGAAGCCACCGCCGCCGCCCCCGGAGCCGAAGCCCCCGCCACCTCCGCCGCCGCCCCAGATGATGGGCCCGCCACCCCGTCGCGAGCCCACGCCCATCACGCCGACCAGGAACAGCGCGACCAGGCCGGCGCCCGCCGCGACCAGCAGGCTGGTCGTGAGGAGCCACCCCAGGCCCCCCGCCGCGCCGGCGGTGGCCAGCGAGCCGAGCTTGCGCCCCAGCACCCCGGTGAGCACCGCGCCGAGGATGGGCACGCCGACGAAGAAGAAGATCGCCATGCTTTCGAGGTCGAAGCCGCCGTCACCGCCACGCGGCGTGCGCGTCTCGGCGCTGGGCTCGGGCAGGCCTTCGGTGCCGATGCGCTGGGCCAGCCGGTCGACGGCGGCGTTCAGGCCACCGGCGAAGTCGCCCGCCTTGAAGGCCGGCGTGATGCGCTCGTTGATGATCTGCTTGGCGGCAAGGTCGGGCACCGCACCTTCGAGCGCCTTGGCCACCTCGATGCGCACCTTGCGGTCGTTCTTGGCCACGACGATGAGCAGCCCGTCGCCCACGTCGCGGCGGCCGATCTTCCAGGCCTCGCCCACACGCTGCGCGTAGGCGGCGATGTCTTCGGGCTGCGTGCTGGCCACCATCAGCACGACGATCTGGGAGCCGCGCTCGCGCTCGACGCCTTCGAGCTTGGCCGACAGCGCCTGCACCTGCACCGCGGTGAGCGTGCCGGTCTGGTCGATCACGCGGCCCGACAGCGGCGGCACGGGCTGCACGTCCTGCGCCAGCGCCTGTGCCAGTGGCAGGCACAGCGCCGCGAGCAGGGCGACGAGCCAGCGCAGCATCACCGCGGCGTCTTACTTCGAAGCCGGCTTGTCGAAGTTGACGGCAGGTGGCGCGGAGATCTGCGCCTCGTTCTGCACCGTGAAGCTGGGCTTGGGTGCGTAGCCGAAGATCTTGCCGGTGAGGTTGGTGGGGAAGCTGCGCGCCAGCACGTTGTACTCGGCCACCGCCTTGATGTAGCGGTTGCGCGCCACGGTGATGCGGTTCTCGGTGCCTTCGAGCTGCACGCGCAGGTCCTGGAAGCCCTGGTTGGCTTTCAGGTTGGGGTAGTTCTCGCTGACGACCAGCAGCCGGCTCAGCGCGCCGCTCAGTTCGCCCTGCGCCTTCTGGAACTTGTCGAAGGCCTCCGGGTTGTTGAGCGTCTCGGGCGTGACCTGGATGCTGGTGGCCTTGGCACGCGCCTCCACCACCTTGGTCAGCGTCTCCTGCTCGAAGTTGGCCTCACCCTTGACGGTGGCCACGATGTTGGGGATGAGGTCGGCACGGCGCTGGTACTGGTTGAGCACCTCGGACCAGGCGGCCTTGGTCTGCTCGTCCAGGCGCTGGAAGTCGTTGTAGCCGCAGCCGGAGAGACCGAGCACGGCAGCGAGGGCGAAGGCGGCAAGCCAGAGTCTGCGAATCATCGTGTGTCCTTTCGAGCCAGTGGGCGGGGTGGATGCTACTCGCGCCCGACATGGGGTGCGCGCCCCGCAATTCAAGGGTAGGGCGATACTGGCGATCATGTCGCTCATCCATGACGCCTTGCGGGCAGGCCATGCGCCCGCCGCACCGCGCCGTGCGGCCGGCCCGCAGGTGCTGGTCGCCGGTGGCGGCGGGGTGCTGGGCTCGGCCCTGCTGGAGCAGCTGTTGGGCGAGCGCCACTTCGCACAGGTGAGTGTGCTGGTGACACATCCGCTGCAAACGGCCTTGCGCGGCTTGCACACCGTACGCTGGCCGCTCGATGCACACGCCGCACCCGAGCGCAGCGCCATCGTCGTCTTCGACCGCGAGCGCGGCGCCAATGGCCGCGACGAGGCCTTCTTCAAGCCGCTGCCCGACAGCCTCCCCGCGCTCGCCGCCGGCCTGAAGGCACGCGGCGTGCGCCACCTGCTGGTGGTGATGCCGCATGCGCCGACCAGCCTGCCCGAGGCCTTGAAGCGCGGCCTGGCCAATCTCGACGAGCACGCCGTCGCCCAGCTCGGCTTCGACCACCTGGTCTTCATGCGCTCGGCGCAGGCCCCGAACCCCGCCCGCCCGGCACGCGCCCCCGAGCGCCTGGCGCACTGGATGCTCTCGCAGCTGCAGATGATGGTGCCGCAGCACGAGCGCCCGGTGCGCGCAGCCAAGGTCGCGCAGTTCGCGGCGCGGATCGCCGCGCAGCTGCCGGCCTCGCCGCCCGGAACGCGCGTCGTGCCGCCCGAATGGGTGTGGGCTGCGGCGCAGGCCCGTCACGCCGCGCACGTGGCCACGCAGTGGCTCAGCGGCCAGCCGCTGCCTGAGACGCAGCCACAGCCATCGCGGCTGTGAGCGCCACGCGTGGCGGTTGCCACCGCGCCGCTGCCTCGCGCAGGCGTTCGCGCTCGCGGCGAGGCACCGGGCGCAGCTGGTCGGCCACCCAGTCGACGCGCTCGGCATTCACCACACCGTTGCGCGCGAGTTGCGCGAGTTCGCGGTCGGGGTTGTGCAGCAACGTGGCCAGCCACACCGCTTCCATCGGCGTGAGTGCCTCAGGGGCCTTGCGCAGGTAGTGGTGGGCGGCGGCGTGGGCGCCGCAGCGGCCGTCGCCCCAGGGTGCGATGGCGAGGTAGAGGTTCAACGCACGCGCCTTGCCCAGCGTGCGGTCGAGTTCCACCGCATACAGCAGCTCGCGCAGCTTGCGGCCGTGGCTGCGGCTGTCGCCGGTGTAGAGCAGCTTGGCGAGCTGCTGCGGCAGCGTGCTGGCACCGCGCGGCATCTCGCCCGCGTTCGGGCCGGACCACGCCGCCATGATCTCGGACATGTCGAAGCCTGCGTGCTCGTAGAAGCGCTGGTCCTCGGCCGCGATCACGGCGCGCGGCAGCCAGGTGCCAAAGCCATCCGCCTCGCCGCAGGCGGGCTGTGCGTTGAGCAGCGCTTCGGTGCCCAGGCCGGCCACGCGCAGGCCGTCGATGCGCGGCTTGAGCGCGAACTCGTTCGCCGGCAGCACCCATTGCGCCTTGGCACTGAGCCGGCCTTCGATCTGCGCCTGGCCCAGCTCGGGGATGTCGCGCGCAAAGAGCGCAAAAGCGCGTGCCGCGGGCTCGTCGGCCACGCTGAAGCTGAGCGTGAGCTGGTGCTTCTCGATGCGCGACGACCAGCGGCCCTGCAGCGCCTGCGGCGCATCGCCGAGCGCGAAGCTGCCCTGCAGACGCATCTCCATGTCGGGCACCACGGTGAACTCGACACGCGACAGGCGGATCGCCTCGCGCCCCAGCTCGCGGCGCTGGAAGGTGCAGGGTGCGCACACCGCGCGCCAGGTGTTGGGCGCGGCCACGGCCTGCCACTGCACGGCGCCGTAGCGGGTGCGCAGCGTGCGTCCTTCGAGCAGGCGCAGCACGAAGGGGTGGCTGGCGATGTGCAGCGCGGCCGGCACGCTGATCTCCTGCGACCAGGGGCCGAGCTGCAGCGTGTGTGTCCATTCGCCGGGTGCCGGCTTGAGGGCGCGCAGCACCAGCACGATGGCGAGCACCGCGCTGAAGGCGAGCCCGGCCAGCAGGCCCAGCGTGAGCTTGATCCAGTTGTTCACATCGACCTCGCGGTGGTGATCGCCTGCCACGGCCCGGTGGATTGGCCGAGCTGCGCCGCCCAGAACCAGCTCGATGCGTCGGTGTAGGCCTGGCCCTGTGCATCGACGATGCGTTCGCACACGCGCAGCTGGCGGCCTTCGCGCTCGGCCACGAAGCAGCGCCACATCCGCGCCTGCGCATCGCGCTCCAGCTGCGCCTGCGCGATGCGGTAGCCCAGGCCGCGGTAGCAGTCGGCGGCCGGGTGCAGCATGCGCGTGGGCTGGCGCACCTCGCGCAGCACCACGACCTGCTCGCCATCGGTGAGGCGCGCGATGTGGCCGGGGAAGCGCGCCGCAAAGCGCAGCTCCACCGCACTCAGCGCCAGCGGACGCAAGGCGTGGCCTTCCCACTGCGTGGGCCACTCGGGAGCGGCCAGCGCGGTCGATGCTTGCGACGTGGGCGGTTGCGCCAGCGGCGCGAGTCCGCACACGGCCAGCACCGCAGCCAGCAGCAGCTTCCCCTGCATTCCATCAAGCCTGCGCATCGCGGCCTCCATGAATCACCCAAGCCACCGCACTGCACACCCCCACGAGAGCAACGAGCCCGACACCCTGGTGCATCAGCTCGGGCACCGCAGCGTGCTGCGCCTCCAAGGCCACCAGCACGCTGTTGCGCAGCACGTTGCCGACCAACACGAGCATGCCGACGAAGGGCAGGCGTGCCAGCAGCTGCCGGTCGCGCAGCCCGGCGAAGGCCGCCACGGCGAAGGCGCAGAAGTAGGCCATCCACACCATCTGCACGCCCGAACATGGCGCGTCGACGATGACCAGCTGGCCGTTCACCTGCATCGCGGTGCCGCTGCGCTCGGCCGCAAAGCCCGCAGCCTGCAGCAGCCAGGTGCTGCACTGCGCTGTCACCACGCGCAGCGGGTAGCCGGCATAGAACTGCAGTGACGACACCACCGGCAAGGCGAGCAGCGCGAGGCCGGCCATCGGCAGCAGCGCCTGGCCCGAGGGCATGAAGGCGCGCAGACCGAAGGCCAATGCCAGCGCGGCCAGCAGCGCGCCGATGAGCGGTGGCAGCGCGAACACCGCTGCGGTGGCGCCCGCGGTGGCCGCGAGCGCGGCCAGCAACCAGCCCGGCTTGGGCTCGCCGCGCAACTGTGGCTCGAGCCTGAACACCAACACGGCGAGCACCGCCAGTGCGGCCAGGCCCAGCGGGTCGTCCGACCCATCGGCCAGGCGCGCGGCGGCCCAGCGCCAGTGCGGCCACAGCGCTGCCGCCTGCAAGCCCAGCCACGCGAGCGGCGGCAGCGCCTCGAAGCGGCCGAGCCAGCGGCCGGCCGGGTGGGTGTCGATCACGATCGCGGTGGCCATGACATCAAGCGCGACGACGTTGCGACCACAGCGTGGCGGCCACGATGCCCATAACCACCAGCAAGGCCAGCAGCGCGCCCGGCTCGGGCGTGCTCGGCACCTCGGCACCGATGGCCGCGTTGCTCACGCCCTCGGGCATGGGCGAAGGCTGGTCCACCTTCGGCATCAGCGCCGGGTTGGGGTTGCGCACGCGCTGGTCCACTGCGATGAAGCTGGTGTACTGCGTGAGCAGGCCATAGGTCAGGCCCAGCTCGGTGATGGCCGCCTTCTGCGCGCTGCCGCCTTCGAGCGCCTCCTGGTCGCTCAAGCTCGCGATGCGCTGGCGCGCCCACAGGTGGCGCAGGGCCGACGAGGTCTGGTCTTCACGCCCCTGGGTGCTCAGCTCGCTGCGGTAGGCGCCGTCGGCCGCGCGGCCTTCGACGATGAGCTTGCCGTTGACCGGCGCGCCGGCCTCGCCGCCGCGCCACTTGCCGAACAGGATCACCGGGCGGCCACCCAGCACATCGGGCAGCTGCGAGGGCTCCACGTCGTACACGTCGAGGCCTTCGAAGCGCGCCTTCACCTGCGTGAGCACCGGTGATTCGATGATGCGGCGCAGGTGCTCGGCCTGGGCCGCCGCCTGCTCGGGCTTGGTGACGACGAAGGCCTCGCCCTGCCCGGCGCGCGCCATGCCTTCGATCAGATGGCGGTTGACGCTGCTGCCGATGCCGAAGGCAAACACGTTGGCCTGGTTGAGGTTCTGGCGGATGAGCTGGAACACCTCGGCCTCGACGCTCACGTAGCCGTCGGTCACGACGATGATGCTGCGCGAGACGTCCTCGGCCTTCGGCAACGCGACCACGCGCTTGATGGCCGGCACGATCTCGGTGCTGCCGCTGCCGCCCATCTGCTGGATGGTTTTGATCGCTTGCTCGATGTTGGCGCGCGTGGCCGGCACGGAAGCAGGCGAAAGCATGCGGTTGCTGCCCGAGAACAGCATCACGTTGAAGGTGTCGCTGGGGCGCAGGCCGCCGATCAGGTTGCGCAGCAAGGCCTTGGACGTCTCCAGCGGGTAGCCGTGCATGGAGCCCGAGATGTCGACCACGAAGATGTAGTCGCGCGGGTTGATCTGGCGCGCCGACACGGCCTTGGGCGGCTCGACCATGGCGAGGAAGAAGTTCTCGCTGCCGTCGTCCTCTCTTTGGTTGGAAGCGCGGTAGAGCATCAGGCCCGACTCGATGCGGTCGCCGGCGAGGCGGTAGTTGAGGATGAAGTCGCGGTTGTTGGTGGCGCCCGCGCTGGGCTTGAGCGCCACCGCGGCGTGCCAGCTGCCGGTGCCATCGACCGTGATGTCGTGCGAGGGCGAGGCGATCTCCTTCACCGGCACCGGGGTGTCCAGGCGCACGCGGATGTCGAAGCTGGCGTTGCTCGGTTCGCCGGCCTTGAGGTAGGCGCCGCCGATCGGGGCCGTGCTGGCCGCGCTGTTGTAGCGCGGGCCCACCACGGTCGGGAACACGAAGCCGTACACCGCCTCGCGCGGCGTCAGCAGCTCGGTGTAGCGCAGCTCCACCGCCACGTCGTCGCCGGGCAGGATGTTGGCCACGTTCATCTCGAACACGTTGGGGCGCTGCTGCTCCAGCAGGGCGCTGGTCTTGCCCTCGCGCTTGGCGGCCTGGTACTCGATGCGCGCCTGCTGCTTCTCCTTGATGCGCGCGGTGAGCAGGCGCTCGCCCAGGCGCACGTTCATCGCATACACCGCGGCCTGCGTGGAGGCAGGGAAGAGGTAGCGCGCCTCGATCGGGCGCTGGCCTTCGTTGCGGTAGTGCTGCGTCACCGTCACGTCGGCGATCACCCCGGCGATGCGCACGTCGACCTGCGTCGACTTGAGCGGCAGCCGGTCGGTGCCGGGCTCGTTGCTGTTGACGGCAAAGTACGGGCTCTCCGACGGCCGCGCCTCCGAATCGTCGGCATGCGCCGGCGACCAGAACAGCATCAGCACGGCGGAAAAGATCGACAGGGCGATGCACCACATCACCCGGCCGGTGCAGGTGAGTGGGGAGTACGGGACGAGCGGGCGGGGCATGGCTTCTTCTCCAGACAGCGCCACCGACGGGTGGGCGTGCCGGCAAGAATCGGGCGGGCCTGAGAAGCGGGTTTGAAGCCTGAGCTGGGGTTTGTGAAGCCTGCGTGAAGCGCCCGCGAGCCTGGATACTGGCGCTTCGTTTCAACCCCGGAGGAGTCTCATGATCACCAGATCCATCGCCGTCGCCTGCGCCATCTCGCTGTTCGCCGCCGCCCCCGCCTTCGCTGCGGGCAAGCCCTGCGAGGAGCTCAAGGCGGAGATCGCCGCCAAGCTCGAAGAGAAGAAGGTGAGCGGCTACACGCTCGAGATCGTCGACACCGACAAGGTCGGCGACCGCAAGGTGGTGGGCAGCTGCGAGGGCGGCGCGAGGAAGATCGTGTACGAGAGGAAGTGAGTCAGGCGAGGGGCAGCGACAAGGTGGCGATGGCGCCGCCATCGCCCGCGTTGTGCAGCGACGCGCGGCCTTCGTGCAGCTCGGCGACCTCCTTCACGAAGGTGAGGCCGAGCCCGGTGCTCTTCTTGCGCGAGTGCGGGCGCGCCAGCGAATAGAACTTCTCGAACACCTTGTCCTCGGCGTAGTCGGGGATGCCGGGGCCGTGGTCGCGCACCGTCAGCTCCGCGCGGCCGTTGTGGCGGTGCAGGGCCAGCGTGACCGTGCCACCCGGCGGCGAGAAGTCGAGCGCGTTGTCCACCAGGTTGGAGAGGGCGCGCTGCAGCAGGAAGGCGTCGCCCTGCACCGTGGCGTCGCCGCCGTCTTCCAGCGTGACGCGCAGGCCGCGCGCTGCCGCGGCCGGCTGGGCGCTGGCCACCAGCTCCTGCAGCAGCGGGCGCAAGGCCACCGGCGCGGCGTCGTCGAGGCTGCGCCGCGATTCGAGCGCGGTGAGTTCCATCATCCGGTCGACCAGTTCCTGGATGCGCTGCGTCTCGCGCGCGATGTTGGCCACAAAGCGGGCGCGGTCGGCATCGGGCATGGGCTCCTGCAGCAGTTCGGCCGCACCGCGGATGGCCGACAGCGGGCTCTTCACTTCGTGCGTGAGCGTCTGCACGTAGTCGGCCACGTAGTTGCGGCCGGCCAGCGCGTCGCGCATCTCGTCGTAGGCGGCGCCCACCGCCTTGAACGCGCGCCGGGCCAGCCGCGGCAGGCTGAGCGTGCGCTGCGAGCGCACGTAGCGCGCGTAGTCGGCGAACACGCCGAAGGGACGCACCAGCCACACCGAGACGATCACCGCGAAGAGGATCACCGCCACCACCGAGATGGCGCCCACCCACATGGTCTTGCGGCGCGCCGCCTGCACGAACTGGCCGAAGCTCTGGACCGGTTTGCCCACGCTCACCGCGCCGATGATCTGGTTGGCCACGCGGATGGGCGCCGCGACGTACATCACCGAGGTGCGGGCGTCGTTCTCCACGTCGGGCGAGGTGCGCGCGCCGTACTCGCCCTGCAGCGCGAGGCGCACGTCGCGCCACTGCGAGTGGTCGGCGCCGAGCTGGCGGTTGGTGGAGTCGAACACCACCGTGCCGCCGCGGTCGACCACGGTGAGCCGCATCTCCACACGCGTCTTTTCGAAGCCATAGATGTTGGCCTTGAAGCGCCGTGCGTACAGCGCCTGGAAGACTGGCCCCAGCGCATCGGGCTGCAAGGTGCCGTCACGCGACACGCCTTCGATCAGCGTGGCCAGCAACTGCGCGGTCTCGACCAACGACTCCTCGGCCGACTCGCGGTAGCGCGGGTCGATCTCTTCGAGCTGGCGGTACATCAGGAGGCCCACGCCGATGACGTAGGCCAGCAGGATGCCGAGGAAGATGCGCGTTCTCTTGGTCACGCTGGCAACGAGGCCGGCAGGTCTTCCGCCAACGCATACCCGCTGCCGCGGTGCGTGCGAATCGGCTCCAGCGTGGGCGCGACGAGCTTCATCTTGGCGCGCAGCGTCTTCACATGGGCGTCGACGGTGCGGTCGAGGCTGTCGTTGTCGTCCCACACCTTGTCGAGCAGGGTCTCGCGGCTGAACACGTGGCCCGGGCGCGAGGCAAGGGTCTGCAAGAGGCCGAACTCGTAGCGCGACAACTCCAGCAGCGTGCCGTAGAAGCGGATCTGGCGCTTGCCTTCGTCGACCTTGATCGGCACGACCGGGGGTGCCGGCGGAGCAGCCGGCAGCTTGGCGCTGCGGCGCAGGATGGAGCGCACGCGCGCCACCAGTTCGCGCGGCGAGAAGGGCTTGGCCACGTAGTCGTCGGCGCCCAGTTCCAGGCCGACCACGCGGTCGATCTCGTCGCTGCGCGCGGTGAGGAAGACCACCGGCAGGTCGGCCAGCTCGCGCAGGCGCTTGAAGACCTCGAAGCCGCTGGTGTCGGGCAGGCCCACGTCGAGGATGACGAGCGCCGGCGGCTGCGCTCGCACGGAGGCGATGGCTTCCTCGCCGGTCGCCACCCAGGCCGGGTCGAAGCCCTCGGTGCGCAGCGCGTATTGCAGGGTGTCGGCGATGCCGGGTTCGTCTTCGACGATCAGAACGCGGGGTTTCATGTCATGAGGTGAACGCAGTGGAGCCGGACGAGCGCCGGGCCGCTCCCAAGCCGGCCGGCGATCCCCTCGGGGGATCGCTCACCGTACCCGGTGAGCGAGGGGCGGTCATTCCGTGGGCAGGAAGCCTTCGATCGACAGATAGCGCTCGCCCGTGTCGTAGTTGAAGCCCAGCACCGTCGCGCCCTTGGGCAGGTCCGGCAGCTTCTGCGCGATCGCAGCCAGCGTGGCGCCGGAGGAGATGCCCACGAGCAAGCCCTCTTCACGCGCCGAGCGGCGGGCGTATTCGCGGGCCGCCTCGGCCTCGACCTGGATCACGCCGTCGAGCAGGTCGGTGTGCAGGTTCTTGGGGATGAAGCCGGCGCCGATGCCCTGGATGGGGTGCGGGCTGGGCTTGCCGCCGCTGATGACCGGCGAGGCGCTGGGCTCCACCGCGAACACCTTCAGCTTGGGCCACATGGCCTTGAGCACCTTGGCGCAGCCGGTGATGTGGCCGCCGGTGCCCACGCCGGTGATCAGCGCCTCGACGCCGCTCGGGAAGGCCGCGGCGATCTCCTGCGCGGTGGTGCGCACATGCACGTCGATGTTGGCCGGGTTGTCGAACTGCTGCGGCATCCAGCCGCCAGGGGTTTCGGCGAGCAGCTCGGTGGCCTTGGCGATGGCGCCGTTCATGCCCTTCTCGCGCGGCGTGAGCACGAAGGTCGCGCCATAGGCCAGCATCAGGCGGCGCCGCTCCACGCTCATGCTCTCGGGCATCACCAGCACCAGCTTGTAGCCCTTGACTGCTGCGACCATCGCCAGGCCCACACCGGTGTTGCCGGAGGTGGGCTCGATGATGGTGCCGCCGGCCTTGAGCACGCCGCTTTGCTCGGCCGCCTCGACCATCGACAGAGCGATGCGGTCCTTGATCGAGCCGCCGGGGTTGGCGCGCTCGCTCTTCACGTACACGTGGTGCGTGCTGCCGAACAGGCGGTTGATGCGGATGTGCGGCGTGTTGCCGATGGTCTGCAGGACGTTCTGAGCAAGCATGGTGTCTCCCAGGGGTGGAGCTGAAATTATGGGGGCGATAATTCTTCGATGAATGCTCCACTGCAAAACGACAGCTTCCTGCGCGCCTGCCTGCGCCTGCCCACCGAGCACACGCCTGTCTGGCTGATGCGCCAGGCCGGCCGCTACCTGCCGGAGTACCGCGCCACGCGGGCCAAGGCGGGCAGCTTCATGGGCCTGGCGACCAACACCGACTTCGCCACCGAGGTCACGTTGCAGCCGCTGGAGCGCTACAAGCTCGACGCCGCCATCCTGTTCAGCGACATCCTCACCGTGCCCGACGCCATGGGCCTTGGCCTGAGCTTCGCGATGGGCGAGGGCCCGAAGTTCGCCTCGCCGGTGCGCGACGAAGCCGCCGTGGCCGCGCTCGAAGTGCCCGACATGGCCAAGCTGCGCTACGTGTTCGATGCCGTCACCTCCATCCGCAAGGCGCTCAATGGCCGCGTGCCGTTGATCGGCTTCTCCGGCAGCCCCTGGACGCTGGCCTGCTACATGGTCGAAGGCGCCGGCTCCGACGACTACCGGCTGGTCAAGACCATGCTCTACCGCCGGCCCGACCTGATGCACCGCATGCTCCAGGTCAACGCCGACGCCGTGGCGGCCTACCTCAACGCCCAGATCGAGGCCGGCGCGCAGGCGGTGATGATCTTCGACAGCTGGGGCGGCGTGCTGGCCGACGGCGCCTTCCAGACCTTCAGCCTGGACTACACCCGGCGCGTGCTGGCGCAGGTGAAGCGCGAGCACGCCGGGCAGCGCATCCCACACATCGTCTTCACCAAGGGCGGCGGGCTGTGGCTGGAGGAGATCGCCGCCACCGGCGCCGACGTGGTCGGCCTGGACTGGACGGTCAACCTGGGCGACGCGCGCCGCCGCGTCGGCAACCTGGTCGCCTTGCAGGGCAATCTCGACCCCAATGTGCTCTTCGCCGACCCCGAACAGATCCGCGCCGAGGTGGTGAAAACACTCGACAGCTTCGGCCCGGCCGAGAACGGACAGGGGCTGCGCGGGGGCCACGTCTTCAACCTGGGCCACGGCATCAGCCAGCACACGCCGCCCGAGAGCGTGTCGGTGCTGGTCGACACGGTTCATGAGCACTCACGGCAGCTGCACCGGCGTGCATGAAACCGGTTTCAACTGGTTGCAGTTTTTCGGAACGTGGTGCAGTGCTTTCCCGGTGAGCAAGCACTCAGGGCTTGACTTATCCCCAAAACCCGGCATGCGACAAAACACCGTGGTTCGTGATGCATTGCAGCATTCGTGTTTGGTATTAGTGCGCTAAGTGCTTGATTTCATTGAGGCACGGAATTGCTTGGAAAGCAGGCAACGCAGCGCCAAGGCCCAAGAATCAACGATCTAGCGTCATTTTCTGCTGGTTCCCCACAAAGTTATCCACAGGAGTCGTGGAAAGATTCAAAAGGCTTTGAAAATCAGCCACTTACCTGCGCTCTTTCACGAATGCCTGAACTTTGCTCGCTAAATTGATCCCCGTGCGACATGGATGACAGCCAGCGTCTTTGCGTCGCGGTGGAGGCGCCCCAGCACAGCGGCCTGCAGGCGGCGCTGGACTATCTGAGCGAGCGCCCGCTCTCCCCAGGAACCCTGGTTCGAGTGCCTTTCGGTCGACGTGAAGTGCCCGGCATCGTGTGGCCGGGGGAACCGTCCGACGCACCCGGGCTCGCCTTGAAGCCCGTCGCCCAGGTGATGGATGCGCTGCCGCCGCTGTCGGCCCGCTGGTGCGAGTTGGTGGCCTTCAGCGCCGCGTACTACCAGCGCGGGCTGGGCGAGGTGGCTTTGTCGGTGCTGCCACCCGAACTGCGCAAGCTCGACGACGCCCAACTCGCCAACCGCATCGCCCGCCTGCGCAAGGCCCTGGCCAAGCCGGCCGAGCCGGCGCCGCCGCCCGTCCGCCCCGAGCTCAGCCCCGACCAGGCAGCCGCGGTGGCGCAGATCGCCGCGCTGAGCAAGCCCGGCGCGGCGCCGGTGGTGCTGCTGCACGGCCTCACCGGCAGCGGCAAGACCGAGGTCTACCTGCGCGCCGCCGAAGACGCGCTGGCCGCCGGCCGCCAGGTGCTGGTGCTGGTGCCCGAGATCAACCTCACGCCGCAACTGGAGGCGCGCTTTGCCGAGCGCTTCGGCGGTGGAACCACGCCCCGCCGCATCGTCTCGCTGCACAGCGGCCTCACGCCCGCGCAGCGCCTGAAGAACTGGCTGGCCGCCCACCTGGGCGGGGCCGACCTGGTGCTGGGCACGCGGCTGGCGGTGTTCGCCTCGCTGCCGCGGCTGGGGCTGATCGTGGTCGACGAGGAGCACGACCCCTCGTACAAGCAGCAGGAAGGCGCGCGCTACTCGGCGCGCGACCTGGCCGTGTATCGCGGCAAGCTCGAAGGCGCCTGCGTGGTGCTGGGCTCGGCCACACCTTCACTGGAGACCTGGCACCGTGCCGAGCAAGGGCGCTACACCCGGCTCACGCTGGCCCACCGCATCGGCGGCGGCGTGCTGCCGGCGGTGCGGCTGGTCGACATGAACCTGCTGCCCAAGGCACCGGGCGTCACCACCACCCTGTCACCCCAGCTGGTTGCTGCGCTGGCCCGGCGCATCGAGCGCGGCGAGCAAAGCCTGGTGCTGCTCAACCGCCGCGGCTACGCGCCGGTGCTGCACTGCGGCGCCTGCGCCTGGAAGAGCGGCTGCCCGCACTGCAGCGCCTGGCGCGTGTTCCACAAGCTCGACCGCACGCTGCGCTGCCACCACTGCGGCTTCACCCAGGCCGTGCCGCGCGCCTGCCCGGAGTGCGGCAACCTCGACATCGCCCCCATCGGCCGCGGCACCGAGCGGCTGGAAGAGCAGCTCGCCGCCAGCCTGCCCGGCGCGCGCGTGGCCCGCATCGACGCCGACAGCACCCGGCTCAAGGGCACGCTCGAAGCGCAGCTCTCGGCCGTGCATGCCGGCGAGGTCGACGTGCTGGTGGGCACGCAGATGATCGCCAAGGGCCACGACTTCCGCCGCATCACGCTGGTGGCGGCGGTGAGCCCCGACAGCGCCCTCTTCAGCAGCGACTTCCGCGCGCCCGAGCGCCTGTTCTCGCTGCTGATGCAGGCGGCCGGCCGCGCCGGGCGCGACGCCGCCCAGGCTGCGCGCAGCGAGATGTGGATCCAGACCTGGCACCCGCTGCACCCGATCTACACCGCCCTGCGCCAGCACGACTACGTGGCCTTCGCGGCCAGCCAGCTCAAGGAGCGGCAGATGGCTGGCCTGCCGCCCTTCGCCCACCTGGCCTTGCTGCGCGCCGAAGCCCGCACGGCCGAGGCGGCGCGCGCCTTCCTGCAGGCCGCGGCCGACCTCGCCTCACAGCTGCCGGGCGCGAGCGAACTGCTGATCTACCCGGCCGTGCCGACCAGCATCTCGCGCGTGGCCGACATGGAGCGCATGCAGATGCTGGTGGAGGCCGGCACGCGCGGCGCCTTGCAGCGCGTGCTCACGCCCTGGATGGCCGAGCTGCCCACGCTGCGCGGCCAGCACAAGGCGGTGGCGCGCTGGGCGCTCGACGTGGACCCGTTGGCGATCTGAGCCTCAGAAGTTGAACGACAGCCCCAGCAGGCCCTCGCCCTGCGACACCCCGTCGCCGCGGATGGCCACCACGCAGCCGCCCGAGCAGAAGAAGTCGCCGCTGCTGTTGACGAGCGTGAGGTAGCCGCGCAACTCGGTGCGCAAGGCCAGCTCCTTGGACAGCATCCACTGGTAGCCGATGCCCAGGTTGGCCGAAGGCCGCAGCTCCGAGGTGAGCCCAGCGCCCTTGGGCGAGAAGAGCGTCAGCCCCAGGCCGCCCACCACGTAGCCGCCGTGCGTGGTGGCACCGCCGTCGAAGAACACCCGCCCGCCCACATGCAGGTAGTGCACGTCGACCACCAGCTTCTCGGGCCGGTCGAGCACCGAGCCGGGCAGCGAGGTGTGCTGGAAGGAATAGAAGACCTGGCCCTGGCGCCCGTCGGTCATCAGCCAGTCGTAGCTCATGGCGAAGGCCGCGCCGTTGGCGAACTTGACCGAGGCGCTGCCGTTGTGCTCGTCGTAGAACGTGCCGCCCGAGCGGGCGCCGCCATAGAAGGTCACGGCGCTGTTCTGGGCCGACGCGGCGGTGCAGCCCAGCACCAGCGCAGCGATGAATGCCAAGCGATGCCAGCTCATTGGGGCACCCTACGCACTTCGTGCGGTCCCGCCAAGCGGGAGTGAGCCCCTTCGGGCGGCCGGGCGGGGCTCATGGCCTGCCCCTCGATCAAGGCCCCGCGCTCGGCCAGCAGCGTGCGCAGCACCGAGCGATGGCAGCGCGCTTCGTTGTCGCAGTAGCAGCCGAGCGAGAAGGCCGTCTGGTGCGACATCGCGGCCAGCAGGTCGAGCAGGTGGGCCGCGTCGGGCTGCTTCAGCTCGGCCACGAAGCGGCGGGTGAAGGCCGCCCACTGCGCATCCGTTTCGGCCGCTTGCGCCTGCTTGACCAGCACGTCGCTGGGCGACAGCTGGGGCAACCAGGTGTCGTAGTAGTCGCGCGTGGCGAACTCGGCCTTGGGCACACCGCGCGGCGGGCGGCGCACCGTGCCCAGGCGCAGGCCCTCGCCCGCGGCGCGCGGCTGGCCGAGTTGGACGATGCGGATCGACATGGGCGGTCTCCTCGTGGATCTGCGCACATTGTTCAACAGCCGTGCGCACGATCCAAACAGCGCGGCCCAAAAGAAAAGCGGGCTGCGCTCACGCGCGGCCCGCCGAATGAGCCACAGCATTCAGGGAGGGAGGGAGGAGGGAGCTGTGACCCGCTTGTGACTCTACGCCCGGGACGGGAGGGCGTCTGTAGGAAAACAGGCCGTTCCTGCGGCTGCGCGCGGCAGCCCTTACAGTGGCTGCATCCCCCGAACGCCGCTGGAGCCCCGCATGTCCGCACGCCCTTTCGCCACCGCCCGCCGCTGGTTCGGCCGCTTCTGGAGCTTCGTCGACGCCAGCCGCCGCGCGGTCTTCAACCTCATCTTCCTGCTGGTGGTGGTGGTCGTTCTCATCGCCCTGTTCACCAGCGGCGCACCCCGGCTCGAAGACAACACGGCCCTGGTGCTCAACCTGCGCGGCCCGCTGGTCGAGCAGAGTGCCGCTGGCTTGCGCGACGCGGCGGTGGCACAGCTCAAGGGCGAGCCCCCGCACAGCACCCAGCTGCGCGACGTGCTCAGCGTGCTCGACGCCGCCGCGAAAGACCCGAAGATCACCCGCGCCGTGCTGGTGCTCGACGACTTCTCGGGCGGTGGCCTGGCCGGCCTGCGCGAGGTGGCCGCGGCACTGCAGCGCTTCCGCGCCGCCGGCAAGCAGGTGGTGGCCTGGGGCGGCAGCTACGACCAGCGCCAGTACTACCTGGCCGCGCAGGCCGACGAGGTGTTCCTGCACCCGATGGGCATGGTCTTCCTGCAGGGCTTCGGCCGCCACAAGAACTACTACCGCGACGCGCTCGACAAGCTGGGCGTGGCGGTGAACGTCGTGCGCGTGGGCACCTACAAGAGCTTTGCCGAGCCCTTCATCGCCAACGAGCCCTCGGCCGCTGCCGCCGAGGCCGATGCCTTCCTCTACAACGGCCTGTGGTCCACCTACACCGAGGGCGTGGAGACCGCGCGCAAGCTACCCGCCGGCAGCGTGATGGCGATGATCAACGAGCTGCCCCAGCGCCTCACGGCGGCAGGCGGCGAGGCCGCCAAGCTGGCCCTGCAAAGCAAGCTGGTCGACGGCCTCAAGACCCGCGACGAGCTGCGCCAGGCGATGATCGAGCGCGGCGCCAAGGACAGCGAGGGGAAGACCTTCCGCCAGGTCTCCTACGAGGGCTACCTCGCGCGCCAGAGGCCGCAGCTGCTGGGCGACGCCATCGGCGTGGTGGTGGCCGAGGGCGAGATCGTCGACGGCCCGGCGCCGGCCGGCACCGTGGGTGGCATCTCCACCG
>NZ_DASSRA010000498.1:0-18789 GCF_035702065.1 Rhizobacter sp.
CCCATTCGAAATCTTCGCCGCCGTTGTCCTTGGCCGCTTCCTGCACGATCTCGGCCTGCTCCTTCACGCTGGCTTCGCTGCCATGGAATTCCATCAGCAGCATCGGTGATTCGCGCAGCGTCAGCTTGTCGTGGCGGTTCACCGCGCGCACCGCGTGCACGTCGAGCAGCTCGCAGCGGGCGATGGGCACGCCGAGCTGGATCGTCTGGATGGTGGTGCGAACCGCAGCGTCGACGCTCGGGAAGCTGCAGATCGCCGCCGAGATCGCCTCGGGCAGCGGGTAGAGCTTCAAGGTGATCTCGGTGATCACACCCAGCGTGCCTTCGCTGCCCACCATCAGGCGCGTGAGGTCGTAGCCCGCCGACGACTTGCGCGCCCGCGTGCCGGTGTGGATCACTTCACCTTGCGGCGTGACGACGGTGAGGCCCAGCACGTTCTCGCGCATCGTGCCGTAGCGCACGGCGTTGGTTCCGCTGGCGCGGGTGGCGCTCATGCCGCCCAGCGTCGCGTCGGCGCCGGGGTCGATGGGAAAGAAGAGGCCGCTGTGGCGGATCTCGTTGTTGAGCTGCGTGCGCGTGACGCCGGCCTGCACGGTGACGGTCAGGTCTTCGGGGTGCAGCGAGACGATCTGCTTCATGCGGCCGAGGTCGATGCTCACACCGCCCTGCACGGCCAGCAGGTGGCCTTCGAGCGACGAGCCCACGCCGAACGGAATCACCGGCGCCTCGTGCGCGGCAGCCTGCTGCACGACGAAGGCGACCTCCTCGGTGCTCTCGCAGAACACCACCAGGTCGGGTGGCGGCACGTCGAACGGCGACTCGTCGCGGCCGTGCTGTTCGCGCACCGCGAGTGCCGTGGAACAGCGCTCGCCGAAGCGCGCCTTCAAGGCCTCTTGCATGGCCACGGGCACGGGCCGCCGCTCGAAGCTGGGCAAGACATGGCTGGGAAGGGCGGCGTTCAAGGCAGTCTCCTGTGTGTACTGTGCGCCGATTCTGCGCGCCCCACCCCGGGGCCGTCGCAGGAGCAACCCTAGAATCAGCCCGACATCCGCCAGACAAGAGCACGTTCCCCGGGAGGAAAGCCGATGAGCAGTGTGGACAACGAGGGCCGCTTTGCACCGCCACGCGCCGCCGTGGCCGACCTGCCCGAAGCCGTCGACGGCCTGGTGCTCGCCAGCCGCGGCCGCCGCTTCGCGGCCGTGCTCATCGACATCGTGGTGCTGATCCTCGCCACCCTCATCGCCGGCTGGCTCACGCCCTGGCAGCCCTGGGACGAAGCCGAAGAAAGCCTGTGGAGCCCGCAGCTGCGCACCGCGCTGTGGGACGTGGCCCTGCTGCTGGTGGTCAACGGCTACCTGCTCGCCACGCGCGGGCAGACCGTCGGCAAGCTGGCGCTGGGCATCCGCATCGTGCGGCCCGACGGCTCGGCCGCTTCGCCTTGGCGCGTGCTCGGCCTGCGCTACTGCCTGCTCAGCCTGCTCAACATCGTGCCCGCGCTGGGCCTGCTGTTCGGTCTGGTCGATTCGCTGTGCATCTTCCGCGCCTCGCGACGCTGCCTGCACGACGACATCGCCGACACCATCGTCATCAGGGCCTGACCGCCACGCCTGTGTCGCTCGATACGCTGTACACCGCCGAAACCCCCGAGGGCATTGCGCTCTCGCTGCGGCCGGCCGGGGTGGCGGCGCGTGCGCTGGCCTACATGGTCGACCTGGGCGTGCGCTTCGGCCTGTACCTGGTCGTGGCGATGGTGGCCGTGGCCTTCGGCGGCATGGGCCGCGGCCTGCTGCTGGTGAGCGTGTTCCTGCTGGAGTGGTTCTACCCGGTCGTCTTCGAGCTGATGCGCGGCGGCGCCACGCCGGGCAAGCGCCTGTTCGGCCTGCAGGTGGTGATGGATTCGGGCCTGCCCGTCACACCCGCCGCGTCCATCACACGCAACCTGCTGCGTGCGGCCGACTTCCTGCCCTTGCTCTACGGCTTCGGCCTGGTGGCCATGCTCCTGCGGCGCGACTTCAAGCGCCTGGGCGACCTCGCCGCCGGCACGCTGGTGGTCTACCGCGACACCGTGGCCCTGCACGGCAAGCTGCCCGACGCGCCGCCCCTGGCGCCGGCCCGCGCGCTGGCGCCACGCGAGCAGGCGGCCATCGTCGCCTGGGCCGGCCGCGCGGCGCGGCTCACGCCGGCGCGGCTGGACGAGCTGGCGCAGCTGGCCCGTTCGGTCACCCCCCACCAGGGTGCAGGCGATGCGACACGCCAGCTGCTGGGCGTGGCGCAATGGCTGGTCGGCCGGCGCGGCGGAGGCGGCACACCATGATGACGCCGCTGCAGTTCGAGGCCGCACACGCGCCGCTGTGGCAGGAGTTGGAGACCTCGCTCGACCAGGCCGAGAAGCAGCGCGCACAGAAGAAGCGCGCGCCGCTCGACGGCGCCCGCCTGGCCGCGCTCTACCGCCGCAGCTGCGAGCACCTGGCGCTGGCCCAGGCGCGCGCCTACCCCATCCACCTGACGCAGCGGCTCGAATCACTCACGCAGCGCGCGCACCGCCTGATCTACCGCCGCCACGACTACGGCGTGGCGCGCCTCAAGCAGCTGGTGCTGGTCGACTTCCCGCAGAGCGTGCGCGCGCACCACGGCTACCTGTGGGCCGCCCTGCTGCTCTTCGCCGTGCCGCTGCTGGCGGCAGGCTGGGCGGCCTGGCGCGACCCGGGCTTCATCCTGCACCTGGCGAGCGCCGAGCAGGCGCTGGAATACGACCGCATGTACGACGAAGGCTCGCGCGCCTTCGGCCGCACGCGCGACGCCAGCACCGACTGGCAGATGTTCGGCTTCTACGTGATGCACAACATCGGCATCGGCTTCCAGTGCTTTGCCGGCGGCCTGTTCGCCGGGCTGGGCAGCGCGTTCTACCTGGTCTTCAACGGGTTGCAGATCGGCGGCATCGCGGGCTACCTCACGGCGCGCGGCCATGGCGATAACTTCTGGTCCTTCGTGGTCACGCACGGCGCCTTCGAGTTGACAGGCATCGTGCTGTCGGGCGCGGCCGGCCTGCGCCTGGGCCACGCGCTGCTCTCGCCCGGGCGGCGCACGCGGCTGCAGGCCCTCACGCAGGCGGCGAGCGACAGCATCGTGGTGGTGTACGGCGTGATCGGCCTGCTGGTGATCGCCGCGGCGGTGGAGGCCTTCTGGTCGTCGGCGCGCTGGATTCCGCCCGAGCTGAAGTACGGCGTGGGCGCGGCCTGCTGGGGGCTCGTCATCGCCTACCTGGGCTGGCAAGGCCGGCCAAGGAATGCCCATGCAGGTTGATGCCATCGCCGTCGAGCTGCGCCCGCGCCCGATGTGGGAGGCGGCCGACCTCGGCGTGCGCCTGCTGCAGGCCAACGCGCCCTCGGTGTGGCGCAGCTGCGGCCCGGTGTTTGCGGCGGTGCTGCTGCTCGCGCTGGCCACGGTGGAGATCGCGCCCTGGCTGCCCACGCTCTTGATTTTCTGGCTCAAGCCCTGGCTCGACCGCAGCCTGCTCTTCGTGCTGGCCCGCGCGGTGTTCGGCCAGGACACGCGCTTCGCCGACCTGTGGAGCGCGCAGCGCGCCGTGTGGTGGAGCGCGTTGCCGAGCACGCTGCTCTGGCGGCGCCTGTCGCCCTGGCGCGCCTTCACGCAGCCGATCTACCAGCTCGAAGGCCAGCGCGGCGCGGCCCGCCGCCAGCGGCGCACGCAGCTGCTGCGCGGCCAGCGCGGCGCGGCGGGCGGCATGCACTTCGCCTTTGCCAACATCGAAGCCTCGCTGATGCTGGGCGTGGTGGCGCTGGTGTTCCTGTTCGCGCCCGAAGACCTGCGAGGCGACATCTTCACCTGGCTGACCAGCGACACCGCGCCCGGCGCCTCGCTGTGCCTGGCCGCCGTCTATGGCGTGGTGGTGGCGGTGCTGGAGCCCTTCTACGTGGCCGCCGGCTTTGCGATGTACCTCAACCGCCGCGTGCAGCTCGAAGCCTGGGACATCGAGCAGGAGTTCCGCCGTGCGTTCTAGCCATGCCTGGCTGCTCGCCTTGGCCTTGCTCGGCGGCCCCGCGGCGGCGGCCGAGCCCGCCTCGGCCCCCACGCGTGCGCAGGTCACCGAAGCGGTGGAGCAGGTGCGCAAGGATCGCGACCTCGGCGGCACCCGCCTGCAGAAGACGCTGCGTTTCAAGGACACCGAGACCCAGAAGCCGCCCGACCCGAAGACCGCCGAAAGCGGCTTCTGGGCCTGGCTGCGCGACTTCTCACGCTGGCTGACCGAGGCCGGCCGCATCGTCGTGTGGGTGCTGGCGGCCATCGCGGTGGCGGCCGTGCTCGTCGGCCTGCGCCACTGGGTGCGTGTGCGCGCCGGTGCGGTGCGCGGCCCGGGGCCGGCGCTGCCCAGCCATGTGCGCGAACTCGACATCCGCCCCGAGAGCCTGCCCGAGCGCATCGGTGCCGCCGCCGCTGCGCTGTGGCAACGCGGCGAGCACCGGCCCGCGCTCTCGCTGCTGTACCGCGGGGCGCTCTCGCGCCTGGTGCACCAGCATGCGGTGCCGATCCGCGCCGCCAGCACCGAAGGCGAATGTGCGGCGCTGGCCGCCGTGCGCCTGGCCCCCGAGCGCAGCGCCTTCTTCGGCCGGCTGGTACAGGCCTGGCAGCTCGCGGTCTACGGCGCGCGCCTGCCCGACACCGCCAGCGTGCTGGCCTTGTGCGCCGAGTTCGATGTTCAACTTCCCGCTGCGCCCGCCGCGCAGCCGGCCAGCGCATGAGCCCCAGCACGCGCGACTGGCTGATGCGCGCCCTGCTGGTCGCGGCGATGGGCGTCGTGGCGGTCTGGGTGGCCTCATGCACCGAATGGGCCGAGGTCGAAGTGCCGCTGCCCGAGCGCGGCGAGGCCGCAAAGAACGAGCTCTACGCCACCCAGCAGCTGCTGCGCCGCCTGGGCAGCACCGTGGCCGCACCGACCCACCTCGCGCAGATGCCGCCGCCGCAGGCCACGCTGATGCTGAGCTCGTGGTACTGGGATCTCTTCCCCGAGCGCGCGCAGCGGCTCAAGGCCTGGGTCGAAGGCGGCGGACACCTGGTGCTCTACGCGAGCAGCCTGCAGCACCGGCAGCTCAAGGACTGGTTGCCGATCAAGCCGGTGGCGCCGCCGCGCAAGCCCGGCAGGCCCGAAGATGCGGATGAAGACGATGACGAGGCCGACCAGGAGCCCCCGCCGGCCGGCTTGCGCGCCAAGGCCCCGCCCTGCGCCGACGCCGTGGAGCCCGACACCGTGCCCTCCGCCTATACCGACGGCAAGCGCCACTTCAAGGTCTGCGGCTCGGGCTTCGAGTTCCCGGGGCCTCAGCTGCAATCGCGCAGCGACCCGCTGTGGCTGGTGCAAGGCGCCAAGGGGCCCTTGGTGCTGCGCGCAGCCGTTGGCCGTGGCCAGGTCACCGTGGTCCGCGCCCCTGACCTGTTCGACAACCGCATCGTGGTGAAGGGCGACAACGCCCTGGTCGCCGTCGCGGCCCTCAAGGGCGGGCCCGGTGCGCACGTGTGGTTCGTGACCGAAGAGGCACGCCCGCCCATCCTCCGCTGGCTATGGCGCGAGGCGTGGGTGGTCGTCGTGCTCGGCGCGCTGGCGCTGGCGCTGGCCCTGTGGCGCAGCGCGCGCCGCTTCGGCCCGCTGATGGCGGTGCCGGCGCCCGGGCGTCGCTCGATCGCCGAGCAGATCAGCGGCACCGCGCAATTCCTTCACCGGCAAGGGCCCGAGGCGCTGCTCGCCGCGCAGTTCCGCGCGCTCGAAGCGGCCGCGCGCAGCCATGTGCGCCACTACGACCAGCTCGATCGCAGCCAACGCGCCGCCGCCATCGCCAAGATGACGGGTCAGGATGCCAGCGCCTTGACGTCCGCGTTCAGCCGCGCGCTCGACACGCGCCTCTCGCGCCGCCGCACCGACCTGCCCGCCACGCTCGAATTGCTTGAAACCGCACGCCGCCTGCTGGTGCAGCGCCGCCCCCACACCGCTTCCACCAAATAAGAAGGACACCCCATGCAGATCAAACCCACCGACCTGAGCCGCGCGGCCGAGCTGCTGCAGACCTTGCGCACCGAAGTCGGCAAGGCCGTGGTCGGCCAGCAGTTGGCGGTCGACCAGATCCTGGTGGCGCTGGTCGCCTCGGGCCACGTGCTGATCGAAGGCGTGCCGGGCCTGGGCAAGACGCTGCTGGCACGCGCGCTGGCCAAGGCCATGGCGCTCCACTACGCGCGGGTGCAGTTCACGCCCGACCTGATGCCGTCGGACATCACCGGCCACGCGGTGCTCGACGCACGCAGCGGCGAAGCCGGCCTGGGTGCGCTGCGCGTGCACCGCGGGCCGGTGTTCACGAACCTGCTGCTGGCGGACGAGATCAACCGGGCGCCGGCCAAGACGCAAAGCGCGCTGCTGGAGGTGATGCAGGAGTACCAGGTCACGCTCGAAGGCCAGACACTCGCGCTGCCACGGCCCTTCATGGTGCTGGCCACGCAGAACCCGATCGACACCGAAGGCACCTACCCGCTGCCCGAGGCGCAGCTCGACCGCTTCCTGCTCAAGATCGACATCGGCTATCCGCCGCACGACGAAGAGACCGCCATCCTCAAGCGCACCACCGATCAGCTGACGGGCGACCAGTTCCCGCTCGACGCGCTGACGCCCGTGCTCGACGAACGCGCGGTGCTCACGCTGCAGCGCATGGCCGCCTTCATCCGCGTCGACGACAAGGTGCTCGACTACGCGGTGCGCATCGTGCGCAGCACGCGCAGCTGGCCGGGCCTGGCCTCGGGCGCCGGCCCGCGCGGCGCGATCGCGCTGGTGCGTGCCGCGCGGGCCACCGCGCTGATGGGCAACCGCGACTTCGTCACGCCCGACGACATCAAGCAGTTCGCCCTGCCGGCACTGCGCCACCGCGTGATGCTGGCGCCCGATGCGCAGCTCGAAGGGCGTGAGATCGGCGAGCTGCTGGCGGCGGCACTCGACAGCGTCGAGGCACCGCGCCTCTGAGCTTGGCCGCGATGCGCCAGCTCATCCCCAGCCGCGCTTCGGTGCTGGTGCTCGCCGCCAGCGCAGTGGCCAGCGCCATGGCGCTGGCGGTGGGTGCGCCACTCGCGTGGGTGGCACAAGCCGCTGCGGTGGTCGCAGCCATGGGCGTGCTGTGGTTCGTGGCCGACCTGGGCCTCACGCTGCGCGCCTGGCGCCGCCACCCGCTGCGCACCGAGCGCGCATTGCCCGATGCGCTGGCCTTGGGTGTGCCGCGCGTGCTGCAGCTGACGCTGGTCAACGAGGGGCCGCTCGCGTGGGCGCTCGATCTCTTCGACGAGGTCGACCCGCGGCTCGACTTCGACGGCCTGCCGCAGCACCTGCACCTGCCGGCCGGCACGCGGCTGGCGCTGCACTACCGCGTGACGCCGCGCCAGCGCGGGCCGGTGCAACTGGGCGCCACGCAACTGCGCCTGCGCTCGCGCGGCGGCAGCTTCGAGCTGCTGCGCACCATCGGCGACGGCCAGCGCCTGCACGTGTACCCGAACTTCGCCGCGGTGGCGCGCTATGCCTGGCTGGCCGGCGACCGTCGTCTCGCGCAAATCGGCATCAAGACCTATCCCAAGCGCGGCATGGGCACCGACTTCAAGCAGCTGTCGGACTACAAGCAGGGCGACCCCATCCGCCACATCGACTGGAAGGCCACGCTGCGCCACCAACGCCCCATCGTGCGCGAGTTCCAGGACGAGCGCGACCAGTGCGTGATCTTCCTGCTCGATTGCGGCCGCCGCATGCGTGCCGACGAAGGCGCGGCGGCCACCACCGGCGGCAGCCACTTCGACCAGGCGCTCAACGCACTGATGCTGCTGAGCTACGTGGCCTTGAAGGAAGGCGACGAGGTCGGTGCCATGACCTTCGGCAACTCGGCCGGCGAGCAGCGCCGCTTTGCGCCGCGCAAGGGCGGTGCGACGCTGAACGCGCTGATGGCGCGGCTCTACGACATCGAGCCCAGCGCCACCCACTCCGACTACCTCGCGGCTGCGCAAGACCTGCTGCGCGCGCAGCACAAGCGTGCCCTGGTGATCGTGCTGACCAACTTCCGCGACGAAGACGCGGCCGAGCTGACGCCCGCGCTCAAGCTGCTGCGCAGCCGCCACCTGGTGCTGGTGGCCAGCCTGCGCGAACGCGTGCTGCGCGAGATCGGCGAACAGCCCATCACGCAGGACCGCCACGCCATCGAGGTGGCGGGCGCGCACCTGTTCTCGCAGGCGCGCAGCGATGCGTTCGCGCGCGTGGTGGGTGGCGATGCCTTGTCGGTCGACGTGGAGCCGGAGCAGCTGGCGGTGAGCCTGGTCAACCGCTACCACGCGGTCAAGCGCGCCGGGTTGCTGTAGCCCAGGGCGCTGGCTACCATGCGGCGTCGCTTGCAGGCAGCTCTGAACCAGCCAGCGGCATACGTCCATCAAACACAACCGGAGGAGGTTTCCATGTCTGCAGTCAACCCCTACACCCCGCCACGCGCCGAGGTGTCCGACGTCCATGGCCAGGTCACCGAGTTCTCGCAACCCAAGGTGTGGTCGGCCAGCGGACGCATCGGGCGCTTGCGCTACCTCGCGTACTTCACGGTTGCCACGCTGGCGATGTACGCCTTGCTGGCCTTGGCCGGTGTCGTCGGCGGGCTCAGCGGTTCGGAGAACCTCCTCTTCGGCCTGATGGGGCTCGCCTACCTGCCGTTCTTCGTGTTGTCGATCCTGCTGCTGATCCAGCGCTCGCACGACATGGGCTGGTCGGGCTGGACGGTGCTGCTGGCCTTCATCCCGCTGGTCGGCCTGATCTGGCTGTTCAAGGCCGGCACGCCGGGCGCCAACGCCTACGGCGCGCCGCCGCCGCCCAACCCCACGTCGGTCAAGATCCTGGGGCTGGCCCTGCCGGTCATCGCCTTCATCGGCATCCTGGCCGCCGTCGCGCTGCCGGCGTACCAGAAGTACACCCTGCGCGCCAAAGCCGCGCAGATGCAACAGCAACAGCAAGCTGCCCCCGCGCAGCAACAGCAGTAAGAGGCACGGACCCATGGCCAACCGGCTCACGCAGATCGCCACACGCACCGGCGACGACGGCACCACCGGCCTCGGCGACGGCACGCGCGTCCCCAAGGACCACCTGCGCATCCAGGCCATGGGCGATGTGGACGAGCTGAACTCGCAGCTCGGCGTGCTGCTCGCCGAACCGCTGCCTGATGAGGTGCGCGAGCTGCTGGTGGTGATCCAGCACGAGCTCTTCAACCTGGGTGGCGAGCTGTCGATTCCCGGCTACGAGCTGCTGAAGGCCGATGCGGTGCTGCGCCTCGACGAGGCGCTGGCTCACCACAACGCCGCACTGCCGCGCCTGAAGGAGTTCATCCTCCCAGCCGGCACGCGCAGCGCCGCCATCGCCCACGTGGGCCGCACCGTGGCGCGCCGCGCCGAGCGCGCGGTGGTGGCGCTGGCCGCCGTGGAGAAGGTGCGCGCCGAGCCGCGCCAGTACCTCAATCGGCTCTCGGACCTGCTCTTCGTGCTGGCCCGCGTGCTCAACCGCGCCAACCTCGATGGGTTGGGCGGTGACGACGTCTACTGGAAGAGCGAGCGGCTCGCGCGCGACGCCGAGTGACGCCTATCAGCCTCGGCGCGCCTTGACGGCCGCGCTGAGGGTGTCGAGCACACTCAGCGAATCGTCCCAGCCGATGCAGGCATCGGTGATGCTCTGGCCGTAGGTGAGCTTGGCGGGGTCGTCCTTGCCGGCGCTGAACTTCTGCGCACCGGCCTTGAGGTGGCTCTCGACCATCACGCCGAAGATGCGGCGCGAGCCGCTGCCGATCTGTGCCGCGATGTCGCGCGCCACATCGATCTGGCGCTCATGCTGCTTGCTGCTGTTGGCGTGCGAGCAGTCAACCATCAGCGTGGCCGGGAGCTTGGCAGCTTCCAGTTCCTTGCAGGCGGACTCGACGCTCGCCGCGTCGTAGTTGGGTGTCTTGCCGCCACGCAGGATCACGTGGCAGTCCTTGTTGCCCTTGGTCTCGACGATGGCCACCTGGCCGTTCTTGTGCACCGAGAGGAAGTGGTGTGGCCGCGCCGCGGCCTGGATGGCGTCGGTGGCGATGCGGATGTTGCCGTCGGTGCCGTTCTTGAAACCGATCGGCGCCGACAGCCCCGAAGCCAGTTCGCGGTGCACCTGGCTCTCGGTGGTGCGCGCGCCGATGGCGCCCCAGCTGATCAGGTCGCCGATGTACTGCGGCGAGATCACGTCGAGGAACTCGCTGCCGGCCGGCACGCCCAGGCGGTTGATCTCGGTGAGCAGCTGGCGCGCGATGCGCAGGCCTTCGTCGATGCGGTAGCTCTCGTCGAGGTAGGGATCGTTGATCAGGCCCTTCCAGCCGACGGTGGTGCGCGGCTTCTCGAAGTAGACGCGCATCACGATCTCCAGCGTGCCGGCGTACTTCTCGCGCTGCTCGCGCAGGCGGCGGGCGTAGTCGACAGCGGCGGCCGGGTCGTGGATGGAGCAGGGGCCGATGATGACCAGCAGGCGGTCGTCCTTGCCGGCCATGATGTGCTTGATGCGCTGGCGGGTCTCGGCGATCAGCGTCTCGGCAGCCGTGCCGCGAATGGGGAAGAAGCGCACCAGGTGCTCGGGGGGTGGCAGAGGCATCACGTCCTTGATCCTTTCGTCGTCGGTCTGGCCTGTCTTGTCGACGGGCGCATACCAACCCTCTGCGGCGCTGGCGGACTTGGCATTCATTCGGGCTCTCCTCGCTGTGGTGTGTGGAATCGGATGGGGCAAAAAAAAACCGCCGGGGTATCCCGGCGGTTTGGTGAGTTCGGTGCGTTTGTTGTCAGCCTACGCGCTCGCCTCTCCTCCGCCGGTGCGGTGCGAGAACCAAAAGTAGGCAAAGAAGAAGCTGGCGAAACGCATGGCCGCGAATGTAGCACGGCGCCCGGTCGGGCCGTCAAGCGCGCAGTTTTCAACGGCCGGGCCGACTGAGTGCACGCTTACCAAGTGTTGCGAGAAGCGAAGCGTGCGCTTGTTCCTGTTCGCTGCCATGGGGCCTGCCTAGCATGGGTTCACCGGGGGCCATGCGCCATCCGCCCGCAACTCACGAGGGAACCTGCCATGAACCGCACCCATCTGATTCGCACCCTGAGCCTCGGTCTGGCCTCGCTGGCGTTGGCCACCGCCAGCTCCGCTGCGACGCCCGGCTACGACGAGGTGGCTCGCCTGGTGGAGGCCGATGGTCTCGTCACCGACGAGCTGCGCGACGCTCCCGTGGCTCTGCTGGCAGAGGCCGACGGGCTGGTCACGAACCAGTTGCGCGCGGAGATCGCGCGCAGCGCCGGCGCCGTGATGCTCGCGGCGGGCCGCTAAGCGGTTCCGCCCACCGTCAGCCGGTCGATGCGCAGCGTCGGCTGGCCGACACCCACCGGCACGCTCTGGCCTTCCTTGCCGCAAACACCGACACCGGTGTCAAGCTTCATGTCGTTGCCGATCATGCTGACGCGCGTGAGGGCGTCGGGGCCGTTGCCGATGATGGTGGCGCCCTTCACCGGGTACTGGATCTTGCCGTTCTCGACCCAGAAGGCCTCGGAGGCCGAGAACACGAACTTGCCGCTGGTGATGTCGACCTGGCCGCCACCGAAGTTGGTGGCGTAGAGGCCGCGCTTGAGGCTCGAAATGATTTCTTCCCTGGTCTTGTCGCCACCCAGCATGTAGGTGTTCGTCATGCGCGGCATGGGCACGGCGGCATAGCTCTCGCGCCGGCCGTTGCCGGTGGGGGCCACGCCCATCAGGCGGGCGTTCATCGAGTCCTGGATGTAGCCCTTCAGGATCCCGTCTTCGATCAGCACGTTGCGCTGGCTGGCATTGCCTTCGTCGTCGACGTTGAGCGAGCCACGGCGGTCGGGGATGGTGCCGTCGTCGAGCACGGTCACGCCCTTGGCCGCCACGCGCTGGCCGATGCGGCCACTGAAGGCGCTCGAGCCCTTGCGGTTGAAGTCGCCTTCGAGCCCATGGCCCACGGCTTCGTGCAGCAGCACGCCGGGCCAGCCGGGGCCGAGCACCACGCTCATCTCACCGGCCTTGGCGGGGCGGGACTCGAGGTTGGTGAGCGCGGCCTTCACCGCGTCGTTCACGTAGCTCTCGATCATGCTGTCGTGGAAGTAGCCGAGGCCGAAGCGCCCGCCGCCGCCGCCGCTGCCCACTTCGCGGCGCACTTCGCCGCCAACGGTCTGCTCGGCGATCACGGTGACCGACAGGCGCACCAGCGGGCGCACGTCGGCGGCCAGCGTGCCATCGGCGCGCGCCACCAGCACCACGTCGTACTCGGCGGCCACGCCGGCCATCACCTGCTTGACGCGCGGGTCCTTGGCGCGGGCGAGCTTCTCGACCTTTTCGAGCAGCGCCACCTTCTGCGTGCTGTCGAGCGTGGTGATCGGGTCCATCGGTGCGTACAGCACGCGGCTCTCGGCCACGCGATGCTTCGCCGGGATCTTGACGCTGCGGCTCTGGCCCGCCGCGGCGATGGTGCGCACGGTCTGCGCCGCGTCGAGCAACGCGGCCTCGGAGATGTCGTCGGAGTAGGCAAAGGCCGTCTTCTCGCCCGCCACCGCGCGCACGCCCACACCCTGGTCGATGCCGAAGCTGCCCGACTTGACGATGCCTTCCTCCAGGCTCCAGCCTTCGCTGCGCGTGTACTGGAAGTACAGGTCCGCGTCGTCGATGCGGTGCTCGGCGATGGTGGCCAGCGCCCGCGAGAGCGTGGCGTCGGTCAGGCCGAAGGGTTCGAGCAGCAGCGACCTGGCGACCGCCAGACGCTCGAGGGTGGGTTCGCGGGAGATCATCGAACCAGTGTAGGAGTGGGCCCGCGCCAGCGGGGCGGGAAAAGCCCCTTCGGCACCGCGACCGGCGTCAGGCCGGGTCGCCGCCCTGCGCCTTCAGAGCCAGCGCACGCGCATAGAGCGCATTGCGCGGCGCGGCGGTGAGCTCGGCCGCGAGGGCCACGGCCTGCTTGAGCGGCAACGCCGCCATCAGCGAACGCAGCGTGCGGTCGTGGGCGGCTTCGTCGTCGCCAGCCGCCTGCGCCGGTCGGGCATGCACGACAACGACGAACTCGCCGCGCGAGCGGTTCGCATCGGCGGCCAACCAGGCAGGAAAGGTCGCGGCCGGCATCGTCTCGACCGACTCGAACTGTTTGGTCAGCTCACGGCACACGGTGACGGACCGTTCGGGCATCGCATCGGCCAGCCCCTGCAGCAACGCGGCGATGCGGTGTGGCGCCTCGAACAGCACCTGTGCGTCGGCGCGATCGGCCACTGCCTGCAGCGCGTGGGAACGGTCGCCGCCCTTGGGCGGCAGAAAGCCCACGAACGAGAAGCCGGCGGCGATGGTGTCGCCAGCCACACACAGCGCGGCGAGCGCACTGCTCGCACCGGGCACCGGCACCGCACGGTAGCCCGCTGCACGGCACGCGGCCACCAGCGCCGCACCCGGGTCGCTGACGGCCGGTGTGCCGGCATCGCTGACGTAGGCCACGCGCTCGCCGGCGGCCAGCCGCGCGAGCACGGCGCCGGCGGCCTCGCGCTCGTTGTGTTCGTGCACGGCGAGCAACGGTTTGTCCAGCCCCAGGTGGCGCAGCAGGGGCGCGCTGTGGCGCGTGTCTTCGCAGGCCACCGCGTCAACCAGCGCGAGCACATGGATGGCCCGCAGGCTCAGGTCGGCCAGGTTGCCGATGGGCGTGGCGACGACGTACAGCGCCCCTGCGGGATACTGCTGCGCACCGGCGGCCGCCTGGGCCGCTTGCAGCATCAACGAGGAAGCAATGGTCACGGCAGGGCTGACGACAAAGGGAACGGGGGATGAAGCGGAAGCGCAGGCCTTGGCCCATTTGACGAGCCAGGGCCTGAAGCTCGTGCAGCGCAATTATCGGGTGGCCGCCGGCCCGCGCGCCCGCGGCGGCGAGGTCGACCTGATTGTGCGCGAGCGCGATGGCACGCTGGTGTTCGTTGAAGTGCGCGCCCGGCGCAACGCCAGCCACGGGGGCGCGGCCGCCAGCGTCACGCTGTCGAAACAACGCCGTGTCATCTATGCGGCGCAGCACTACCTGCTGCAGTTCGCCTCGCCGCCGCCCTGCCGCTTCGACGTGGTGACCATCGAGGGCGGTCAGCTGCAATGGCTTCGCGCGGCGTTCTCGGCCGACTGAACACAGCACCACGCGCGGGGAACCCGCCCCCGAAGATCGGTGTCATATCATCCATGCCCATGCTTGAACAACGCATACAGCAGCAGTTCTTCGACAGCGCCGACCTCAAGTACGCGGCCGCCGAGATCCTCTCGCGCCCCATCGCCGACGCGGTGAGCGCGGTGGTCGGCAGCATCACCTCCGGCGGCAAGGTGCTGGCCTGCGGCAATGGCGGCTCGGCCAGCGACGCGCAGCACTTCGCCGCCGAGTTCATCGGCCGCTTCGAGCGTGAGCGGCCCGGCCTCGCGGCCATCGCGCTGACCACCGACACCTCCATCCTCACCGCCATCGGCAACGACTACAGCTTCGACGACATCTTCGCCAAGCAGGTGCAGGCGCTCGGCCAACCGGGCGACGTGCTGATTGCCATCACCACCAGCGGCAACTCGGCCAACGTGCTGAAGGCTGTGGTGGCCGCGCGCAGCAAGGAGATGACGGTGATCGCCCTCACCGGCCGAGGTGGCGGCAAGATGAACGAGCTGCTCACCGAGACCGACGTGCACATCTGCGTGCCCCACGAGCGCACCGCGCGCATTCAGGAGGTCCACATCCTCGCGCTGCATTGCCTGTGCGACGCAGTGGACCTGCAACTGCTAGGAGAACAGGAAAACACATGACTCGAACGACTTCCCGCGCGATGCCCTTCGATCGCTTGCGCAGCGTGGCCGTGATCGGCGCGCTGGTGACCGCCACCGCCGCCCTCTCGGGCTGCGCTGCCGTGCTGGTGGGTGGCGCGGTGGTTGGCGGCACGCTGCTCGCGACCGACCGCCGCTCGTCCGGCGCACAGATCGACGACCAGTCCATCGAGCTGAAGGCCAACACCCGCATCCGCGAGGTGCTGGGCGACCGCGGCCACGTCAACGTGACCAGCTACAACCGCATCGTGCTGCTCACCGGCGAGGTGCCGACGGAAGAGAACAAGGCTGCCATCGAGCAAGGCTTGGGCCGGCTCGACAACGTGCGCGCCACGGTCAACGAGCTCGTGGTGGGCACCGCCAGCTCACTGAGCAACCGCTCCAACGACGCGCTCGTCACGAGCAAGGTGAAGGCCACGCTGGTCGACGCCGGCGACATCTCGGCCAACGCCTTCAAGGTGGTCACCGAGCGCAGCATCGTCTACCTGATGGGCCGCGTGACCGAACGCGAGGCCGACCGCGCCGTGAACCTCACCCGCAGCATCGGCGGCGTGCAGAAGGTGGTGCGGGTGATGGAAGTGATCAGCGAAGCCGAACTGGCCGAGATCGACCCGAACACCGCGCCCAAGGCCTCGACCACTGGCCCGCGGCCGTGAGCGACCAGCGCCTCAGCCGAGGCGCTTGATCAAGCTCGAGGTGTCCCAGCGCTGGCCGCCCAGCGCCTGCACGTCGGCGTAGAACTGGTCGACCAGGGCCGTCACCGGCAGGCGCGCGCCGTTGCGCCTGGCCTCGTCGAGCACCAGGCCCAGGTCCTTGCGCATCCAGTCGACGGCGAAACCGAAGTCGAACTTGCCGTCGACCATGGTCGGGCCGCGGTTGTCCATCTGCCAGCTCTGGGCCGCACCCTTGCCGATGACGCCCAGCACGGCCTTCATGTCCAGGCCCGCCTTCTGGCCGAAGGCAATGGCCTCGGCCAGGCCCTGCACCAGGCCGGCGATGCAGATCTGGTTGACCATCTTGGCCAGCTGCCCCGCGCCGCTGTCGCCCAGCAAGGTGACGGCCTTGGAGAAGGCCATGGCCACCGGCTGCATGGCGGCGAAGGCCGCGGCATCGCCGCCGCACATCACCGTGAGCGCGCCGTTGATGGCGCCCAGGTTGCCTCCGGAGACCGGCGCGTCGATGAACTCCAGGCCACGTGCACGCGCTTCGGCAGCCAGTTCGCGCGCGACCTCGGCCGAGGCGGTGGTGTGGTCGACGAAGACGGCGCCCGGCTTCATCCCGGCAAAGGCGCCGCGCTCGCCGACCGTCACGCTGCGCAGGTCGGCGTCGTTGCCCACGCAGGCGAACACGATGTCGGCATCGCGCGCCACGGCTTCGGGCGTGGAGTCGCTCGATCCACCGTACTCGCCGACCCACTGCGCCGCCTTGGCCGCCGTGCGGTTGTAGACGGTGACCTGGTGGCCGGCGCGCTGCAAATGGCCCGCCATCGGGTAGCCCATCACGCCCAGGCCGATGAAGGCGACACGCTTGGAGGGAACGGGGTCGTAGGTCTTGGTCATGGCTTCATCCTTCGGAAATGAAAACGGCCTCGACGGAGCGAGGCCGTGCGCGCGTGCTGCGCGATCAGACGATGGTGAGGTGTTCCGTGCCGGCGGACAGGTCGGTCGAACGCGCGCGGTTGCTGTGCAGCTTGATCTGCAGCCGCAGGTCGTTCACCGAGTCGGCGTTGCGCAGCGCGTCTTCGTAGGTCACGAGGTGGTTCTCGTAGAGGTCGAAGAGCGCCTGGTCGAAGGTCTGCATGCCGAGCTCGCGGCTCTTCTTCATGATCTCCTTGATCTCGGCCACCTCGCCCTTGAAGATCAGGTCGGAGATCAGCGGCGTGTTGAGCAGAATCTCCACCGCCGCGATCCGGCCGCGGCCTTCCTGGCGCGGCAGCAGGCGCTGCGAGACCAGGCTCTTCAGGTTGAGCGACAAGTCCATCAGCAGCTGGGCGCGCCGCTCTTCGGGGAAGAAGTTGATGATCCGGTCGAGCGCCTGGTTGGCGCTGTTGGCGTGCAGCGTGGCCATGCACAGGTGGCCGGTTTCGGCGAAGGCCACGGCGTGCTCCATGGTCTCGCGGTCGCGGATTTCGCCCATCAGGATCACGTCGGGCGCTTGGCGCAGCGTGTTCTTCAGCGCCGCTTCCCAGCCTTCGGTGTCGAGCCCCACCTCGCGCTGGGTCACGATGCAGTTCTTGTGCGGGTGCACGAACTCGACCGGGTCTTCGATGGTGATGATGTGGCCGTGCGAGTTCTCGTTGCGGTAATCGACCATGGCCGCCAGCGAGGTGCTCTTGCCCGAGCCGGTGGCGCCCACGAAGATGACCAGGCCACGCTTGGTCATGGTCACGTCCTTCAGCACCTGCGGCAGGTTCAGGCTGTCGATGGTCGGCAGGGTTTGCGGAATGGTCCGCAACACCAGGCCGACGTGGCCCTGTTGCACGAAGGCGTTGACGCGGAAGCGGCCGATGCCCTGCGGCGAGATCGCGAAGTTGCACTCCTTGGTGCGCTCGAACTCGGCCGCCTGCTTGTCGTTCATCACCGAGCGCGTGAGCGCCAGCGTGTGCTGGCTGGTCAGCGGCTGCGGCGACACCTTGGTCACCTTGCCGTCGACCTTGATGGCCGGCGGGAAGTCGGCCGTGAGGAACAAGTCGGACCCGTTGCGCGACACCATGAGGCGCAGCAGGTCGTTGACGAACTTGGATGCTTGGTCTCTTTCCATGATGTCCTTCTCTCTCTCGGCGCGGGGCCGTCAGTTGCTCGACAGCAGAGCACTCAGCCTTGCACTCACCTGTCGCAACCGGAGCGACAGGCGCCGCGACAGCGAGGCCAACAAGGCCAGGCCCAACCGCGGCTCGAACATGATCATCTCATCCAGACGCTGCGCATCTACCACCGCCAGGGTACAGGGCGTGAGCGTCGTGCAGGCCGAGAAGCGGGCCCCCGCGTCGAGCAGAGACATCTCGCCCAGCATGTCGCCGGCGCGCGCCTCGGCCAGGCGCGCCCGCCCGCCCCAGGGTTGCACGCGGTCGACTGCGAGCGTGCCGTCGAGCACGATCAGCATGTAGTCACCCTGCTCGTCCTGGCCGATCACTTCCTGATTGGCCGGCACCGTCACGAACTGCAGGTACTGGCTCATGCGCGCGAGTTCGTCGGGGCTCAACGCCGCCACGTACCGGTCGGCGCCCCAGAGCTTGGCGAACAGCGGTTCGGCCTGCTTTCGATCGAGCGGTTGCGCACCCACTTCCTTGGCACGCGAGGCCCAGGTGGCCAGCGTCTGCACCTCGTCGGGGCGGTCGGAGAACTGGGTGGAAAAGAAGCCGGAATCGGCCGGGTGGCTGTCGACCGCCTCGCCCACCGCGGCGCCAGGGCTGCGCTTGAGTCGATCGAACAGTTTCTTCACGTGAGCCCTCGCTCGGGTTGCGCAAGGCTCGGATCAGCCGGGGAAGTTTTCCGGGAACTTGGCCTTGGCACGCGCCTCGGCGGGAGAAATGATGTTGCGGCGAACCAGGTCAGCGAGGTTCTGGTCGAGCGTCTGCATGCCCATGTTGTTGCCGGTCTGGATCGACGAGTACATCTGGGCGATCTTGTTCTCGCGGATCAGGTTGCGGATGGCCGCGGTACCCAGCATGATCTCGTGCGCGGCCACGCGGCCGCTGCCGTCCTTGAGCTTGCACAGGGTCTGCGAGATCACGGCCACCAGCGATTCGGAGAGCATCGCGCGGACCATTTCCTTTTCGGCCGCAGGGAACACGTCGACCACGCGGTCGACCGTCTTGGCGGCGCTGGACGTGTGCAGCGTGCCGAACACGATGTGGCCGGTTTCCGCGGCGGTCAACGCCAGGCGAATGGTTTCCAG
>NZ_DASSRA010000499.1:0-2071 GCF_035702065.1 Rhizobacter sp.
GGGGGCTCGCGCCCAACTCACTACGCGGCCTGTGGCCGCTGCGTTCAGACAGGCGGCGCGAAGTCAGAGGACGAAGCGTGCTGGCGCACGCAGCCCCCAAGCCCTGCGCTGCTCGACGGCTCACCAAGGGGCCCAAGAGAAGGCTCGCCTTCGGCTTCGTGTCTCGGCTCGCTTCGCTTTGCCGTGATCCAGCCGAAGCGAAGCGAGGCGAGGCGATGAGTAGTGCTGTCGCAGCAGATGTGCGGCCGATCCTGTGGCACGGCGAGGACCGGCCGAGGAGACTTGAGGCCACGCAGTTCGGCCATGTGAAGAGCGCCTTTGCTTTGGTTACTTTCATTTGGCGCGACAAATGAAAGTGACCCGCCCGCCGGGGCGGACTCCCGGCGCACCCGCACGAAGTAGGAAGAACGATCCACGCGAAGCGGCACCCCATCACTGACCCAAACACACAACCATGCCCACCAAACCCCTCACCCCCGGCGCCCTGACCCTGGAAGACCTCCAGTCCCTCCACGCCACCACGCAAACCCTCGCGCTGGACCCAAGCGCCCGCGCCACCATCCGCGCCAGCGCCGCCATCGTTCAGAGAGCCGCCAAGAGCCCAGACCCCACCTACGGCGTCAACACCGGCTTCGGCAAACTCGCCTCCACCCGCATCAGCGAAGACCAGCTCGACACCCTCCAGCTCAACCTCATCCGCTCCCACTCCGTGGGCATCGGCGAACCCCTCGCCCCACCGGTGATCCGCCTGATGCTCGCCCTCAAGGCCTCAAGCCTCGCCCGCGGCCATTCGGGCGTCAGAGAAGAGGTGGTCGACACCCTGCTCGCCGTGCACAACGCCGGCCTCATCCCCTACGTGCCTTCGCAAGGCTCCGTCGGCGCCTCCGGCGACCTCGCCCCGCTCGCCCACATGACGCTGGCCCTGATGGGCGAAGGCGAGATGCTGCAAGACGGCAAGCGGGTGCCCGCAGCACCGCTGCTGAAAGAAGCCGGCATCACGCCACTGCAACTCGCAGCCAAAGAAGGCCTGGCCCTCATCAACGGCACGCAGACCTCCACCGCCCTCGCGCTGCACGCCCTGCTCAGCTTCGAGCCCGTGCTCGAAGCCGCGCTCGTGGTGGGCGCCCTCACCGTCGACGCCGCCCGCGGCAGCGACGGCCCCTTCGACCCGCGCATCCACGCCCTGCGCGGCCAGCCGGGCCAGATCGACGTGGCGCAGTACTACCGCGCGCTGCTGGCCGGCAGCGAGATCCGCCACTCGCACCTGGAAGGTGACGACCGCGTGCAAGACCCCTACAGCCTGCGCTGCCAGCCGCAGGTGGTGGGCGCCTGCCTCGACCAGCTGCGCCACGCGGCCCTGGTGCTGGTGCGCGAAGCCAACGCGGTGACCGACAACCCGCTGGTGTTCAGCAGCGACGAAGGCGGCACGCTCATCTCCGGTGGCAACTTCCACGCCGAGCCGGTGGCCCTGGCCTGCGACGCGATGGCGGTGGCGATCGCCGAGGTGGGCGCCATCGCCGAGCGCCGCATCGCGATGCTGATCGACAGCGGCGTGTCGCGCCTGCCGCCCTTCCTGTCGGCCGACGCGGGCCTCAATTCGGGTTTCATGATCGCCCATGTGACGGCCGCGGCGCTGGCCTCGGAGAACAAGTCGCTCGCCCACCCGGCCAGCGTCGACAGCCTGCCCACCTCGGCCAACCAGGAAGACCACGTGTCCATGGCCACCTTCGCCGCGCGGCGGCTGCAGGCCATGATCCACAACGTCTCGCACATCCTGGGCATCGAGCTGCTCGCGGCGGCGCAAGGCATCGAGTTCCTGCGTCCGCTGCGCAGCTCGGCGGCGCTGGAAGCCGTGCACGCGCTGCTGCGCAGCACCTGCCCGCCGATGCCGACGGACCGCTACCTCGCCCCGGAGATCGAGCGCGCCACCGCGCTGGTGGCCGATGGTTCGCTGGCGCGCATCCTGCGCGGCGTGCCGGCGCTGCCGGCGTTGTGGATCCCGGCCTGAGCCAGGGCAGATCTCAGTTCAGCATCTCGCGCGCCCGCCCCAGCAGGAACTCGCGCTCGCGCC
>NZ_DASSRA010000500.1:0-11056 GCF_035702065.1 Rhizobacter sp.
GCAGGGACTGCATGCCGAGTTCCGCATCGTGCGGCCCAACGGCGTGGTGCGCTGGGTGGCTTCGTGGTCGCGGCGCGAGGTGCTGGCCGGGCGCGAGCTGGCCTTCGGCGTCAACCTCGACATCACCAGCCTGCAGCGCGCGCAGAGCGAGTTGCGCCAGACGCAGGAGCGCGCCCGCCTCGCGGCCGAAGCGGCCGGCATCGGCACCTGGGAGCGCGACCTGCGCACCGGCAAGGCCAAGTGGGATGCGCAGATGTACCGCCTGCGCGGCCTGCCCGTCGGCCCCGAGACACCACCCGACGACCGCCGCTACGCGGCCTACCACCCCGACGACCTGGAACTCATCAACCGCAACAAGGCGCGTGCAGGCCGCGACAGCGACAACTACGAGAACGAGTTCCGCGTCGTCTTCCCCGACGGCTCGGTGCGCTGGCTGTCCACGCGCGGGCTCGTCAAGCGCGATGCCCAGGGCGAGCCGGAGCGCATGGTCGGCGTGACCTGGGACATCACCGAGCGCCGCCGCGCCGAGCAGGCCCTGCGCGACAAGGCGGCGGCCGAGCAGGCCAGCCAGGCCAAGAGCCAGTTCCTCGCACGCATGAGCCATGAGCTGCGCACGCCGCTCAACGCCGTGCTGGGTTTCGCGCAGCTGCTGCTCAACGACGCCTCCGATGCGCCCAGCCTGCAGCAGCGCCAGCGCGTCGACCGCATCCATTCGGCCGGCCTGCACCTGCTGGCGCTGATCGACGACGTGCTCGACCTCGCCACCATCGAGTCGGATGCCTTGCCCCTGGCCGACGAGGCGGTGTCGCTGCAAGCCTCGCTCGACGACGTGCTGCAGTGGACGCAGCTCCAGGCCACGCAGGCCGGCGTGACGGTGCACGCGCAGCCGCTCTCCGGCTGGGTGCGCGCCGACCCGCGGCGGGTGCGGCAGATCCTCTCCAACCTGCTGAGCAACGCCATCAAGTACAACCGCCCCAACGGCGATGTGTGGGTGTCGTCTTACGCCGGCGAACACAAGGGTGGGCCGGCCTGGGTGGTGAGCGTGCGCGACAGCGGCCGCGGCCTCACGCCCGAGCAGTGCGCGCAGCTCTTCCAGCCCTTCAACCGCCTGGGCGCGGAGCGTGGGCCCATCCAGGGCACCGGCATCGGCCTGGCCATCGTGCACCACCTCGTGCGCCTGATGGGGGGCGACGTGAGCGTGGCGAGTGAACCCGGCCGCGGCAGCGAGTTCCGCGTGACGCTGCCCGCCGAGGCGCCGAGCGAGCGCTCCGACCATGCTCCGCTGAGCGGCTTCCATCCCGACTCGATCGAGGCAGCGCCGTCGGCACGCCTGAACCTGCTCTACATCGAAGACAACCCCGTCAACGTGCTGCTCGTGCAAGAGCTCGTCGCCATGCGCCCGGATGTGGCCTTGACGGTTGCGGTCGACGGCCTCACCGGCGTGGAGATGGCGCGAAGAAGCACACCCCACGCGGTGCTGGTCGACATGCAACTGCCCGACATCGACGGCTTCGAGGTGCTGCGCCGCCTGCGCGCTGAAAGTTCGCTGGCCGGCAGCAGCATCGTCGCGTTGTCAGCGAATGCGATGCCCGACGACGTGAGCCGCGCACGTGCCGCCGGCTTCGACGACTACTGGACCAAGCCGATCGACTTCCACGCCTTCCTGCGCGCGCTCACCGCGCTGGTGGAACGGCACGTCCAGACTTAGGGCGCGAGCCGCTCACGCACCCACGCGTCGGCCTCGCGCCGATAGCGCAGCCGATCATGCAGGCGCGACTTGCGTCCCTGCCAGAACTCCCACACCTCGGGCACCAGCCGGAAGCCGCCCCAGTGCGGCGGGCGCGGCGGCGAGAGGGCGAAACGTGCCGCCACCTTGGCGGCATTGGCCACCAGCACGGCGCGCGAGCCGATCACCTGGCTTTGCGGCGAGGCCCAGGCACCCAGGCGGTTGTCGAGCGGGCGCGAGGCGAAGTACGCGTCCGACTCCTCGGTGCTCGTCTTCTCGACGCGGCCCTCGATGCGCACCACGCGTTCGAGTTCGACCCAATGAAACTGCAGCGCGGCGAACGGGTTCACCGACAGTTCCTGCCCCTTGCGGCTTTCGTAGTTGGTGTACCAGGTGATGCCGCGCGCGTCGAAGCCCTTGATCAGCACGATGCGGGTCGAGGGGCGGCCGTTCTCGCCCACGGTGGCCAGCGTCATGGCATTGGGCTCGGGCACCTGGGCATCCAGCGCTTGCTGGAGCCACAGGCCGAACTGCTCCAGCGGGTCGCTGCGCGACGCGGCTTCGTCCAGTTCGGCGCGTTCGTAGCTCTTTCGCAGGTCGGCGATGTGGGTCATGTCGGCAGTATAGAAAGTGCACTCAGGTCGAACCCGAGTGTTCCAATCGGAGTGCATCCCTGTACATAAAACAGCTTACGGGGAAGGCCTTAAGTGAAGCCCCCACTATCTTCGCAGACCGCGAGCTTCCATCCTTCAAGCCACGGTCATCGGCCCATGTGGGGGTACCGATGAGACACAACAAAAGGGGGTAGGCCGAATGAGTTCACGGCCGGCAGTCGTCGTGTTGGCAGCGGGCCAGGGGTCGCGCTTCCAGGGGTTCCAGCACAAGCTGATGCAGGCCCTGGGTGCGTCCACGGTGCTCGCGACCACGATCTCCAATGCACTGGCCACCGAGTTGCCCGTGCTGGTGGTGACGACCGAGCCGCTGGTCGAACTCGTGAGCCGCCATGTGGCCACGCGCGACGTGGTGGTGCTGCCCGCCGTCACATCGGCCGCCAGCCGCGGGCTCGGCATGGGCTATTCGATTGCCGCTGGCGTGGCGGCGCGCTCGGATGCCTCGGGCTGGCTCATCCTGCCTGCCGACATGCCCATGGTGCAGACGCGCACCTTGAACGCCGTCGCCAGCGCGCTGGAGAGCCACCCGGTGGCCTACGCGCAGTACCGTGGCCGGCGCGGGCACCCGGTGGGCTTTGCAGCCGAGCTGTATTCCGAGCTGGTGATGCTCACCGGTGACGAAGGCGCGCGCCGCCTGCTGGCGCGCTACCCCTCGCAGGGCGTGGAGGTCGACGACCCCGGCGTGCTGCTCGATGTGGACACCGAAGACGACCTCGCGCGCGTGCGCGTCGCCCAGCAGCAGATGCTGTACCGCGAAGCACGCTAGAACCACAGGTCACGGCGCCAGCGCATGCCGGCGCGCCAGCGCCACCAGCCGCTCGATCTTCCTGTCGCGTATGCCGTGCGCGGCCAAAGCCTTGGCCGTCTCCAGCAGGTAGGCCAGCGTGGTGCCATAGCGGCCGCTGGCGCGGCGCAGCACCTGCACCAGGTGCGCGTCGTCCATCGGGCCGGTGTAGTTGGGGCTGTGGCGGCTCAGGGTGAAGGCCAGCGCGTTGACCTCGCCTTGCGCCGTGCGGCAGGCCAGCCAGCGCGGGTCGTAGACGCTGTTGGGCATCTCGCGCGCCCACAACCGTGGCAGTTCATCTTCGACCCGATCTCGCGCAATGCGGTAGACCATGCCCTGGCACGAACCACCGCCCACCAGCGCGAACACCAGGCCAGGGAACTCGGGCGTGCCGCGGTTGATGCGCGAGCGCATCTCCAGTGCCCGGTGCCAGCCGTGCACACGCGCCGGGCGCTGCTCCACCGATTCGAACTCGGGCCGCCAGATCAGCGAGGCATAGCCGAACACCCACAGATCGCGGTGCCCGCCCCAAGCTGCGCGGGTCTGGGCCAGCAGGTGCGCGGGCTCGCGTTCCGGCGACAAGGGAAGCAGGGGCTCGACGAGGTTCATGGCCTGCAACTCTAGAATGATTTTCCGCTTCAAGGAGTTGCAATGAGTGCACAAGACGACGAAGTTCAGGGCTACGCGCTGGGTGTGGTGCTGGCCCTTCTCGGGTTCGTGGTCGCCGGTGTGATCGGGCTTGTGCTGTACCGCCAACTGCACAAGCCGGCCGCTGCGCCGGTGGCCACGGCGTCGGTCGTGGGCGCAGTGCAGCGCGTGTACTTCGAGCTGGGCCAGGACAGCTTGCCGCCGCAGGCCGACGAGGTGCTCGTGCGCGTGGCCGATGCGGCCCGCCAGGATGCGCAGGCCCGCGTTCTCATCTCGGGCTTTCACGATGCATCGGGCGATGCCGCGGCCAATGCGGAGCTGGCCAAGCGCCGTGCACAGCGTGTGCAGCACGCGCTCGAAGCGAACGGCGTGGCCACTGCGCAGCTGCAGTTGAGCAAGCCCGAGCTCACCACCGGGGGAGCCGACCCGCGCGAAGCGCGCCGCGTCGACATCACCGTCACCAGCCCTTGACCCTGCGCCGTAGGAGATCCCCCACAGCGCCAGCCGGCTGCCACCGATAGGGAAACCCGCGCGGCTGCCCTAAGGTCGTCTCAGCGCAACCTGCTGGAGACGCTCATGAAACCATCCTCGCGGCGCAGCCACAGGGGCTGGCTCATCGCCGCCGCCCTGCTGTCTGGGGTGGTGGTCGGCGTGGCAGCGTGCGAGGTGGCGGGGTGGCCTTTCCTTGCCGCGCCGGTGGAACGGGCATTGAGCAAGGCACTGCGGCGTGACGTGCAACTGGGCAAGGATGCACAGGAACGCGCCACGGTGCGCTTCCTCGGTGCGCTGAAGGTCACGGTGCCCGCGTTGCAGATCGCGGCGCCCGATTGGAGCAGCCAGCCTTACTTCCTGCATGCCAGGCACGCCGAGATGCACCTGTCCTACGGTGACCTCTGGCGTGCCCGCCGCGGGGCGCCGCTGGACATTGACCTGCTGCATGCCGACACGCTGGTCGTGCACGCGGAACGCCTCGCCGATGGCCGGGCCTCATGGGCTTTTGGTGACCCGGCAAGGCAGCAGCCCTCCACCGACGACGCCAAACGCTCAGCCTTGCCCACCGTCAGCGAGCTTCGGGTGCTGCAAGGCGAGTTGACATTCGTCGACGCACCGCTCAAGGCCAACATCACCGCGAAGCTGCAGTTGTCCGAGGGAGCGCCCGCGGGGCCGCAGCGCTTGCCCACCGCGTTGCGCGGCCTGATTGCCAGCGCGGAAGGCACGTACGGACCGGCCCACCTGACCGCCAGGCTGCGCAGCGCGGGCATTGCGCCGCTCTTGCGCGAGGGAGGCGATGCGGTGCCCGTGCCGGTGCAACTCGACCTCAAGGCCGGCAAGGCGGCGCTCAACTTCGAGGGCACGGTGACGGACGTGTTCAAGCTCTCGGACATGCGCGGGCTGTTCCGCGTCTCGGGCAGTTCGCTCGCCGCCGTGGGCGACGCGCTGGGCGTCACGCTGCCCAGCACCCATGCCTTCGTGCTCAAGGGTCAGGTCGCCAAACGCGGGGGCGTCTGGAACGTGGTCACCGACGATGCGACCGTGGGTGAAAGCAAGCTGAGGGCTGCGATGACCTACGACACCCGTCCGCGCGTGCCTGTGCTGTCCGGCCGCGTGTCAGGGCCGCGCGTGCTGCTCGCGGACCTCGCGCCCACCATCGGCGGTGACCCGAAGGGTGCGCCGGCCCCGCCGAACAGCGCCTCGGCGCCGGCCTCTTCTCCTGCATCTTCTCGCGTGATCCCCGACAAGGAGTTCGACCTGCCTTCGCTGCGTGCGATGAACGCCAACGTGCTGCTCTCCTTCGACCGCGTGGAACTGGGCAGCCTGTTCGCCACGCCGCTTCAGCCCTTGAATACGCACCTGACGCTGCAGGACGGGAGACTGCTGCTCAGCGACCTCACCGCTCGCACCGCCGACGGCAATGTCGCCGGCAAGGTGTCGCTCGACGGCACAGGCGAGGTCGCGCTCTGGCAGACCGACCTGCGCTGGTGGGGGGTGAAGCTCGAACGTTGGCTCAAGCAAGAGCGCGCCGGCAACGCACCGCCTTATGTGAGCGGCAGCCTGGTGGGCCGCGCATCGCTCAAGGGCAAGGGCCGCTCCACGGCGCAGATCCTCGGCAGCCTCGACGGCACGGTGGCCACCTCGCTGCGCAATGGGCGCGTCTCGCACCTGGCGGTCGAGGGAGCGGGCCTCGATGTGGCCCAGGCCCTGGGTGTGCTCGTCAAGGGAGACGACGCACTGCCGGTGAGTTGTGCGCTGGCCGACATGCAGGCCCAGCAGGGTGTGTTGCACCCGCGCGCGCTGGTCGTCGAGACGCGCGACTCCAACCTGTGGGCCGACGGCAGCGTCTCGATGAAGGACGAGGCGCTGGACTTGCGTCTCGTCGTTGCCCCGAAGGACTTCAGCCCCCTGACGCTGCGTTCCCCCCTCCGGGTAAAGGGCAGCTTCCACGAACCGAAGATCTCGCTTGAGAAGAAGCCGCTGGCGGCGAGGGCGGGGGCGGCGGCCCTGCTGGCTTTCGTGAACCCTCTGGCGGCGTTGATTCCCTTTGTCGACCCGGGAAGCGGTGACCACGCCGAAGCCGACGAGTGCAGCCAGTTGCTTGCCCGCGCTCGGGACGCAGGGCGCTTGCAGAAAGCCCGCTAGAGGCTCATGTGGACGGTTGACGATGTAACTTGGTTACTCAATAATCAACGCTCCAGTTACATCGCCTGACCCGGCGCGCACGCATGAAGCCAGCTTTGCTCGAAGTCACCCAGCGCATCCGTGAGCGCAGCGCCCCGCTGCGCAGCGCCTATCTCAAGCGCGTAGACCAGCTGGCGTCGCGGCAGCGCGGCGCCGACCGCATGGGGTGCGCCAACGTCGCCCACGCCTTCGCGGCGCTGCCCAGCAACGACAAGCTGCGCGTGGTGGCCGAGCGCGCACCGCACATCGGTGTGGTCACGGCCTACAACGACATGCTCTCGGCCCACCAGCCCTACGAGGGCTTCCCGGCCGTGATTCGCGACGAGGCGCATCGCCTGGGCGCCACGGTGCAGGTGGCCGGCGGCGTGCCCGCCATGTGCGACGGCGTCACGCAAGGCACGCCCGGCATGGAGTTGAGCCTCTTCTCGCGCGACAACATCGCCATGGGAACCGCCATTGCGCTGTCGCACGACGTGTTCGATGCGGCCCTGCTGCTCGGCGTGTGCGACAAGATCGTGCCGGGCCTGCTGATCGGCGCCTTGCACTTCGGCCACCTGCCCTGCGTCTTCGTGCCGGCCGGGCCGATGAGCAGCGGCCTGTCGAACAACGCCAAGGCCAAGGTGCGCGAGCAGTACGCGCAAGGCCTGGTCGGGCGCGAGCAACTGCTGCACGCCGAATCGGCGGCGTACCACGGCGCGGGCACCTGCACCTTCTACGGCACGGCCAACAGCAACCAGATGCTGCTCGAAGCCATGGGCCTGCACGTACCCGGCGCGGCCTTCGTGCACCCGCACGCCGAGCTGCGCGAAGCACTTACGCGCGAGGCGGTGCGCGAGGTGCTGGCCATCACCAAGACCACGCCGCGCTTCTCGCCCATCGGGCGTATCGTCGACGAGCGTGTGATCGTCAACGCCATGGTGGCGCTGCTGGCCACCGGAGGCTCCACCAACCACCTGATCCACTGGGTGGCGGTGGCCCGCTCGGCAGGCATCCTGATCGACTGGACCGACTTCTCCGACCTCTCGCACGCCGTGCCGCTGCTGGCGCGCGTGTACCCCAATGGCAGCGCCGATGTGAACCAGTTCCAGTCGGCAGGCGGGCCTGGCTTCGTGATCCGCGAGCTGCTGGATGCGGGCTACCTGCACGGCGACGTGGCCGCAGTGAGTGCCGGCGGTCTGCGCGACTATGCCCGCCTGCCTGTGCGAGGCGAGGGCGGCGTGGTGTGGAACGACCTGCCAGCGCAAAGCGGCGACGACACGGTGGTGCGCGGCGCCGCGGCGCCCTTCAGCGAGACCGGTGGCCTCAAGCTGCTCACCGGCAACCTGGGCCGCTCGGTGATCAAGGTCTCGGCCGTGCCCGAGGCCAACCATGTGATTGAGGCCCCGGCCATGGTCTTCAACGACCAGGAAGAACTGCTCGCCGCCTTCAAGGCCGGCAAGATGGAGCGCGACGTCGTCGCCGTGGTGCGCTTCCAGGGACCGCGTGCCAACGGCATGCCTGAACTGCACCGCCTCACGCCGCCGCTGGCGGTGCTGCAGGGCAAGGGCTTCAAGGTGGCGCTGGTGACCGACGGCCGCATGAGCGGTGCCTCGGGCAAGGTGCCGGCGGCGATCCACGTGAGCCCCGAGGCGCTGGCCCATGGGCCTCTGGGCAAGGTGCGCGACGGCGACATCATTCGCCTCGACGGCGTGGCCGGCACGCTGAACGCGCTGGTCGATGCCGCCGAGTGGGCCGCCCGGGACAGCGCCGACATCAGCGAGGCCGCGCGCGACAACAACGCCCACGGCATTGGCCGCGAACTCTTCGGCGGCATGCGCCGCAACGTGCTCAGCGCCGAAGAGGGCGCCATTACCTGGTTGTGAGAGAACCCACCATGAACCCACTTGAACTCGCGTCCCATGGCCCGGTGATCCCGGTGATCGTGATCGAACGCATCGAAGACGCCGTGCCGATGGCGCAAGCCCTGGTCGACGGCGGCGTGAAGGTGCTCGAGATCACGCTGCGCACGCCGATCGCGCTGCAGTGCATGGAGGCCATCGCCCGTGAGGTACCGGCCGCCATCGTGGGTGCGGGCACGGTGCGCACCGTGGTCGACGCGCACGCGGCCAAGAGCGCCGGCTGCAAGTTCGCGGTGAGCCCGGGCTACCTGAGCGCGGTGGGCCAGGCCTGCCGCGAGATCGACCTGCCCCTGCTGCCTGGCGTGGCCACCGGCAGCGAGGTGATGCAGGCCAATGCCGACGGCTACAGCTTCCTCAAGTTCTTTCCCGCCACCGCGGCGGGCGGCATCCCGATGCTCAAGGCCCTGGCCGGGCCTTTCCCTGACGTGAGCTTCTGCCCGACCGGCGGCATCACGCCCGAGACGGCACCCCAATTCCTGGCGCTGCCCAATGTGATGGTGTGCGGCGGCTCGTGGCTTACGCCGGCCGATGCCGTGGCGAGCAAGGACTGGGCGCGCATCACGCGCCTGGCGCGCGAGGCGACGCGCCTGCGCAGCTGAGGTTTACCAGGCGCCGACGTTCGGCATCGACAGCCACGGCTCGGCGGGCGCCAGTGCCTCGCCCTTTTGCAGCAACTCGACCGAGATCTGGTCGGGCGAGCGCACGAAGGCCATGCGGCCGTCGCGTGGCGGGCGGCTGATCGTCACGCCGTGGTCCATCAGGCGCTGGCAGTGCGCGTAGATGTCGTCGACCTGGTAGGCCAGGTGGCCGAAGTTGCGCCCGCCGGAGTAGACCTCGGGGTCCCAGTTGTAGGTGAGTTCGACCTGGGCCTCGCTGTCACCAGGCGCAGCGAGGAACACCAGCGTGAAGCGGCCTTTCTCGTTCTCCCTGCGGGAGATCACTTCCAGGCCGAGGGCGTCGCGGTAGAACTTGAGCGACTGGTCGATGTCGGTGACGCGCACCATGGTGTGGAGGTATTTCATCGCGCCATTCTAGGAAGCGGTGGATCACCTGGCTGGCGGCAGGTCCATGATGAAGCAGGTGGTCGTGGCGTGCGCGTACAGCTTGCCGTCGTGCCCGTAGAGCCGTCCTTCGGCCGTGCCCATGCTGCGGCCGAGATGGATGATCTTGCCTTCGGCGCGAACCAGCGGCACCTGGTCGGTCAGCGCGCGCACGATGTTGATCTTGAGCTCGACCGTGGTGTAGGCCTTGCCCGCGGGCAGAGCGGAATGCACCGCGCAGGCGACGCACGAGTCGAGCAGGGTGGCGAACCAGCCGCCGTGCACCGTGCCCATCGGGTTGTAGTGCGCACGGCGCGGCCGGCCCTGGAAGATCGCATGGCCGGGTTCCATGCGCAGCGGCAGGAAGTCGAGCGTCTCGCCGATCAGAGGCTGCGGCAGCTCGCCCGAGAACATGGCGTTGAAGACCTCGATGCCGGACTTGCCCGCCAGCTGGTCGGGGCGGATCACGCCGAGTGCGCTGCGGCGGGCGCGCACTGCCGCTTCCTCGGCCTCCCATTCGGCCAGCGTTTGCGCGGCGGTGTCGAGTTCTTGTGACATGGTTGTCCTCAAACAATTGCAGATACAACGATTGTAGGTACAATGATCGCATGACTGCAAGAACCCGCACCGGTCCCTCCACCGCGGCAGCACCCGCCGCCGACGCTGGCCCGCGCGGCTGCACCCACTTCAAGCTGAAGCAGCTGTCGCGCAGCGTGAGCCGGCGCTTCGACGCCACGGTAGGTGCCAGCGGCCTGAAGACCACGCAGTTCTCGCTGCTCAACCATGTGGCGCTGCTCGGCCCCATCCAGCCGTCGGCGCTGGCGGCGCGCATGAGCCTCGATGCCTCCACGCTCACGCGCAACTTGCAGCCGCTGATCGCCCAGGGCTGGCTGGAGCTGGGCGCCGGCGCTGATGCGCGCAGCCGACTCGTCACCATCACCGAAGCCGGCCGCGTCAAGTGGGCAGAGGCCAAGCGTCTGTGGAAGCAGGCGCAGATCGGCATCAACGACCACCTGGGGCCTGAGCGCGTGGCTCGATTGCACGCGCTGCTTGACGAATGCATGGCCTTGATGGCCGACGACGAAGGAGATTCCGATGAGTAGCGTTCTGACCCCGCGCCGCCAGATGGCGGTGTGGCTCGTGCTGTTGGCGGCCGCCGGCACCTTCTCGCTCACCATGGGTGCGCGTCAGTCGATGGGGCTCTTCCTCGGCACGCTCAACACGCACACCGGGCTGGGCATCGCGAGCATCAGCCTGGCGTTTGCCTTCGGCCAGCTGTGGTGGGGGCTGACGCAGCCCTTCGCCGGCATGGTGGCCGATCGGGTCGGCGCGGGCCGCGTGCTGATCGTCGGCGTGCTGCTGATTGCCGTCGGCACGGCGCTCGTGCCTTTCATGACGACGACAGCCGGGCTGATCCTCGCGATCGGCGTGCTCTCGGCCGGTGGCGCGGGCATGGCCGGCCCGGCGGTGCTGATGGCCGCCACGACGCGCCTGGTGCCGGCCGAGAAGCGCGGATTCGCCTCGGGCATCGTCAACGCCGGTGGGTCGTTCGGACAGTTCGTGTTCGCGCCGCTGGCCGCGGGCATCACGGCCGCGGCGGGCTGGGTGGTCGC
>NZ_DASSRA010000501.1:0-6084 GCF_035702065.1 Rhizobacter sp.
CCAACTGCCTCGCCTGCACCTTGAGCGACTCCGCCGCCGCCGCAGACTCCTCCACCAGCGCCGCGTTCTGCTGCGTCACCTGATCCAGCTGCGCCACCGCATCGCTCACCTGCCCGATGCCCGTGCTCTGCTCCTGAGTCGCCGTGCTGATCTCGCTGATCAGCTCCGTCACCCGGTGCACCTGCGCCACGATGTCGCCCATCGTCCGCCCGGCCTCACCCGCCTGGCGCGACCCGGCTTCCACCTTCTCGGCGCTCGCCTGGATCAAGGCCTTGATCTCCTTTGCCGCCACCGCACTGCGTTGTGCCAGGGTGCGCACCTCGGCTGCCACCACTGAGAACCCCCGCCCCTGCTCGCCCGCGCGCGCCGCTTCGACGGCAGCATTCAGGGCGAGGATGTTGGTCTGGAAGGCAATGCCGTCGATGGTGCCGATGATCTCGCTGATCTTCTGGCTGGCCCGGCTGATCTCGCCCATGGTGTGCACCACCTGGTTCACCGCCTCGCCGCCTTGCGTGGCAGTCTGGCTGGTCTGGCTGGCGAGGTCGGCGGCCTGGCGCGCGGTGTCGGAGTTGTTGCGCACCGTCGCCGTCATCTGCTCCATCGAGGCAGCGGTCTGCTGCAGGTTGCTGGCCTGCTCTTCGGTGCGCTGGCTCAGGTTGAAGTTGCCACTCGAGATCTCGCTGGAGCCGGTGGCGATGCTGTCGCTGCTGCTGCGCACGGTGCCGACCACGGCCGTCAGGCTGTCGTTCATGCGCTTGAGTGCCCGCAGCAGCTGCGCTGTCTCGTCGTCGCCACGCACCTCGATGCGCGACTGCAGGTCGCCCGCGGCCACCGTCTCGGCGATCTGCACCGCACGGCGGATCGGGCCGACGATGCTGCCGCACACGCGCCAGCACGTCACCAGCAACAAGCCGATCGACAGTGCGACCGCTGCGAGGATGGTCCAGCGCGCACGCGCCGCCAGGGCTTCGCTCTCGGCCTGGGTTTCCTTGGCCTGCTTCTCGATGGTCTCGCTCAGCGCCTCCATCTCGTCTTCCAGGCTCTTGAAGGCGACCATGAACTCGCCCATCTTGGCCTGTGCCGCCACGCGGTCGGCAAAGAAGAGGTCGACCATCTTGGTGGCGCTGGCAAGGTAGGCCACCAGCGCGGGCTTGACCTTGCCCACCGCGGCGCGCGAGTCGGCGTCCAGCGGCAGCGCCTCCAGGCGGGTGAGGCCGCTGCTGAACATCTCGCTGTGCTCGGCCAGATCGGCACGCACGGCCTTCTGTTCGGCCGGGTCGTTCTTCTCGGAGGCGAGTCCGGCAGCCAGCACGTCGGCGCGCAGCGCGTCGTGCGCCATGTCGGCCTGCATCTGGCTCTTCAGCGCCGAACCGGTGTTGCCGATGTCGTCTGCCGACCTGGCCAGGCTCGTGGCGGCGTAGAAGCCGGTGGCGCCCACGGCGCCCACGAAGACCAGGCCGAGCAGGCTCATCGCCAGCAGCTTGCGTTGGATGGTGAGTTGCATGATGTTCGGCTCAGAAGCGGACCGACAGGCCGACGCCGTACTGCCAGTCGGGGCTGTAGGCGTTGAGGCCGCGAGCGAAGGAGAAGTCGACCTGCACCGAGTTGCTGACCAGGTAGGAGGCGCCGGCATCGAAGGAGAGGACCGACCCGCCGTTCTTCACCGAGGTGATCTGGCGTCCAGCCAGCTCGACGAAGGCATGCCATTCGGGCGTGATGTCCTTGCCCAGCACCGCAGCGAGGATGCCGGCGGTGAAGCGCTCGCCCGCCTCGTTCTTGTCGACGACGAAGCCGGGCATCACGCCGATCGAGAAGCTGTTCGGCAGATCCCATTCAAAGACGGCGCGCAGTGAGGGCCGCACGCCCTGGCCGCGGAAGGCGGCCGAGCCGGAGTCGAGGTCGAAGTGCAGCAGCCAGCCGATGGCGGGCTTGCCGGTGGCGTCATCGCCGTCCTGCATGTGCCACTTGACGCCCACCGAGGCGTCGGCAAAGCCGCGCTCGGTGAGGCTGCTGCCATTGGCTTCGGTGGTGGCGCGGATGAAGCCATCGCTCTCGACGCGCAGCTCCAACCCTTCGCGCAGGCCAAAGCGCAGCAGCGTGGGCGTGCTGTAGGTGCGCGTCTTGACGCCGTCACCCGAGTTGCGCTCGGCCGACAGGCTGGTCTCGATCTGGAAGCGGCCAGGGTCCACCACGTCGCTGGATTCGACGAAGTCGGGGCGGTCGGTGGCGATCACCTCGCCGGCAAAGGCGGCCGGCGCGCAGGCCAGGCCTGCACACAAGGCCAGGGCCTTCAGCGTGCTCGGGGAACGGTTCATCACAGCGTCTCTGTCTTGTTGCTGTGCGGCTGAGGTCGGGCGAATGACAACCCCACCTGAGCGACCGGCGACCAGCCACACGTGCGTCACCGACTCATGCCTGGGGTTTGCCCTTGGCATTTCGGCATTCTCTCCGCCGGCTGTAGGACCGAGAAAGGCCGAGAAAGACGGGATTCATCGGGCACACCCGCGGATCCGGGCTTTGCCGGTGCGCTGGGTGGCGCCCCTCGGGGGCAGGAGCGAAGCGACTGGGGGGCCTAACCCTGGGCGCCGATGATGGACCCAATGCGGATGGAATGCGTCTCGGGAATCTCGCTGTGCCCCAGTACCCGCAACCGCGGCGCGGCGCGCTTGAGCAAACGGGCCATCGGCGCGCGGATCATGTCCGGCACCAGCAGGCAGGCCGGATGCCCCAGGTCTTCCTGGCGCTTGGCGCTCTGGGCAGCACTGCGGGTGAGCGTGTCCGCCACGCCCGGATCGAGCGCGGCACCGTGCGGCGAGTTCAGGGCCTGGGTCACCAGGCGCTCCAGCTCGGGTTCGAGCGCGATCACTTCCAGCTCCTGCACCGGCCCGTAGATCTGCTGCACGATGGCCGGCGCGATGTGGATGCGGATGCGGCGCGACAGCTCGGCCGGGTCGCTCACGGTGGACGAGTGCTCGGCCAGGCATTCGACGATTGAGCGCATGTCGCGGATGTGCACGCCTTCTTCGAGCAGCAGCTGCAGCACCTTCTGCAGCGCCGGGATGCTCACCATCTTGGGCACCACGTCTTCGATCATCTTGGGCGCGAGCTTGGTCACGTGCTCGACCAGCTGCTGCACCTCCACACGGCCCAGCAGCTTGGCGGCGTGCATCTGCATCAGGTGCGACAAATGGGTGGCGATCACGGTGGAGCAGTCGACCACGGTGAAGCCATTCATCTGCGCCGCTTCGCGCTGGCGCTCCTCGATCCACACTGCGGGCAGGCCGAAGGCGGGGTCGACGGTCTGGGTGCCGATCAGCTTGGTGGTGGCACCACCCGGGTTGATGGCCAGCAGCATGCCGGGGAAGGCCTCGCCCTCGCCCACCACCGCACCACGCAGCGTGAGGCGGTACATGCTGGGCTTGAGCTCCAGGTTGTCGCGGATGTGCACCGGCGGCGGCAGGAAGCCCACGTCTTGCGCGAACTTGCGGCGCACGCCCTTGATGCGCTGCAGCAGGTCGCCCTGGCGGGCCTTGTCGACGAGAGCGATCAGGCGGTAGCCCACTTCCAGGCCCAGCGTGTCGACCGGTTGCAGGTCGTCCCAGGTGGCTTCGGCGTTCGGCTCGGCGGTGATGGCCGGCGCCGGCGGGGCCAGCTTGGCGCGTTCGTTGCGCCGGTTCATCCACCAGGCCGCGTAGCCCAGGCCGCCTGCAATCAGCAGGAAGACAAAGTGCGGCATGCCCGGGATCAGGCCCAGCAGGCCGATCACCGAGGCGGTGATGGCCAGCACGCGCGGCGAGTTGAACACCTGCGCCGAGATCTGCGTGCCGACGTCCTGCTCCTTGCCGACGCGCGAGACCACCATGGCTGCGGCCACCGAGATCAGGAGCGCGGGCACCTGGGCCACCAGGGCATCGCCCACGGCCAGCAGGATGTAGCTGTTGGCCGCTTGCGAGGCCGACAGGTCGTGCTGGGCCACACCGATGACAAAGCCGCCGATGATGTTGATGAAGAGGATCAGCAGGCCGGCCATCGCGTCGCCGCGCACGAACTTGGAGGCACCGTCCATGGAGCCGAAGAACTCGGCCTCGTTGCCCACTTCGGCACGGCGGCGCTTGGCTTCCTTCTCGTCGATCAGGCCGGCGTTGAGGTCGGCGTCGATCGCCATCTGCTTGCCGGGCATGGCGTCCAGGGTGAAACGCGCGCCGACTTCGGCGATGCGCTCGGCACCCTTGGTCACCACCACGAAGTTGATGACCACCAGGATGGCGAACACGATCAGGCCGACGGCGAAGTTGCCGCCGATCAGGAAGTGGCCGAAGGATTCGATCACCTTGCCGGCCGCGCCCGGGCCGGTGTGGCCGTCGAGCAGCACCACGCGGGTGGAGGCGATGTTGAGCGACAGGCGCAGCAGCGTGGTCAGCAGGATGACGGTCGGGAAAGCCGAGAAGTCGAGCGGCTTGACCATGTAGGCCGCCACCATCATGACCATCAGCGCCATCGCGATGTTGAAGGTGAACAGCATGTCCAGCGCGAAGGCCGGCAGCGGCAGCACCATCATCGAGAGGACCATGATGATGAACACCGGCGCCATCAGCGCCTTGATGGCGGTGGCGTGCGGCCCCAGCAGGCTCTGCAGTTTCTGGATCAAGCCATTCATTCGATCACCTCGTCAGGCACCCAGCCTGGCTTGTTGTGCGGGTCCAACTCTGCTGGCACGTTCAGATCAGGCAGTGCGCCCGGCGCCGCCACGCGGCCGGTGAGCGAGGCGCGCAGCTGGTACACGTAGGCCAGCACCTGGGCCACCGCGGAGAACAGCGCCGCGGGGATCTCGCGGTCGACTTCGGCGTGGGCATACAGCGCACGCGCCAGCACCGGCGCCTGCAGCACCGGCACCTGCGAGGCCTTGGCCGTGTCGCGGATCTTGAAGGCCATCAGGTCGGCGCCCTTGGCCACCACGCGGGGAGCGGCCATCTTGGCGTCGTCGTACTTGAGCGCGACGGCATAGTGGGTCGGGTTCATCACCACCAGGTCGGCATTCGGGATGGCGGCGAGCATGCGCTTGTTGCTCATCTCGCGCATGCGGGCACGCGCCTTGGCCTTGACCTCGACGTTGCCCTCGGTTTCCTTCTGCTCCTGCTTCATTTCCTGGTGGCTCATCTTGAGCTTGGAGGCATGCAGGTGCTTTTGCAGCGGCACGTCGATCGCCGCGAAGGCGGCCAACGCCAGCAGCAGCAGCAGCAGGCCGCCGACGATGGCATTGCCGGCATGCGACAGCGCGGCCGGCAGGGCGAGCGTGAGCACGCCGCCGAAGGTCTCGATGTTGGCGCGCAGGTAGAGCGCGCCGATGGTGCCCAGGATCAGCGCCAGCACGGTGGCCTTGAGGGCATCGACCAGCTGCTGCTTGGAGAACAGGCGCGGGATGCCGGCGATGGGGTTGAGCTTCTCGAAGTTCGGCACCAGCGGCTTGAAGGTCCAGACCCAGCCTCCGGCGGCGATGCTCATGGCCAGCGCCACCAGCATCATCAAGAGGCCCAGCGGCGCCACGATCCACATCATCTGCAGCGTGAGATCGGCCAGCCGTTCGGCCATGAAGTCGGTGCTCTGCACCGAGGCCGCGTTGAAGCGCAGGCCGTTGCTGAGGAGCCGTGCCGACCAGTGCGACACGTGCGGCGCCAGAGCCACCAGCACGGCGCCGCCCACTGCGATGGCGGCAAAGTGCCCGAGGTCGCGCGAACGCACGACCTGGCCGTCTTTGCGGGCCTTGTCGAGCTTTCTCTGCGAAGCAGGTAGGTTGCGGTCTTGGTCGGAGGCGGCCATGGCGTGGCGGGGGCTTTGGGGGAGCTTGGGAGATTGTTTCCAGTTGTGGGCTCGACTTGAGCGGGATAAGAGGGGGGTTTCGGGGGTAGTTCGTGCTTGTGGCGGGGTGGGGGCTTGGGTGCCCGGAGTGTGCGTAGTTCACAGTCCGCTCGGGCTGAGGTATCGAAGCTTCGCTCCGTCGGCTGGTTCTTGCCCGCTTCGCGTGGTGTGTTTCTTCCTACTTCGAACGGGTGCGCCGGGAGTCCGCCCCGGCGGGCGGGTCACTTT
>NZ_DASSRA010000502.1:0-2565 GCF_035702065.1 Rhizobacter sp.
GCCGAAGGCGCGCTGCACTTCGACAGTGCGCACCGCGCTCCTGGGCAATACGTGGACCTGCGCTTCGAGATGAACGTGCTGGTGCTGCTCTCGGCTGCGCCCCATCCCCTGGACCCGGCATCCACCTACGACCCGCAGCCGGTGCAGCTCACCGCCTGGCGCTCGGGCACCGCCGGGGCCGACGACGTGTGCCGCTTGCACTGCGCCGAGAACGGGCGCGGCTTCATCAACACCGAACGCTGGTTCCTCTGAGGCACCCACCATGACCATCATCGAAAGCCAGCTGGACCCGGCCCGTGCCATCGCCGACGAGACCGTGCCGGCCGGCGAACCCTGGATGAAGCGGCTCACGCGCGGCCAGGTGCTGCGCATCGTCGACCTCGAAGGCAACCAGGCCGTCGACACCCTCTTCTACAACGCGCACGAGCCGCTGGAACGCTACAGCCTGATGCACACCATCCAGGCGCAGGGCCGGCTGTACCTCACCGCCGGCTCGCGCCTGATGTCGAGCGAGGGCCGGCCGCTCATGACCATCGTGGCCGACACCTGCGGGCGCCACGACACGCTGGGCGGCGCCTGCGCCTGCGAGAGCAACACGGTGCGCTACGCGCTGGAGAAGCGCGCCATGCACAGCTGCCGCGACAGCTTCCTGCTCGCCATCGCGAACGACGAGCAGGGCCTGCACAAGCGCGACATCGTCTCCAACATCAACTTTTTCATGAACGTGCCGGTCACGCCCGAAGGCAAGCTGACCTTCGAGGACGGCATCTCGGCGCCCGGCAAGTACGTGGAGCTGCGCGCCGAGATGGATGTGACGGTGCTGGTCTCCAACTGCCCGCAGCTCAACAACCCCTGCAATGGCTACAACCCCACGCCGGTGCGCATGCTGGTGTGGGACGCGCTGGCGTGACTGCGAATGCGTCATCCCGGCGCACGCCGGGATCCACTGCCCGCCTGCCGGAGTGCTTGCCACCGGTGGATCCCGGCGTTCGCCGGGTTGACATGCAGGCAACGCGTGCTGGACGACCGGCGCGCGCATCCCGTGACCCGCAGGACGACCTGCCCCCTGCACCCCGCACACCATGTTCAAGAAAGTCCTGATCGCCAACCGTGGCGCCATCGCCTGCCGGGTGATCCGCACGCTGCGCCGCCTGGGCGTGGGCGCGGTCGCCATCTACTCCGAGGCCGATGCTTCCTCGATGCACGTGGCGCTGGCCGACGAGGCCGTCTGCGTTGGCCCGGCTGCCGTGAGCAGCAGCTACCTGTCGATGCAACGCATCATCGACGCTGCGCTTGCCACCGGCGCGCAGGCCATCCACCCGGGCTATGGCTTCCTCTCCGAGAACGCTCAGTTCGTCGAGCTGTGCGAGGCGGCCGGCCTGGTCTTCCTCGGCCCCACGCCGCAGCAGATGCGGCTCTTCGGCCTGAAGCACACGGCGCGCGCGCTGGCCACCGAAGCCAAGGTGCCGCTGCTGCCCGGCACCGGCCTGCTCGACAGCCTGGCCACAGCGCTGGCCGAGGCCGAGCGCATCGGCTATCCGGTGATGCTCAAGAGCAGCGCCGGTGGCGGCGGCATCGGCATGCAGATGTGTGCCGCGGCCAGCGACCTGCGCGACGCCTTCGACTCGGTGCGCCGGCTCGCGCAGGCCAACTTTTCCGATGGCGGCGTGTTCATCGAGCGCTACATCGCCAACGCACGCCACATCGAGGTGCAGGTGTTCGGTGATGGGGCGGGCCGGGTGCTCGCGCTGGGCGAACGCGACTGCTCGCTGCAGCGGCGCAACCAGAAGGTGATCGAGGAGACGCCCGCCCCCAACCTGCGGCCCGAGGTGCGCGCGGCCCTGCTGGATACCGCACGCCGCCTCGCGCAGGCGGCCTCGTACCGCTCGGCCGGCACGGTCGAGTTCGTGGTCGATGCGGGCACGCAGGAGTTCTTCTTCCTCGAGGTCAACGCGCGCCTGCAGGTGGAGCACGGCGTGACCGAGGCCGTGACCGGCGTGGACATCGTCGAGTGGATGCTGCGCCTCGGTGCCGGCGAGATGCCGCCCTTGGACAGCCTGACCATCGAAGCGCGCGGCCACGCCGTGCAAGCCCGCCTCTACGCCGAAGACCCGGCGAAGAACTTCCAGCCCTCGACCGGCCTGCTCACCGAAGTGGTCTTCCCGAGCGACCTGCGCGTGGACACCTGGATCGAACGCGGCAGCGAGATCGGCGCCCACTACGACCCGATGCTGGCCAAGCTGATCGCGCACGGCAGCAACCGAGAAGACGCTTTGGTGAAGCTCGGTCGCGCGCTCGATGACACGCGCATCGCCGGGCTCGAATCGAACCTCGGCTATTTGCGTTCGCTGATGAGCTTCGCGCCCTTCACCGAAGGCCGCCACACCACGCGCAGCCTCGCCGGCTACCAGCCGCTGAGCCGTGCCATCGACATCAGCGCACCCGGCGTGCAGACCTCGGTGCAGGACTGGCCGGGCCGCGTGGGCTACTGGGACGTGGGCGTGCCGCCCTCGGGCCCCATGGACTCGCTGGCGCTGCGCCTGGCCAACCGCCTGGTCGGCAACC
>NZ_DASSRA010000503.1:0-9858 GCF_035702065.1 Rhizobacter sp.
TTGGGCGCGAGCCCCCATGACCGAGCAGCGCAGAGCAGTCGGCCCTAGGCCGACCGGCGAGCAGGGTGCCCTTTCTTTTGCCTTCTTTTCTTTGGGCAAGCAAAGAAAAGAAGGTGCGCCGCCGGGCGCATATCCCGGCGCGGCCTCTCGCAGTGAACAAGAGCCTCATGCGAATGCAGCCACAAGGCTTCGATACCTCAGCCCGAGCGGCCTATGGTGTGCGAACGGGTGGCGGCGTGCAAAGTGGGCTCAGCCAGAACGGGCGGCGACAGCCACGTTCAGCGATCCGCCAACGCCGCCGCCCTTCTCCGCCTCTCGCGACTGTTCACCAGATGCGTCCGCATCGCCGCCCGCGCCGCCTCTGCATCCTGCGCCGCGATCGCGTGGTAGATGTTCTCGTGCTCACCGTTCACACCCTTGAGGTAATCCAGCCGCTCCGCATCCGCCGGGTTCGCCGGATCCAGCCGCGCGCGCGGAATCGCCTGCATCCCGAGCGCTCCCATCAGGTCTGCAAAGCGCGGGTTCTGCGTCGCCCGCGCGATCTCCGAATGGAAGGTGAAGTCGGCCGCCACGGCATCCAGACCTTCGCTCACCGCAGCCGCGAACTCGTCGAGCGCCTGGCGCATCACCTTCAGGTTGGCGTCCGTGCGGCGCAAGGCCGCGAGGCCCGCCGACTCGGTCTCGACCCCGATGCGCAGCTCCAGCACCGCGATCACGTCGCGCAGGGTCTCCATCTGCTCGGGCGCGATGCGGAAGGCACTCGCCTCGCCCACGCCGACCACGAAGGTGCCCACGCCATGGCGCGTTTGCACCACGCCCGAGGCCTGCAGCTTGGACAGCGCCTCCCGCACCACGGTGCGGCTGACGCCGAACTCGTCCATGATCGCCGCCTCGGTGGGCAGCTTGGCGCCCACGGCCAGCGCCCCGGCGCGCACCCGCTCGGTCAGCGCATCCACCACGTCGAGCGCGAGGTTGCGGGGCTTGGAGCGTTTGACAGGGGCCAGCGTCGACGGCGCGTTCATGCAGTGGGTCTCTTTCTCGGGCTGGCGCCTGGGTTGTATGACGACGCCATCAGGCAGGAATGTAGCAAGCCCGGCCGCCGCAGGACGGCCGGGCTTTCCCCTCATGCGTGCGTCAGGGTGCGACGACCGGCGCCACGAAGGAGATCAGCCGCCCCATGTTCGACACCCAGTTGGCAGTGGAGATGCCCAGCGGCTGCTCCTTCACCACATAGGGGTCGATGCGCGGCGGGTCGGCCGCGTCGTAGGGCGAGGTGTCGTACACGTCGCCCACATGCTTGCTCATGTACTCGTTGCCCAGGTGCGGCGTGGACGGGCCGTTGCCGCGGTAGGCGTTCGTGACCTGCGGCAGCTTGGTCAGCCAGTGGTTCTTGCTGCCCAGGTCGTCGACCACGGCCTGCGCCTGCGCCTCGGTCACCACCGGCGTGGTCATCACCGCGCCCAGATACAGGTCGGGGAAGTCGACCTCGCGGATCGAGAAGTAGGTGGGCAGCGCGCGTGGCTTCTTGTTGTGGATGGGCGAGCGCGCCACCAGGTCGGCCACCTGCGCATCGGTCATCGCCATGAGCTGGTTGTAGGTGTTGCGCATGCCGGTGATGTTGATGTTGCGGCCGGCCGAGTAGTGGCTCAGCGTCGCCCGGTGGTCGTGGTTGAAGTAGTAGGCGCCGTTCCAGATGTTGGAGCCGTAGCGGTGAACGAAGCGGCCGACGTTGGTGCCCAGCTCGATGTAGGTCGGGTGGGTGCGGCCGTTGAGCAGCGGGTTCTCGGCGATCTGCTGCGGCGTGAGCTTGCAGGTCTCCAGCCAGTCGAGCGCCTCGGGCACGCGCGCCAGGTACTTGCGGTCGCCGGTGAGGCGGAAGTAGTTGAAGAGCTGTTGCACGTTGGTCTGCGTGGTGTGCGTGGCCAGGCCACGCGGCTCGTAGCTGCGCGCGGCCGCGGGCGCACCGGCCGGGCGGCCGTCGCGGTCGGTCGCCAGATGCTGCAAGCCCCAGCCCGCCTGCGGGCCGGGCTGCTGCAGCCGGCGCAGGCATTCCATCGCGCGGTGGATGAAGGGAACGAGGTGCGTCGCGCCCAGGCCCACCACGCACATCAGCAGGAACTTGATGTTCTCGCCCGCCACGTCGTCGTTGAAGGTGACCATGGTGGTGTAGTCGCCGTCTTCCATGCCGGCCCAGGAGCCGTCGGGCAGCTGCTGCGGGTTGGGTTGCGGCATCGACGAGATCGCGTTCGGGTTCACCGGCCAGCGCTGCGGCCAGCCGCCGTCGGCCACGCCGCCCTTGAACTGCGCGGCGAGCACGAAGCCGATCGCCTTCAGCACCGGCACCAGGAAGCGCGGGTCGCGCTTCTCCAGGTACATGCGCAGCAGGAACTGCGACGACACCGCGGTGCCCGCGTCATCGAAGGTCGCATTGCCGTAGTAGTGCTGGAACTCCTCCAGCCGCCAACCGTTGGCGCCGATGGTGGTGTACCACTGGCGCAGCGAGCGCTCGCCGGCGAAGTCGTAGATGTAGTTCCAGCCGCCGGCCGGGTGCTGCGCCTCCACCAGCGCCTTGGCCGTGCGGTGGGCAGCGTCGTAGAAGTACTCCTGGCCCGTCGCATGGTACGCATCGAGGAAGGAATGGCCGGCCGTCGGCGTGCCGGGCGGCTGGATCCAGCACATGGTGCGCTTGGCCTCCATCTCGCCCCACACGGTGGAAAAGTCGGGCAGGTACTGCCACACGTAGCCGCCGCGGTAGGACACGGTCTCGTTCATGAACTTCGCGGCGCGTTTCATCGCGTCGAGCGCCGCGGCCTGGGTGCCGGTGGGCGCGGAGGCCGCCGGCTGGGCCTGCAGCGCCTGCATGCGCTCAGTGCCGGCAGCGGTCGCATCGGCCGTCTGCTGAACATCGTCCCCCCCGCCACCACAGGCGGTCAGCGCCAGCGGCGCGAGGCTGGAGGACATGACGAAATTTCTTCTCTTCATGGGAGTCTCCTATCTGTACGTTGCTCTGGTTGTCAGTCATCGGTCATCGTATGACTGAGCGCGGGAGTGTCATCGCACGGAACGGCGCCGCCAACTGCAACCCTTTCCAGGTATCGGACATCAGGGAAAGCCCGGCTGTGAGCCGCCTTGACGGCGCCTGCCCCTTCAACGACCATCCCGAACGTTGTACGACAACCTACAACAGCATGCTGAAAAGCCAGCACGCTGGCTTGCCGTGCCGACTTCGCGCCTGTCTCGCTTCCCTTCGTCAGCCCTCGAAACGCCATGCCTGCCGCCAACACGCCGCTCCGCTTCTCCCGCCTGCTGCTCACCGGCGCCGCGGGTGGGCTGGGTCGCGAACTACGTCCCCGCCTCAAGGCCTATTGCGACACGCTGCGTCTGTCGGACATCGCCGACCTGGGCGCTGCAGCCGCCGGAGAAGAACTGCGCCCCGTGCGGCTGGAAGACCGCGCCGGCGTGCTCTCGCTGCTCGAAGGCGTCGACGCCGTGGTGCACCTGGGCGGTGTCTCGACCGAGCAGCCCTTCGACCTGATCCTGCAGGCCAACATCGTCGGCGCCTACAACCTGTATGAAGCGGCGCGCCAGCACGGCGTGAAGCGCATCGTGTTCGCGAGCTCCAACCACGTCACCGGCTTCTACCGGCAGGACGAGGTGATCGACGCCCGCGCGCCGCTGCGGCCCGATGGCCACTACGGCCTGTCCAAGGCGTATGGCGAGGGCCTCGCGCAGTTCTACTTCGACCGCTACGGCATCGAGACGGTGAGCCTGCGCATCGGCTCCTCCTTCCCCGAACCGAAAGACCGCCGCATGCTCGCCACCTGGCTGAGCTACGACGACCTGGAGCGCCTGGTGATGGCCAGCCTCACTGCGCCGGTCGTGGGCCACAGCATCGTCTTCGGCGTCTCGGACAACACCACCACCTGGTGGGACAACACCCTCGCCCGCCACCTCGGCTACCGCCCGCAGGACAGCTCGGAGCCGTTCCGCGCCGCCGTCGAGGCGCGCCAGCCCAGCATCGATCTCACCGACCCGGCCGCGCTCTACCAGGGTGGCGCATTCGTCACCAAGGGGCCGCTCGGATGAGCACCGTGGAGACGCCTGCCTTCGAGGTGCTGGGCCCGGTCCGCAACCGCGTGGGCGAGAGCCCGTTGTGGTCCGTGGCCGAGCAGGCGCTGTGGTGGGTCGACATCGAAGGCCGCACGCTGTATCGCCACGACGCGGTCAGCGGCACCATCGCGCAATGGCCCACCGTGCAGCGCATCGGCTGCATCGCCTTGCACGCGAGCGGTGGCCTGCTGGCGGCCATGGAGACCGGCCTCTTCCATCTGCAGCCGAAGGCAGGCGCTGAACTCAGCGCACGCACCGTCGCGCTGGCACATCACGCGCGCCCCGACATGCGCTTCAACGACGGCCGCTGCGACCGCCACGGCCGCTTCTGGGTCTCGAGCATGGTGCTCGACATGTCGCTCGCCGTGCCCGCCGGTGCGCTCTACCGCTTCGACGCGCAAGGCCTCTCGGCGCCGATCGTGAGCGAACTCGTCGTCGGCAACGGCCTGGCCTTCAGCCCGCGCGGCGACACGCTCTACCTCTCCGACTCGCACCCCACGGTGCAGCGCATCTGGCAGTTCGACCTGCACGACGACGGCAGCCTTTCGAACCGCCGCGAGTTCGTCGACATGAAGCCGCACCCCGGCCGCCCCGACGGCGCGGCGGTCGATGCCGACGGCTGCTACTGGATCTGCGGCAACGACGCCGGCCGCCTGCTGCGCTTCACGCCCGACGGCCAGCTCGACCGCACGCTCGCCCTGCCCTTCAGCAAGCCCGCGATGTGCGCCTTCGGTGGCGCATCGCTCGACACGCTCTTCGTCACCTCGATCATCCCGGCCAAGCCGGCCGACGGCTTCGACGCCACGCTCGACGGCGCGGTGCTCGCGCTGCGACCCGGCGTGCAGGGCCTGCCCGAGCTGCCTTGCATCGCCCCGCTCGTTCCAACCTGACAGCCCACCCAACAGCAACACCCCCAGAAGGAGACAAGCCATGAAACCCACCCGCACCCTGATCGCCGCCCTGCTGGCCAGCGCCTTTGCCGCCAGTGCCGGCGCAACCGACTTCCGCTCCACCGACATCCACCCCGACGGCTATCCGACGGTCGACGCCGTCAAGTTCATGGGCACGCGGCTGGCCGAGCTGACCAAGGGCAAGCACAGCATCAAGGTGTTCAACAACAGCGCGCTGGGCGCCGAGAAGGACACCATCGAGCAGACCAAGATCGGCGCGCTCGCCATGACGCGCGTGAACATCGCGCCGATGAACAACATCTGCCCGACCACCGTCGTGCCGACCATGCCCTTCCTGTTCCACTCCAAGGAGCACATGCGCGCGGTGCTCGACGGCCCGATCGGCGAAGAGATCCTGAAGAGCTGCGAAGCGCAGGGCTTCATCGGCCTGGCCTTCTACGACAGCGGCTCGCGCTCGATGTACACCGTCAAGAAGCCGATCAAGACCCTGGCCGACGCCAAGGGCCTGAAGGTGCGCGTGCAGCAGTCCGACCTGTGGGTGGCGCTGCTCGAAGCCATGGGTGCCAACGCCACGCCGATGCCCTTCGGCGAGGTCTACACCGCGCTCAAGACCGGCCTGGTCGACGCCGCCGAGAACAACTACCCCTCGTACGAGAGCTCGCGCCACTTCGAGGTGGCCAAGTTCTATTCGAAGACCGAGCACTCGATGGCCCCGGAGATGCTGCTCTTCTCCAAGCGCGTGTGGGACACGCTGAGCGCCGAAGACCAGAAGGCCATCCGCCAGGCCGCCAAGGAGTCGGTGCCTTACATGCGCAAGCTGTGGGACGAGCGTGAAGAGAAGTCGCTCGCCACGGTGAAGGCCGGCGGCGCGCAGATCATCGAGGTCGACAAGCCCGCCTTCCAGGCCGCGATGAAGCCGGTGTACGACAAGTTCATCAGCGACCCCAAGCTCAAGGACATGATCAAGCGCATCCAGGACACCAAGTAAGAGGCGTCCTTCTTCACCGCACTGACCCATGTTCACCAAGACCTGCGCGCTGATTGCGCGCTCCTGCCTCAAGCTCGGCGTGTTCGGCCTCGTGCTGCTGCTCATGGCCGTGCTGTGGCAGGTGTTCGGCCGCTACGTGCTGAACAACACCCCCACCTGGGCCGAAAGCCTGGCGCTGCTGCTGGTGCTGTACGTCACCATGCTCGGCTGCGCCGTGGGGGTGCGCGACGCCGGGCACATCGGCATGGAGCTTCTCGGGCCGCTGCTGCCCGAGAAGCTTGTCAAGCCCTTCGAGATCGCCATCCACGTGCTCACGCTCGTGTTTGGCGCGCTGATGGCCTGGCAGTGCTCGCTGATGCTCGAGTCGGTGAGCAGCTACATGATCCCCACGCTGCACATCTCCGAATCCTTCCGCTACGTGCCGCTGATCGCGGCCGGCCTGCTGATCGTGCTGTTCTCCATCGAGCACATCGTCGCGCTGGTGCAAGGCGTTGAAGTCGAAAAAGCCTGGTACTGAGTTGACGACATGGCACTGACGATCCTCTGCATCACCTTCTTCGGCCTGCTCATCCTGGGCGTGCCGGTGGCGTTCTCCATCGGGCTGTCGGCGCTCGCGGCCATCCTGTACGAAGGGCTGCCGATGGCGGTCATCTTCCAGCAGATGACCTCGGGCATGAACGCCTTCTCGTTCCTGGCCATCCCCTTCTTCATCTTCGCCGGCGAGCTGATGCTCTACGGCGGCATCGCCGACAAGATCGTCGACTTCGCCAAGAGCCTGGTCGGCCACGTGCGCGGCGGCCTGGGCATGAGCAACGTGGTGGCCTGCACCATGTTCGGCGGGGTCTCGGGTTCGCCGGTGGCCGACGTGTCGGCCATGGGCGCCGTGATGATCCCGATGATGAAGCGCGAGGGCTACAGCGCCGACTACGCGGTCAACGTGACCACGCACGCGGCGCTCGTGGGCGCGTTGATGCCCACCAGCCACAACATGATCATCTACACGCTGGCCGCGGGCGGCAAGGTGTCGATCGCCAAGCTGATCGTGGCCGGCCTGATGCCGGCGCTGCTGCTGACCATCTGCAACCTCGCTGCCGCCTACCTGGTGGCGGTGAAGCGCGGCTACCCGGCGGGCACCTTCCCCGGCTGGGCCATCGTGGCGCGCAGCTTCGCGGCGTCGCTGCCCGGCATGTTCGTGGTGGTGCTGATCCTGGGCGGCATCTTGTCGGGCGTGTTCACCGCCACCGAGTCGGCAGCCGTCGCGGTGCTCTACGCGCTGCTGCTGTGCGCCGTGGTCTACCGCTCGCTCAAGTGGGAGCAGTTCCTCAAGGCGGCGAGCAAGGCGGTCAAGACGACGGGCGTGGTGCTGCTGCTGATCGGCATCTCGGCCGCCTTCGGCTACATCATCAGCCTGTACGAGGTGCCCGAGCTCACCGGCCGCGCGCTGGCCGCGATGACGACCACGCCCTGGATGATCTTCCTGATGGTGAACCTGATCCTGTTCATCCTCGGCACCTTCCTCGACATGGCCGCCACCATCCTGGTGTGCACGCCCATCTTCTTGCCGATCTGCCAGAAGTACGGCATGGGCGAGATCCAGTTTGGCATGGTCATGCTGATCAACTGCGCCCTCGGCCTGAACACGCCGCCGGTGGGCACGACGCAGTTCGTCGGCTGCGCGATCGGGGGCGTTTCGGTGGGCGAAGTGATGCGCACCATCTGGCCCTTCTACGGCGCACTCATCGTCACGCTGATGCTCGTCACGTATGTCCCGGCGTTTTCGTTGTGGTTACCCAACCTTTTGTTGCAGTGAGGGGTAGCCCGTACTGGTACTGGTCAGTTACAGCGTAAGAATTACCCGCTCACCCTCACGCGCTCCTTCCCAAGCCCGCACGCGCCCGCCGTCGCGCGCAGGCAAAGCCCTCAGGCTGCACGACCACAAGTCCAACGGCACAACCATCAATCGAGGAGAGATCTGCATGCACACCCGCATCATCCAAAGAACCATCCTGGCCACGGCAGCGCTGCTGGCCGTGGGCGCCGCGCAGGCGCAATCGAGCGTCGTGGCCTACGGCCTGATCGACCTGGCCATCAACAACTTCAAGGCCGGTGACGCGCTCGGCGGCACCGATGTCTGGAAGCTGGTCGACGGCACACAGAACGGCTTCAACGGCTCGCGCCTGGGCTTTCGCACCACCGAAGACCTGGGCGGTGGCCTCAAGGCCAACGCCCTGATGGAAATGGGCCTGACCGCCGACAACGGCAACCTCGCCCAGGGCGGGCGCGCCTTCGGCCGCCAGGTGTACGTCGGGCTGTCGCACGCCAGCTTCGGTGAGATCCGCCTGGGCCGCCAGTACATCCTGGAAGACTCCGTGATGTCCTACGCCACCCCCTGGGGCAACGCGGCCGTCAACAACACCGGCACGGCCGTCACCAACATGGGCGGCAACCTGCCCTTCTGGCTCAACGCCCCGCGCGCCGACAACGTGCTGCAGTACCAGACCCCCAGCTTCGGCGGCTTCTACCTGGCCGGCCAGATCGCCCCGGGCGAAGGCACGGCCGACCGCTTCCAGGGCGTCAAGGCCGCCTACCAGGCCGGCCCCATCAACGTGGGCCTGAGCTACGAGTGGAACGAGGCGCGCGCCACCGGCGACAACATCAACAAGTCGCTGACGCTCGGCGGCAACTACAACTTCGGCTTCATGCGCCTGCACGCCGGCTACCAGAAGAACGACGACCTGCGCCTGGGTTCGGGCAACGGCGCGTTCATCGGCAGCAACCTGACGGTCAACGTCGGCGGGGCCACCCCGACCTTCGTGGCCGACAAGATCGAGGGCTACACGCTCGGTGCGGTGTTCCCGGTGGGCGCCTTCGAGTTCGGCGTCAACTTCACCGACATGGACTACGAGAGTGCAGCGGGCCGCAGCGCCTCGCTGGGCAAGGGGGCCGGCACGGTGCGCTACAACCTGTCGAAGAACACCTTCCTGTACTCGGGCTACTCGTTCTCCACCGGTGACCTGAAGGATCGCATCAGCGAGTCCCAGGTGTTCCAGGCCGGCCTGCGCATGGCTTGGTAAGAAGGTAGGCAAGAAGGGTTACGCGACAACCCTCCTCCTCCCGCCCCGGGCCCTGCGCAAACCTTGCCAGGCCCCGGGGCGGTTTTCATTCAAGGAGACCCACATGATGTTCCTGCGCCGCCGCCCACTGCTCGTCCTCACGGCGCTCGCCGCCGTGACACTCGGCCACGCTTCCCTCGCGCTCGCGCAAGAGACCTGGCCCGCCAAGCCGATCCGCCTGGTGGTGCCCTTCGCGGCCGGGGGCACTTCGGACATCCTCGCCCGCACCATCGGCGACAAGCTGCAGCTCGCGTTCAAGCAGACCGTCGTCGTCGAGAACAAGGCCGGCGCCGGCGGCGTGATCGGCGCCGATGCGGTGGCCAAGTCGGCACCCGACGGCTACACGCTGCTGCTGGGCACCATCGCCAGCCACGCGATCAACCCCGCACTGCAACCCAAGATGCCGTACAACGCGGCCACCGACTTCGCGCCGGTGATCCTGCTCGGCAGCATCTCCAACGTGCTGCTCGTCGGCGCCGCCCAGCCCTACAAGGACGTGAAGGAGCTGATCGCCGCCGCCAAGGCCGAGCCCGGCAGCATCGCCTTCGCCTCGGCCGGGCAAGGCAGTTCGCAGCACATGTCGGGCGAACTCTTCAAGCTGATCGCCGGCGCCGAACTCACGCACGTGCCCTACAAGGGCAGTGCCCCGGCGGTGCAAGACGTGATCGGCGGCCAGATCCCGATGAGTTTCGAGACCGTGACCGTCGCCCTGCCGCACATCCAGGCCGGCAAGGCG
>NZ_DASSRA010000504.1:0-2646 GCF_035702065.1 Rhizobacter sp.
GCAGCTCCTGCTGGTAGAGCAAGGCGAACACGCCGGCCAGGAGCGGCACCACGATCGCCATCACCAGCAGGTAGTGGCCGAGGCCGGTGTCGATGTAAGGCCACACGCGCTGCGGCAAGAGCTTGCGCAGCGCACGCGACCACTGAGACGAGAGGCGCGCATCGGGCTTGCAGAGGTCATTGCAGCGCGCGTCGAGCGAGCAGCACAACGAGCAGATGTTGCCGAGGTAGGCGGGGCAGTGCGCGAGGTCGTCCGACTCGTACTCGCGCTCGCAGATCACGCATTGCTGCAACCCCGTGAAGAGGCCCTTGGATTGGCGCGCCAGGTAATAGCGGCCTTGGGTGGCCCAGGCGATCAAGGGCGACACCACCATTGCGGTGATGAGTGCGATCAGCGCCGAGAACGCTTCGGCCAGCGGTCCGAACAGGCCCAGGTAGGCCGCAATCGACAGCACCGAGGCCGCGCCCATCGCGCCCACGCCGACCGGGTTCACGTCGTACAGGTGCGCGCGCTTGAACTCGATGCCGGGCGGCGACAGACCCAGCGGTTTGTTGATCACCAGATCGGCCACCACGGCCATGATCCAGGAGATCGCGATGTTGGAGTACAGCCCCAGCACACCGCCGAGCGCGCGGAACACGTCCAGCTCCATCAGCATCAGCGCGATCAGCGTGTTGAACACCACCCACACCACGCGCCCTGGGTGGCTGTGGGTGAGGCGCGCGAAGAAGTTGCTCCACGCGAGCGAGCCGGCGAAGGCATTGGTGACGTTGATCTTCAGCTGCGAGATCACCACGAAGACCATCACCGCCGCCACCGCCCAGCCGGGGCGCGAGAACACGTACTCGTAGGCGGCGAGGTACATCTGGTTGGGGTCGACCGCGCGGTCGGTGGGCACCGAGTGGCTGATCGCCAGGTACGCGAGCACCATGCCGCCCAGCATCTTGACGACGCCCGGAATCACCCAGCCCGGCCCGCCGATCAATACCCCCGCCCACCAACGTTTCGTGTTCGACGGGCGCGCGTCGCTGGCGATGCGCTTGTCAATCCGTTCGGGCATGAAGCGCAGGTAGTCGACCTGCTCGCCCATCTGCGTCATGAGCGCGATGCCCACCGTCATGGCGGCCCCAAAGAGGTAGATGTTGAACTTGGCCCCGTCGGCGCCGCCCGCCGGTGCGCCACCGTAACGGGCGATCTCGTCGAGCACGCCGGGGTTGTGCCAGAACACGAAGCAGTACGGCACCACCAGCATCACGAGCCACAGCGGTTGCGTCCACACCTGCAACCGGCTGATGGCGGTGACACCGTGCGTCACGAGCGGGATCACCACCACCGCGCAGATCAGGTAGCCCCAGGCGGGCGGGATGTCGAAGGCCAGCTCCAGCGCATAGGCCATCACCGCCGCTTCGAGCGCGAAGAAGATGAAGGTGAAGCTCGCGTGGATGAGCGAGGTGATGGTCGAGCCGATGTAGCCGAAGCCCGCGCCGCGCGTGAGCAGGTCCATGTCGAGCCCATGGCGCGCGGCGTAGATGCTGATCGGCAGGCCGGCCAGGAAGATGATCAGCCCGGTGGCGAGGATGGCCCAGAAGGCGTTGAGGAAGCCGTACTGCACCAGCAGGGTCGCGCCCACCGCCTCGAGGATGAGGAAGGAGGCTGCGCCGAAGGCGGTGTTGGCCACGCGCATCTCCGACCACTTGCGAAAGCTGTGCGGCGTGAAGCGCAGCGCGTAGTCTTCCATCGTCTCGCGCGCGACCCAGCTGTTGTAGTCGCGCCGCACCTTCACCACCCGCTGGACCGCGTTGTCGCCACCGTCTTTTTGCACTTCTTCGGTGCGCGCGGGCGGCGCCACGGCCGGGCCCAGGGGCGGATTCCGCGGTGGTGACGAGGTGGCAAGCTTCATGCGTTCAGTCCGCGCAAGCACCATGCCACGGCGGCTTGCTGCGCCCTAACATGTGGCACACCTTTCGATCTGCGCACCACCATGGAACTGACACCCCGCGAAAAAGACAAGCTGCTGATCTTCACGGCCTCGCTGCTGGCCGAGCGCCGCAAGGCGCGGGGCCTCAAGCTCAACTACCCCGAGGCGGTGGCGCTGATCAGCGCCGCCATCATGGAAGGCGCCCGCGAAGGCAAGACGGTGGCCGCGCTGATGAGCGAAGGCAAGACCATCCTCACCCGCGCCGACGTGATGGACGGGATCGCCGAGCTGATCCCCGAGATCCAGGTCGAAGCCACCTTCCCCGATGGCACCAAATTGGTGACCGTGCACCAACCTATTGCATGAGCATTCCCTTCCTCCGGAGACACCCATGATTCGATTCGCTTCCGCGCTGGCGCTGATGGGCGCCCCCCTGCTCGCCCTGGCCCACGAAGGGCACGGCATCGAGGGCGCCAACCATTGGCATGCCACCGATACGGTGGGCTTCATCGCCGGCGCGGCGGCTGTGGCCGTCGCGCTCATCTGGTTCGGCAGGAAGAAGTGATGATCCCCGGCGAACTGTTCACCGACGGCCCCGACCACGTGCTCAACGCAGGGCGCCGCACGCTCACGCTGGTGATCGAAAACAGCGGCGACCGGCCGATCCAGGTCGGCTCGCACTATCACTTCGCCGAGACCAACGCGGCGCTGCGCTTCGACCGCAAGGC
>NZ_DASSRA010000505.1:0-2313 GCF_035702065.1 Rhizobacter sp.
GCCTTCACCATGTCTTCGACCACCTTCTTGGCGTCGCCGAACACCATCATGGTCTTGTCCATGTAGAAGAGTTCGTTGTCGAGGCCGGCGTAGCCGGCGGCCATCGAGCGCTTGTTGACGATCACCGTCTTGGCCTTGTAGGCCTCGAGGATCGGCATGCCGTAGATCGGGCTGCCCTTGGTGTGCGCGGCCGGGTTCACCACGTCGTTGGCGCCCAGGATGATGGCCACGTCGGCCTGGCCGAACTCGCCGTTGATGTCTTCCATCTCGAACACCTGGTCGTAGGGCACCTCGGCCTCGGCCAGCAGCACGTTCATGTGGCCCGGCATGCGACCGGCCACCGGGTGGATGGCGTACTTGACGGTGATGCCCTTCTCGGTGAGCTTGGCGGCCAGTTCCTTCACCGCGTGCTGTGCGCGCGCCACGGCCAGGCCGTAGCCCGGCACGATGACGACCGTCTCGGCATTGCCGAGCACGAAGGCCGCGTCGTCGGCGCTGCCGCTCTTGACCGGGCGCTGCTCGGCCGCGCCGCCCGTGGCCGCCGCAGCGTCACCACCGAAGCCCCCCAGGATCACGTTGAAGAACGAGCGGTTCATCGCCTTGCACATGATGTACGAGAGGATCGCGCCCGACGAACCGACCAGCGAGCCGGCGATGATGAGCATGCTGTTGTTGAGCGAGAAGCCGATGCCGGCCGCCGCCCAGCCCGAGTAGCTGTTGAGCATGGACACCACCACCGGCATGTCGGCGCCGCCGATCGGGATGATGATCAGCACACCCATCACGAAGCTCAGCGCCAGCATGGCGAAGAACGCCGGCCAGCTGCCGGTGAACATGAACACCAGGCCGAGTGCGATGGTGGCGAGGCCCAGCACCAGGTTCAGCAGGTGCTGGCCGGGGAACACCACCGGCGCGCCCTTGAACAGGCGGAACTTGTAGGTGCCCGACAGCTTGCCGAAGGCGATCACCGAGCCGCTGAAGGTGATGGCGCCGATGGCCGCACCCAGGAACAGCTCCAGGCGGTTGCCGGTGGGGATGGGGTCGCCCGCCTTGCTGACGATCTGGAAGGCCACCGGCTCGGCGACGGCCGCCACCGCAATGAACACGGCGGCCAGGCCGATCATGCTGTGGAAGAAGGCCACCAGCTCGGGCATCTTGGTCATCTCGACCGTCTTGGCGCGGTAGGCGCCGTAGGCCGCGCCGGCCAGCAGGCCGATCAGCACCCAGATCAGGCCGGTCGTGTGGCCCAGCTTGACGATCAACGCCCCGGTGGTGAGCACGGCGATGGCCATGCCGACCATGCCGAAGACGTTGCCGCGGATGGACGTGGTGGGGTGGCTCAGGCCCTTCAAGGCCTGGATGAAGCAGACGCTGGCGATCAGGTACAGCAGCGTGACCAGGTTCATGCTCATTTCGGCTCCTCCTTCACGGCCAGCTTCTTGTCTTTCTTCTTGAACATCTCGAGCATGCGCCGCGTGACGAGGAAGCCGCCGAACACGTTGACGGCGGCGAGCGCCACGGCCAGCACGCCCATGGTCTTGCCCAGTGGCGTCTCGGTGCCGGCCGCGGCCAGCATGGCACCCACGATCACGATGGCCGAGATGGCGTTGGTCACGGCCATCAGCGGCGTGTGCAGGGCTGGGGTCACGGTCCACACGACGTGGTAACCCACGTAGATGGCGAGCACGAAGATGATGAGGTTGGTGATGGTCGGCGAGATGATGTCCATCCGACGTTCTCCTGTTAGAGCTTGCGAATTTCTTTGACGCGGTTCTGCTCGTCGAGCAGCACCACCGTCGGCTTGTAGGTGGCCGAGTTGACCTCGCTCATCGTGGCGTAGGTGCAGATGATGAGCAGGTCGCCCACATGTGCCTTGCGCGCCGCAGCCCCGTTCAGGGAGATCGTCCCCGAGCCCTTGGGCGCCTTGATGATGTAGGTCGAGAAGCGTTCGCCGTTGTTGATGTTGTAGAGCTCGATGCGCTCGTACTCCACCATGTTGGCGGCGATCATCAGGTCTTCGTCGATGCCGCACGACCCTTCGTAGTTCAGGTCGGCTTCGGTGACGGTGGCGCGGTGCAGCTTTGCCCGCAGCATCACGCGATTGTTCATTTCCGTTTGACCTCGCCACCCTGGGTCATCAGGCAGGCGGCGACGATGTCGTCGTCCATCGGCACGTTGAAGCCGCCTTCCTTGGTAATGACGAGCTTGAGGAAGTCGAGCACGTTGCGCGCGTAGAGCGCGCTCGCGTCGGCCGCCACCAGTGCCGGCAGGTTGGTCTCGCCGACCAGCGTGACGCCGTGCTTCACCACTGTC
>NZ_DASSRA010000506.1:0-2380 GCF_035702065.1 Rhizobacter sp.
CGCCGCGCCTGGCCAAGCTGATGATCGAGCAGCGCGAGCCGCCGCCCAAGCCCAAGCCGCCGGAGATCGCCAAGCCCGAGGCCGACAAGGCCATCGAGGCCAAGCCCGGCACGCCCGAGCCGGTGCGGCCCGAGCCGCCCAAGAAGGCCGCGCCCGTGCCCGAGGCGCGTGTGCCGCAGCCGAACCGCCCGCCGGGCGAGATCGAAGGCGCTCGCCGCAAGGCCGCCGGCGTGGGCCTGCTGGCCATGAAGGACACGCTGAACGAGATGCACAGCGCGCCGACGGCGGTGCAGCTCAACCCCAACATCAAGCAAGGCCCCGGTGTCGGCGCCGGCGTGGGGGTGGGCGTGGGCGCAGGCACCGACCAGGGCACGCCCGACCGCAACATGATCACCTCCAACGCTTCAGGTGGCAGCGGCGGCATCAACACCGCGGGCTACAGCCGCGACACCGGTGGCGGCGGCCTCGCAGGCCGCGGCACCACCCTCGTCGAAGGCGTGGCCGGCGGTGGTGGGGGCGGCGGCTATGGCGGCGGTGGCCGTGGCGGCACCGGCGTTGGCTCGGGCCAGGGCGGTGGCGGCGGTACGCTGCAGAAGGGCGGCGGCGGCAAGGCCTCGCGCTCGATCGAAGACGTGCGCCTGGTGTTCGAGCGCAACAAGGGCTCGATCTACGCGATCTACAACCGCGCGCTGCGCGACGACCCCACGCTGCAGGGCAAGGTGGTGTTCAAGCTCACCATCTCGCCCAACGGCGAGGTGACCGATCTCAAGATCGAAGCCAGCGAACTCAAGAACCCCGAGCTCGAGCGCAAGTTGCTCGCGCGCATCAAGCAATTCGACTTCGGCGCCAAGCAGGTCGAGACGCTGATCGCGACCTATCCGGTGGACTTCTTGCCATCCTGACCGGGGCCCCTGATCGGGAGCACGAAAGGGCAAGTGCCGACGAGGCGCTTGCCTTTTTGCGTTGAGGTGCGTTTCATAATGCCCGGCAGCTCCCGAACTGCCGCACTCCATGAAACGCCGCCTTCTCGACGTCACACGCATCGCCTTCCTCTCCAGGCTCACCGTCACCGCGCTGCTGTCCGCCAGTTGGGCCCAGCCGGCGCTGGCACTCCCTGAAGGGTTTGTCGACCCCGAAGACCAGAACCTCGACATCTCCGAGTGGCTGGTCGACCGCAAGGGCTTTCTCCCCGTCCCGATCATCATCACCGAGCCTGCCATCGGCTACGGCGGTGGCGTGGCCTTCATGTTCCTGCGCAACTCCATGCGCGAGAGCGCGCAGAAGGCCAAGGAAACTGGCCTGCAGGAGGCGCCCGACATCTGGGTGGCCGGTGCAGCCGCCACCGAGAACGGCACCAAGCTGGCCTTCGGCGGCGGCATGGCCAGCTTCGACGAAGGGCGCTGGAAGTACCGTGGCGGTGTCGCACGCGCCGACATCAAGCTCGACTTCTACGGCATCGGCAACAGCGGCAACGATGCCAACAGCGTCGGTTACTCGCTCGACGGCTGGATGTCGATGCAGCAGGCCTTGCGCCGCCTTGGCCAGACCGACAACTGGTTCGGCATGCGCTGGATCTTTCTCGATCTGAAGAGTGCGTTCGACACCAACTCTGTGCAGCTGCCGGGCTTGCTGCCCGACCAGAGAGACCGGCGCGCCTCGGGCCTCGGGCTGACGCTCGAGCACGATTCACGCGACAACATCTTCACGCCCAACAGCGGCTGGAAGGGTGCGCTCGATGCCACCTTCTACGACCCCGACTGGGGCAGCGACACGCGCTTCCAGGCTTACCGCGGCCACGTGTTCGCCTACTGGCCGGCCATGCGGGAACTGGTGGTGGCAGGCCGCGCGGATCGCCGAAGCGTCGATGGGCGCGTGCCGTTCTACATGCTGCCGTTCATCGACATGCGGGGCATCCCGGCCGGGCGCTACATGGACGAGAACACCGGGCTGATCGAGACCGAGCTCCGCTGGAACGTCACCCCGCGCTGGGCGGCGGTGGGCTTCATGGGGGCAGGGCGGGTGTGGGGCCGCGATGTGGCGTACAGCGATGCCTCTTCCCTGGTGAGCAAGGGCCTAGGGTTTCGCTACCAGATCGCTCGCCGGCTGAACATGTGGGTCGGCCTCGACTACGCCCGCGGGCCCGAAGGCGGCGCAGGCTACATCGTGGTGGGCAACTACTGGCGTTGAGCCCCTTGTTCATTCAGCGCGCTGGCCCCATGATGCCCCGGCCTCTTTAAGCTCGGACGGAAGCACTTCATGACTGCCCCTCTCTTCAGCCGCGTCGGTGTTCTGGCGTGGGCCCTGCTGATCGCGTCTTGCGCGTCCACCCAGCAGGCCACCATGCCCGAGCGCCAGGGAACGGTCGAGCAGATCATCCCGA
>NZ_DASSRA010000507.1:0-2514 GCF_035702065.1 Rhizobacter sp.
ACAAGGCCTTCCCGAGCAAGCGGCCCTGGATGATCAGCCACTGATGGTGCATGGGCGCCGTCGGGCGCCCCACGGCGGTGCGGAATCGCTGGCATGAAACCCGCATAGCCTGAAATGAGAGGCGGCGCCGCGCAGGCGCTCGCTGTGACCGCTAGGGTTCCGTGCCGCAGCCGTGCTGCGGTGGTCTGGTCCGAGAGCAGTCGGCCGCATGCGTGCGATGTGGCTCCACGGAGGGACAAAAGCCCGGGAGGAAGCGGCACTTGCCGTTGCCCCTCGCGTTTGGTCCCCGCCACCACTGGAGCCCGCCTTGTCCTCACCGCCCTCCCACCCCCGGCGCCCGGCCCTCTGGGCCATTGCCGGCCAGCTGTCGCGACGGCAGTACTGGCTGTTCGCCGCCCTTGGCCTGCTCGTTCCCTTCGCGCTGTGGGCGCTGGTGTCGGCCGCCGAGTGGGTCGACCCGGTCTTCCTGCCCGGCCCGCTGCAGGTGGCCGAGCGGCTGGTGAGCTGGCTGTTCGAAGACGACCTGATCGGCGACGCCAGCATCAGCATCTACCGCGTGCTCGCGGGCTTCGTGCTGTCGGCGGTGCTGGCGCTGCCCATCGGCCTGCTGATCGGCGCCTTCCGCCCGGTGGCGGCCCTGCTGGAGCCGCTCACCGACTTCATCCGCTACATGCCGGCGGTGGCCTTCATCCCGCTGGTGATGCTGTGGTTCGGCATCGAGGAGAGCGCCAAGGTCTCGATCATCTTCATCGGCACCTTCTTCCAGATGATCCTGATGGTGGCCGACAACGTGCGCCTGGTGCCGCGCGCGCAGATCGAAGCCGCGCAGACCATGGGCGCCACGCGCGAGGAAATCATCCGCCTGGTGCTGCTGCAGTCGGCCAAGCCGGCCATCCTCGACACGCTGCGCATCACCATGGGCTGGGCCTGGACCTACCTGGTGGTGGCCGAGCTGGTGGCGGCCAACTCGGGGCTGGGCTACTCGATCCTCAAGGCGCAGCGCTTCCTGAAGACCGACGTGATCTTCGGCGGGATCATCCTCATCGGCCTGATCGGCCTCTTGATGGACCAGGCCTTTCGCTGGCTGCACCGGCGCGCCTTCCCCTACATGCACACGCGGGGGTGAGCGCCATGAGCAAAGTCTCCATTCGCAATCTCGGAAAGGTCTATGCGGGCAGCACCAGCCCCACGCCGGCGCTGCAGGACATCAACCTGAACATCGAGCACAACGAGTTCGTCACGCTCGTCGGCGCCTCGGGCTGCGGCAAGTCGACACTGCTGCGCATCCTCGCGGGCCTCGAATACAACACCTCGGGCGAGGCGCACTGCGACGGCAAGCTGATCACCGGCCCCGCAGCCGAGCGCGCGATGGTGTTCCAGCACTACAGCCTCTACCCATGGCTGAACGTGCTGGACAACATCAAGTTCAGCCGCAAGCTCAAGGCCAATCGGGAATCCATCACCTCGGCCGACGTGGAGGCCGCCTCCGGCCGCGCCGACGCCCTGCTCGGCCTGATCGGCCTGGAGAAGGTGGCGCACGCCTACCCGGCCCAGCTCTCGGGTGGCATGCAGCAGCGCGTGGCGATCGCACGTGCGCTGCTGGGCCGGCCCTCGATGCTGCTGATGGACGAGCCCTTCGGCGCGCTCGACGCGCAATCGCGCGAGGTCATGCACGACATGATCCTGCACATCCACCGCATCGAGAAGACCACCATCGTCTTCGTCACGCACGACGTGGAAGAGGCCATCTACCTGGGCCAGCGCGTGGTGCTGATGGAGCCGCGCCCGGGGCGCATCCACAGCATCTACGAGGTGCCGCTGCCCAAGCAGCGCGACCAGGAGATGAAGCACGGCGCGCCCTTCCGCGAGCTCAAGGCCGAGATCCTTGCGCGCATCCGCGAGAGCTCGGGCATGTCCACCGACCTCGAACTGCTGGACAAGCTCTGCGCGCAAAGCGCGGCCCTCTCGGCCCTCGATCCCACCTGAACGAGACCTCCGATGAACATCACGACCTTCGACACCTTGCCGCCGCTGGCCCGCGCCGCGGTGCCTGCCCACTCCACCGCCTTCTCGCCCGAACTCGTGCTGTGGAACGAGACGCTGCCTGGCGGCGCCCACTGGTCGGGCCTGGTCAGGCGCGGCAACACGCTGCGCCTGACCGACCTGCAGGGGCGCGCCAACGTCTCGGCGCTCTTCTTCAACCACGAAGACCGGACCGAGCGCTACAACATGCCCGACACGCTGAAGGCGCAGCACACGGCGCGCCTCACGCGCGGCCACGTCTGCTACTCCGACATGGGCCGCGTGCTGTGCTCCATCGCCGACGACAGCTGCGGCTGGCACGACACCGTGTGCGGCGTGCTCGATGCCGAGCGCGCGCGCCAGAAGTACGGCGAGGCGCGCTACCAGGAACACCGCAACGCGATGATCCGCAACGGGCGCGACGGCCTGCTGGTCGAGCTGGGCAAGTGGGGCCTGGGCAAGCGCGACCTGGTGGCCAACCTCAACTTCTTC
>NZ_DASSRA010000508.1:0-9285 GCF_035702065.1 Rhizobacter sp.
AGCGTCGGCGCGCTCGCCACGCGCGACCATAATTTCCTGGTGTTCGGGCTGGTCTTTGTCGTCGCGGGCGTCGCGTTCAAGCTCGGCGTGGTGCCCTTCCACATGTGGATCCCCGACGTCTACCACGGTGCACCCACCGCAGTGACGCTGTTCATTGCCGGCGCTCCGAAGCTGGCTGCCTTCGCCATCACCTTCCGCCTGCTGGTCGAAGGCATGTCGGGCGTGGCCGCCGACTGGCAGCAGATGCTGATCCTGCTGGCCGTGGCCTCGATGCTGCTGGGCAACCTGGCAGCCATCGCGCAGTCCAACCTCAAGCGCATGCTGGCCTATTCCACCATCGGCCAGATCGGTTTCATGCTGCTGGGCTTCACGCCGACGGTCATCTCCAACAACACCTTCTCGGCAGCCAACGGCTACTCGTCAGCACTCTTCTATCTGATCAGCTACGTGCTGACCACGCTGGGCACCTTCGGCATCATCATGCTGCTGTCGCGCCGCGGCTTCGAGAGTGAGAACATCGACGACCTGAAGGGCCTGGCCAAGCGCAGCCCCTGGTACGCCGCGGTGATGGCGATCTTCATGTTCTCGCTGGCCGGCATCCCGCCGACGGTGGGCTTCTACGCCAAGCTGGCGGTGTTGCAATCGCTGGTGTCGACCAACGACAGCACCTACGTGGTGCTGGCCGTGATCGCGGTGCTGTTGTCGCTGGTGGGTGCGTTCTACTACCTGCGCCTGGTCAAGGTCATGTACTTCGACGAGCCCAAGGAAACGGCACCCATTACCACCACCGGCGACGTGCGGGTGCTGCTGTCACTCAACGGTGCCGCGGTGCTGGTCTTCGGCATCCTGCCCGGCTGGCTGATGACCCTGTGCGCCGACGCGGTGCTGCGAGCCCTGAAGACCTGATCGCCGCTTGGCCATGAGCGACGACGGGCATCTGCGCGAAGATCAGGTCAGCGCCCAGCAGGTCTACCGAGGGCACTTTCTCGATGTGAGGCGCGACGAGGTGCGGCTGCCCGATGGCAGCAAGGCCGCCCGCGAGTACATCGTCCACCCCGGCGCGGTGATGATCGTCCCGTTGCTGGACGATGGCCGGGTGGTCGTCGAACGCCAGTTCCGTTACCCCATGGGGAAGGTGATGCTGGAGTTCCCGGCCGGCAAGCTCGACGCCGGTGAGCCGCCGCTGCAGTGCGCCGTCCGCGAGCTGACTGAAGAGACCGGCTACACCGCCCGCGAATGGGCACGTGCCGGCATCCTGCACAACGCCATCGCCTATTCCACCGAAGGCATCGAGGTGTGGTTTGCCCGCGGCCTGGAACTCGGCGCGCGCAGTCTCGACGCTGGTGAGTTCCTGGACGTGGAGACCAGCACTGTCGAAGCGCTGGACGAGCAGGCCCACCGTGGCGAGCTCACCGACGCCAAGACCTTGATCGGCCTCATGTGGTTGCAGAATTGGCGTTCCGGCCGCTGGCAAATGACCTGGCAGGCCACGCCTGCAGGGCAGTTGCCCATAATGCGGCCATGAAGGTTCTGAACCTCCGCTGCACCCACGACCATCAGTTCGAAGGCTGGTTCGCCTCCGAAGACGACTTCCAGTCGCAGTTCGAGCGTGGCCTGGTCGAGTGCCCGCTGTGTGCCGACAAAGCCATCGCCAAGATGCCCACGGCGCCGCGGCTGAATGTGTCTGGTGCGCGTGATCCGGTGCCGGCCAGCAACCCGCCGGCACTGTCACCCGAGGCCATGACCATGCAGTCGATGTGGCTGCGTGCAGTGCAGCACGTGCTGGCCAACACTGACGACGTCGGCGAGCAGTTCGCCGAAGAGGCGCGCCGCATCCACTACGGTGAAGTTGAGGAACGGGCTATCCGCGGCCAAGCTACGCGAGAAGACGCGGTGGCCTTGCAGGAAGAGGGCATCGACGTGATGTCGCTGCCCATCCCGGCCGCCGCGAAGGGCCGTATTCAGTAGGCGGCCAACGCTGCGGCAGCCACGGGGTTGCGCAGCACGAACGAGGCATCTTCCAGTGCCGACACCAGTGCGTGGCCCGAGCGGTCGAGCGTGAAGCTTTGGGCCGGGGCAAGAATCACGTCGTTCGGGTCACCGTCCTGCGTGATCCACAGTTGGCCGGTCTGGCATTCGATGCGTTGTCCTTTGCGTGCGTGCAGGTTGAAGGTCTGGCGGCGCAGCAGGTAGGCAGATTGGGGGGCTGAAGCAAGGCGCATGGTGGGCTCCTGTAGGTTGTCAATTCGCATGCAGCTTGTTCATGTGATCGACGCAAACGCAGCGAATCTGGCTACAGTTTCGGCGTCGCTCCCCCCGGCCGGCAAACGATGGTTTCGCATGCTTTGCATGCGAATACGGAATGCGAAAGGGAACCCTTGAAGCGCTACCGACTGCCCCCGCTCGACTTGCTGGAAGCCTTCGAGGCGGCTGCGCGCCACCTCAGCTTCACGCGGGCGGCTCAGGAGCTGTCGCTCACCCAATCGGCGGTGAGCCGGCAGATCTCGGCGCTGGAAGACCGCCTCGGTGTGCCTCTGTTCCAGCGCTTGCACCGAGCCCTGCGCCTCACCGAGGCAGGCCACCAGTTGCAGGTCACCACCAGCGCCGTCCTGCAGCAACTGCAAGGCGTGACCGAGCAGTTGCGCCCCGGGCAGCGGCAGAAGACCGTCGTCGTCACCACCACCCCGGGCTTTGCGGGGCTGTGGCTGATCCCGCGCCTGTCGGCCTTCACGGCCCAGCACCCTGGCGTCGACGTTCGGATCTCGGCCGGGTTCCAACTCGCCCAACTCGACCGAGATGGTGTCGACCTGGCCATCCGCTACGGCCCCACCGCGCAAGCCGGGCCGCAGGCCATCCGGCTGTTTGGCGAGGTGATGACGCCGGTGTGCAGCCCGGCGCTGCGCCGCCAAACCAGCCGCCCTCTCAAGCGGCCTGAAGATCTTCAGTTCCACACGCTGCTGCATACCGAGTCGCACGGCAGACCCGAGACGCCCGATTGGGCGCTGTGGCTGCGCGCCATGCGCATCGAGCACCTCCAGCCCGCCGGTGCACTGCACTTCTCCGACTACGACCAGATGATCCAGGCCGCGGTACGCGGGCAGGGTGTGGCGCTGGGCCGCCTGCCCTTGATCAACGACCTGATCAAGGCGCGCAAGCTGGTGGCGCCTTTCAGCCACAGCATGGCCTCGCCCATGGGCTACCACCTGCTGCGCTCCGAGGCGTCGGCCGGCAAGGCCGAGGTGGACGACTTCGCGGCCTGGTTGCTCGAAGAGGCGGCGCGCTGATCACACCGGGGCGCTACAGCATGCGCCCGGGGTTCATCAACCCGTCGGGGTCGAGCGCGCGCTTGATCGCACGCATCATCTGCAAGGCCACCGGCGACTTGCGCTCGGCCAGCTCGTCGCGCTTGAGGGCCCCCACACCGTGCTCGGCCGAGATCGAGCCGCCGCAGGCACTCACCGCGTCGTAGACGATGCGGTTCACCGACGGCTCGTGCTGGCGCAGGAACTCCGCACCGTCCACACCCACGGGCGCTTGCAGGTTGTAGTGCAGGTTGCCGTCGCCCAGGTGGCCGAAGTTGACCGAGCGCGTGCCGGGGTGCGCGGCTTGCAATGCGGCGTCGGTGGACGACACGAACGCCGGAATGCGCGACACCGGGATCGAGATGTCGTGCTTGATGTTCGGGCCTTCGAGAGGCTGGGCCAGGGGGATCGACTCGCGCAGGTGCCACATTGCGCGCGACTGCTCGATGCTCTCGGCCACGGCGGCATCGGTGAGCAGCTCGCGCTCGAAAGCGGTTTCGAGCAGGCTTTCGAAGAGAGCTCGTGCGTGTGATTCGCCCTCGGTGTCGGACTGCTCCAGCAGCACCGTCCACTCGGCCTCAGGCAGAGGCTGGCGCAGCTGCGGAAAATGGGTGCGCACCAGCGCAAGCGAGAAGCGGTTCATCACCTCGAAGCCGGTGAGCCCGGCGCCCAACCTGGCCTGTGCCAGCTGCAGCAGCGACACCGCAGCCTCCAGCGAGGGCAGGGCGGCCAGCGCCGTCATGCGCGCCGCCGGCTGCGGGTAGAGCTTGAGCGTGGCGGCGGTGATGATGCCCAGCGTGCCTTCGCTGCCGATGAAGAGGTCGCGCAGGTCGTAGCCGGTGTTGTCCTTGCGCAGGCCGGTGAGCCCCTCCCAGACCTCGCCTTGCGCCGTGACGACTTCCAGCCCCAGGCACAGCTCGCGTGCATTGCCGTAGCGCAGCACCTGGGTGCCGCCGGCATTGGTGGCCAGGTTGCCGCCGATGGTGCAGCTGCCTTCGGCGGCCAGGCTCAGGGGGAAGAGAAAGCCTTGCGCGGCTGCCGCTTCCTGCACCGACTGCAGCACGCAGCCAGCTTCCACGGTGAGCGTGAGGTTGGCTGCATCCAGGCCGCGAACGTGGTTCATGCGCGCGAGGCTCAGAAGCACCTGTGTGCCGCTGCCATCCGGCACCGATCCACCCACCAGCCCGGTATTGCCGCCTTGCGGCACCAGGCCTGTGCCGTGACGCGCGCACAGCTTCACCACGGCCGCCACTTCAGTGGTGTTGCCTGGTCGCACGACCGCCATCGCACGCCCGCGGTAGCGGCGCCGCCAGTCCTGTTCGTAGGCCGAGAGGTCGCCTTCGACCAGCACGTTGGCCGCACCCACGGCGGTGCGCAAGGCGTTGACCAAGTCACTCACGATGCCACCGCCTTGGCCTGGCGCAAGCGCCAGCGAACATGCAGCGCGCAGGCCGCAAACAGCAGCAGGCACAGCAGCACTTCCAGCGCAGCCAGTGGCACGCTGGGCCCGCGGTCGCTGGTGGCGCGCACCACGCCTTCGGTGAAGTACAGCCACACCAGCAGGCTGACCCAGCGGTAGGTGTACATGCGGTTCTTCAGCAGGCCGGCGAGCGGCAGCGTGAGCGGCAACGCCTTCAGAACCAGCCAGGAGCCGCCGGGCCGCAGCGGCGCGAGCCACAGCTCCCAGGCGATGCAGAGCACGATCAAGGCCAGCAGGCTGGCCACGGCCACGGCGCGCGTGCGGCGCACGAACGAGGGTGTATCGGGGGAGAGAGAGGCAGTCATCGCTGGCTATGATGCCGCAAATGAATCTTCCGTCCCCGTTCAAGCAGGGCTTGAAAGCACGCATTGCCGAGCTGCTTGAGACGCTGCAACACTGGCCCTGGCGCGACACGCTGCGCACGCTGCGCCAGCGTTTCCGCGAAGACCGCCTGGGCCTCACGGCCGGCAGCTTGACCTTCACCACACTGATCTCGCTGGTGCCCCTGGTCACCGTGATGCTGGCCTTGTTCACGGCCTTCCCCATGTTCGCCAAGTTCCAGGACGCGCTGCAGAAGTACTTCCTGCAGGCCCTGGTGCCCGACACCATCGCGCGGCCGGTGCTGGGCGCGCTCACGCAGTTCGCCAGCAAGGCCAACCGCCTGGGCACCTTCGGCCTGATCGTGCTGGTGTTCACGGCGGTGGCGCTGATGCTCACCATCGACCGCACGCTCAACGCCATCTGGCGTGTGCGCAAGCCGCGGCCAATCGCGCAGCGTGTGCTGGTGTACTGGGCCGCGGTCACGCTTGGCCCCTTGCTGCTGGGCGTGAGCCTGACGCTGACCTCCTACGCACTCTCGGCTGGCAAGGGTTTCGTGAGCGACCTGCCGGGCGGCGTGACACTGGTGCTCAACACCATCGAGTTCTTGCTGCTGTCGGGCGCAATGGCGAGCCTCTTCCACTACGTACCCAACACCGTGGTGGACTGGCGGCACGCCTGGGCGGGCGGTGTGTTCACGGCGGTCGGCATCGAGCTGGCCAAGCGCGGCATCGGCCTGTACCTTGCGAGCGTGCCGACTTACAGCACGGTGTATGGCGCTTTCGCCACCGTGCCGGTGTTGCTGATCTGGATCTACCTCAGCTGGGTGATCGTACTGCTCGGTGCGGTGATTGCTGCCTATGCGCCCAGCCTGCAGATGCGCGTGGTGCGCCGCCCGTCGGTGCCGGGCTTCCGCTTCCAGCTGGTGGTGGGCATGCTGCGCGAGCTGGCGCAGGCACGGGCCACCGATGCCCGTGGCCTGAGCGCCGCGCAGATCTCGCGCCAGCTGCGCACCGACCCGCTGCAGATCGAGCCGTTGCTCGACACGCTGGTCGACATCGACTGGGTGGGCCGGCTCGATGAGGAAGGCGGGGCGCGCTACGTGCTGCTGTGCGACCCCGCGACCACCAAGGCCGAGGCCTTGCTGGGCAAGGTGCTGCTCGATCCTTCACCCGAGATGCAGGGCTTCTGGCGGCACGCCGGCTTCCCGCAGATGACGCTGCAGGATCTGATCAAGCCTTAGCGGCACCCAGCGTGGCCATGGCACCGCCATGCATCACGCGGTTCTTGCCCTGGCGCTTGGCCTCGTACATGGCCTCGTCGGCCAGCTGCAGCAGCTTCAAGGGTTGCTGGGCATCGCTGGGTGCGAGCGCATAGCCGATGCTCGCGCTCACGGGGTGCCCGGTGACGCAGCGCACCGCATCGAGCATGTGCAGGGCCAATGCATGGGCACCGGCGGGGTCGCGCAGCGAGGCCAGCACCAGGAACTCGTCGCCGCCGAAGCGGGCCACCGAGTCTTCAGCACGCACGGCGCTTTGCAGGGCCTGGGCCACGCCGATCAGCAGGGCGTCGCCGGCGCGGTGGCCGAGGCGGTCGTTGACGGCCTTGAAGCCGTCGAGGTCGACGAAGAACAAGGCCACGGGTGCCTGTTCGGCGTTGGCCATGGCCGACTCGAGCCGGTCCATCATCGTGCGCCGGCTCAGCACGTCGGTGAGCGGGTCGCGCTCGACGCTGCGCTTGAGGTTCTCCTGGCTGAGCGTGAGCTCGTGCACGTCGACGGTCACGGTGTACAGGCCCACCACCTGGCCGGTGGGGTCGAAGTCGGGCACGTAGCTGGTTCGCACCCAGCGCGGCCCTTGCGTGGCCAGGTCGACCAGCCGGGTGTATTGCACCGTTTTGCCTTCCAGCGCGCGCTCGAAGTAGGCCTTGTGCTCGGCCCACCGCTGGGCACCCCGCACCTCGCCGATGGAGCGGCCCAGCATCTCGTGCGGTTGCTGGCCGGTGGCTTCGATGTAGGCCTTGTTGACGAACTGCAGCACGAAGTTGCGGTCGACGTAGGTGAGTGGGTAGGGGATGTTCTCGGTGAAGTGGGCCAGGCGCTGGCGCGCAGCGGAGAGTGCTTCGCGTTCGAGCACGTCCTGGTGGATGTCGAAGGCGATGGTGAACACGCTCTCGACCCGGCCGTTCGCGTCGGTGTCGGGGAACACCTGGATGCGCGCCCAGCGCATGCCCTGGTGTGCGAGACGGCGCTCGTAGTTGACAGTCTTGCCGAGGAACGCCTGTTCGAAGGCCGGCTGGGCGCGTTCCCAGGCTTCGTCTCCGTAGAGCTCCTGCAGTGTGCGCCCGATCAGCTCTTCGCGGGGGCGGCGCGTCCAGTGGAGGTAGGGTGTGTTGCAGAAGACGAGGCGGTTCTGGCGGTTCCAGCGCCCGATGGGCAGGTCGATGGCGTCCACCAGCCGTTCGATGTGCGCCAGCCGGTGCGTGGCGGGGAAGGGTGGGGCTTCCATCATCATCGGCATGTCAGGAGGTACAGCAGCGCGACAGCTCAGAGCTTGATCTTGCCGAGCCAGATGTCCTTGTACATGACCCAGTCGCCCATGAAGCTGAAGAGCGGGCGCTTGAACGAGGCGGGCTTGTTCTTCTCGAAGCCGAAGTGGCCGAGCCACGCGAAACCGTAGCCGCACAGCAGGCCATAAAGCAGGTAGATCGGCGCGCCGCGCGCGATGGCGGTGGCGAAGCACACCAGCGCGAGGGTGGAGCCCACGAAGTGCAGCCGGCGGCAGGTGCGGTTGCTGTGCTCGCTGAGGTAGAACGGGTAGAACTCGGCAAAGGTCTTGAGCGACTTCGGGTCGACCGGTGCGGTGGCGGTGCTCATGTGCAGCTCCCGGAAATGAACGATTGGACCTCATTCAACACCCCGTCAGGGGCCTCTCCCATCAGGGAATGTCCGGCGGGCAGCGTGACGCAATTGGCATGGAGCGCCGCGGCGACGGCGGCAGTGCCCTTGGGGGCGGTCATCTGGTCGTTCGCCCCCAGGATCAGGCGGGCCGGGCAACGCACCTTGGCGGCGGCTTCCAGGCCGGCCGTGTAGCTGTCGCACACCAGGAAGTCCTGGTGGAAGAGGTTGCCGTGGCCGGCTGCGGCGTAGGCGGCCTGCTGCCTGCGCATGAGCGCGCGGTTGCCGCCGCGCAGCCAGAAGCCCGGCGCCGGTGACGACGGCTTGGCGCCGAGCGTGGAGTGCGAGAAGGCGTTGACCATGTCGATGGCCTTCAGCGGCGCTTCGAGCGAGGTGGTCAGCAAGGCGGGTGACACCTTCATCGGGATGGCCGTGCCCACCAGCACCAGGTGGGTGGCGCGTTCGCCCAGCCGGGCGGCGGCTTCGAGTGCAATCAGCGAGCCCATGCTGTGGCCGACCAGGGCCGTGCGCTGCACGCCCGCAGCATCCAGCAGGTCGATCAGCCACTGCGCGCTGGCTTCCACACTGCCCAGGGCCGGGCCGGCGCTGCGGCCGTGGCCGGGCAGGTCGACCGCGAGCACCGCGTGGCCGTGGTGCGCCAGGGCGCGCGTCTGCAGGCCCCACACGCTGTGGTCGTGCATGGCGCCGTGGACGAAGACGACCGCTGGCAGGGCCGGGTCGAAGCTCTTGCCGCCGGTGTAGACGAAGGCCTCGCGGCCGTTCACGCCGAGCTTCATGCGGCCGCTTTCTGCGCGGCCTTGAGGGCGCGCGCGAGGTCGTCGATCAGGTCGTCGGCGTCTTCGAGTCCGATCGACAGGCGGATCGTGCCCTGCGTGATGCCGGCCTGCGCCAGTGCAGCGTCGTCCATGCGGAAGTGCGTGGTCGAGGCCGGGTGGATGACGAGCGAGCGGCAGTCACCCACGTTGGCCAGGTGCGAGAACACCTTCAGCGCCTCAATGAAGGCCTTGCCCTGCGCCCGGTTGCCCTTGAGGTTGAAGCTGAACACCGAGCCGCAACCGCGCGGCAGCAGCTTCGCGGCCAGCGCATGGCTGGGGTGGCCGGGCAGCTCGGGGTAGCCCACGCTCTCGACCATCGCGTGTGAAGCCAGGTGCTCCACCACCTTGCGCGTGTTGGCCACGTGCCGCTCCATGCGCAGCGACAGCGTCTCGATACCTTGCAGGATCAGCCAGGCCGTGTGCGGGCTCATGCAGGCGCCGAAGTCGCGCAGG
>NZ_DASSRA010000509.1:0-4651 GCF_035702065.1 Rhizobacter sp.
AGGAATGTGCCGCCATCGGCCAGGCCGCCGACCGCCTGGCGTGCTACGACCGATTGGCCGGCAGGGCCCAGGCCGTGCCGGCCAACCGGTCGTAGCACGCCAGGCGGTCGGCAGCCTGGCCGATGGCAGCACATTCCTGAAGCGTCGGCATGGGCGGTGTGCCTTGCGCATGCGCCGGGGCCACCAGGGCCGGCAGCAGCAAGGGAGCAAGACGAACGGAGAAGACGAGTCGCATGAAGTGGCTCACGGTGAGGCCGCCCGAACGCGGCAGGCGCGATGGTACGGGGCGGTGATTGGTGCGATCATTTCGCGCATGAAACCCCACGTTCAGGAACTGGTCGACCTGCTGCAGGTCGAGCAGCTGGAGCACAACCTCTTTCGCGGCATCAGCGGCGACATCGGCAGCCCGCGCGTCTTCGGTGGCCAGGTGCTGGGCCAGGCGCTGATGGCCGCCGCCCTCACCGTCGAGCGCGAGCGCAGCGTGCATTCGCTGCATGCCTACTTCCTGCGGCCCGGCGACAAACAGGCCAGGATCGTCTACGACGTTGACCGCATCCGCGATGGAGGCAGCTTCACCACCCGGCGTGTGGTGGCCATCCAGCACGGCCAGCCGATCTTCAACTTCGCCGCCTCCTTCCATGTGACGGAAGAAGGCCCGCGCCACCAGGCCGCGATGCCGCAGGTGCCACCGCCCGAGGGGCTGGCCAGCGTGCAGGAGATGCGCCGCAAGCTCGTCGACCGCATGCCCGAGCGCATGCGCGCCGTGCTGCTGGCCGAGACGGCCATCGACATCCGCCAGTGCGACCCCTGGGATCCGCTTGACCCACCCACCCGCGAGCCGCTCAACAACGCCTGGTTCCGCGCCGACGACCACCTGCCCGACGACCCGGTGCTGCACCAGGCCATGCTGGCCTACTCGTCGGACTTCGGCCTCTTGCACGCGGCCCTGCTGCCACACGGCTTGAGCTTCATGAACGGCAGCGTGCAGGGCGTGAGCCTGGACCACGCAATGTGGTTCCACGACAGCTTCCGCATGGACGACTGGCTGCTCTACGCCACCGACTCGCCGGCGGCGCAAGGCGCACGCGGTTTCTGCCGCGGCAGCATCTTCACGCAGGACGGGCGCCTGATCGCCTCGGTGGCGCAAGAAGGCCTGATGAGGCCGCAGCCGCCCAAGAAACGCAAGGACTGATCAGCCCTTCTTGCCGAGCGAGGCCATCAGCGTCGCTCGCCGCTGCAGGTTCTCGGCCGGCCACAGTTCCGAGGCCTTGTAGTACTCGGCCACCGCCGGCACGCCCGGCGGCAGCAGCACCCAGGGCTGCTTGGAGGCGGTGAAGATGTGGATGTCGGGCGGCAGGCGGTCGGGCTCGTCGAGCGTGCCCACGCGCACGAAGCTCACGGCCTTGCCGGCGCCGGCGTAGTGGCTCCACAGCGCGATGCGGCAGGTGGGGCAGCGGCAGATGAGCTGGCCCTTGCCGCTTGCGGACGGCGTGTTCACCACCTCGACCTCACCGCTGAGCAATTGAACGCGGTCGGCCTCGATCATGGCGTTGAGGGCGAACGAGGAGCCGCTCTCGCGCTGGCACCAGCGGCAGTGGCAGCAGTGGGTGAAGAGCGGCTTGCTCGTCATGCGGTAGCGCACCTGGCGGCAGGTGCAGCCGCCGTCGAAGGTGTCGGTGGGGGTACTCATCGGGCTCTCCTGCGTTGCGGTCATTGGGCTGTGCACAGCGCGATGGCATGTTCCACGCCGAGCCGGGGGCTCGTCAACGCCTCGATGCCGTGCGTGGCCAGCACCGCCGCAGCAGGCGCCATCGAGGCCTGGGCCAACACCACGGTGGGACGGCGCGGTGCACACCGCACCGCCGCGACGATGCGCTCGATGTACTCGGCCTGCCGCCCGGCCTGGAAGTGCGGCCACGCCTCGGCGACCAGCACCGGCGCGATGCTGATCGATGTGCCCAGCCGCTGCGCCGACGACTGCAGCAGCGCCGCCGTGGGCGCGAGCGTGCTCTGCACGGTGGCCACCAGCAACACCGTGCCGCCGGCGCGCACCGCTCGGTCGGCCATGGCGCGGTCGATGCGCGTCACCTGGAAGGCACCCCCGGTGTCAGTGGCCTCGGCGATGCCGCCCAGGGTGGAGCAGGTGCAGACCACCACGCGCGCATCGGCTTCGGTCAGGGCGGCACGCACACGCGTCACCAGCGCCGGATCGTCCGTACCGAGCACCTGCGCCTCGGCCAGCAGGTCGTCGCGCACGAGGTGCACCGCACGCAGCGACGGAGCGAGCTCGTCGAGCAGCGCGGAGAAGGTCGCCACGTGCACCGCGGCGGTGTGGAGAAAGGCCAGGTCGGCCATGTCAACGCGTCAGAAGCAAGGGCAAGGACGACGCGATCATCACCAGCCCTGAGACCGTGAGCAAGCCCAGCACCACGCGCCGGAACGCCGCTTCGCTCAGGCCCACATAGAGCCGCGTGCCGAGGATCGAAGGCACCAGCAGCGCGGGGATCACCACGCCGATGAGCGGCCACATCTCGCGCGTGACCAGGCCGCTGCCCAGGTAGGTGGCAAAGGTGACGGACAGCGCCGCGAGGTTGAAGTTCTGCAGCACCGCGCGGGCGGTGTCCTTGTCCCAGCCGCGCACCGTGCACCAGAACGAGGGCACGACGCCGGTGAAGCCGCCCAGCCCGCCCATCACGCCGCCGGCGGCGCCGGCAATCGCATCGCCGATGCGCCCGCCGCGGGTGATGCGTGGGAAGCTCTGCGAGAACAGCAGGGCCGAGCAGCACACCATCAGCGTGACACCCAGGCCGAACTTGAAGACCACCGCATCCACGTAAGGCAGCACCATCACGCCCAGGGGCACGCCGACCAGCGCGCCCGCCAGAAAGGGCCACAGCAGCGGCCACTGCAGCCCACGGCGCAGGCGCACCGCCGCGAAGATCTGCCCCGACAGCCCGCCGGCGATCGAGACCACCACGGCGATGCGCGGGTCGATGCCCCAGACCCAGATCGACATCGCCACCATGCCGAAGGCGAAGCCGGAGAGGCCCTGCACGAAGCCGGCGACGACCGCGCCGGTGACCAGCAGCCAGAGCTCGGTCGTCATCACATCGAGCGGCCGTCGAACTGCGTGACCGGGATGGCCGCGAGGTCGATGCCTTCGATGCAGCGGATGTTGACGGCCGCCATGCGCCGGCCTTTCGGGTCGGTGCCTTCGCCGAAGGGGTGGATGCCGCAGCGCGCGCAGAAGCGGTGCTGGATCACGTGCTTGTTGAAGAGGTAGGTGCTGGCCTCGGCCTCGGGCGTGAGCAAGGTCAGCTTCTCGCGCGGCACGAACCACAGCAGCGAGCCGCGGCGCTGGCACATGGAGCAGTTGCAGGCCATGGCGCCATCGATTTCGCCTTCGACTTCGTAGGCCACCTTGCCGCAGTGGCAGCTGCCGGTGTACTTCATGGGCGTGTCTCCTTTGCGGCCAACTGTAGCTAACCGGTGAGGATGGGCCGCAGCGTCTCGACCTCGTCGACGATGAAGTCGAAGAAGGCCGCCACGCGCGGGCTCTTGCGCAGCTCGGCGGTGGTGAGCACGCGCCAGATGCGGGCGAGCTCCGGCACCGGGCCCAGCACGCGCACGAGCTCGGGCTCGGCGTCACCCAGCGCGGTGGGCAGGGGCGCGAGGCCCACGCCGGCCTTCACCGAGTTCACCAGGCCCAGCACGCTGTTGTTGCGCGCTACGGGCGGTGTGTCGGGCGCCACCTGGCGCAGCCATTGCGCGGCGCGGTGCTGGGCCATGGACTCGTCGAGGCCGACCAGCGGGAAGCGCGGCAGTTCGTCCAGGCCCGCCGGCGCGCCGTGCTGCGCGACGAAGCCCCGGCTGGCGTACACCGCCCACAGCGAGTCGCCGATCTTGCGGCCGACGAGCGCCTCGTCGTCGGTGTCGCCGGAACGCAGGGCGATGTCGGCTCCGCCCTGGGCGAGGTCGAGGTACTGGTCGCTCATCACGAACTCGACGCGCAGCTTCGGGTAGCGCGCCTGGAAGCGCTCGAGCAGCGGCGAGCGGCTGATGCGCAGCACCAGGGGCTCGGGGCAGGTGACGCGCACCACGCCCTCGACCTCGCGCCGGGCCACCGCGATCTGCTGCTCGAAGGCGAGCGCCGCCTGCTCCACCACGCGCGCCTGCACCAGCATCAGCTGGCCGAACGCGGTGAGGCGGTAGCCGGTGGGCTCGCGGTGCACCAGCGCCTGGCCGGTGTGGCGCTCCAGCTCGGCGATGCGCCGTTGCACCGTCGAGGCCTCGGTGCCCAATGCCCGCGCGGCCGCGAGCGTGCTGCCGTGGTTCGCCAGGGCGACGAAGTAGCGCAGGTCGTTCCAGTTGAGCATGGGGTCGGCCGGGTGACACAGGGTTATGCAACATTGCAGCCCCCTTGTGCAAGCCTGCACCTTCCGCGCCGGGGTGGCGCTGCCTACGCTTCCGGTCATCCCCCCACCAGGAGCCCCGCGATGAATCACCCACCTGCCCTCTTCTTCCTCGCGCTCGCCGCGGCCGCCGGGCCCGCGCGACCGGATGCGCAGCGTCGAGTTGTCCTGCTGCGCGCCGTAGACGCGGTACGGGAACGTCGCGTCGGTCGTCACGCGATAGAACTGCGCGGTGGGCT
>NZ_DASSRA010000510.1:0-3512 GCF_035702065.1 Rhizobacter sp.
GACAACCCGCCTGGACCGGCGGGATCGTGGCTGATCGCGCGCTTCCAGGCGCAAGCGGCCGACATCGATGAACGCGGGGACGATCAGCAAATGGTCCAAGCCTCCCCGCCCGCCGCGGGCAGGAAGCGCGCAACAGCGCGATAGGGTTTTGGTATTCTTCGGCCTGGAGAGACTATTCGTGGCGGCATGCACCTCTAAACCGTTAGCCTGATCGTAACCGGCATGACGTCCCCACCTCGCGATCGTGAGATTCGCCTGCGATACAGCTTGGCATGAGCTGATCGTTGGAGGTGAGGCGATGGCAAATGCCATGCTTGATGCCAGGCAGGAAGGCGACTCGTATCGTCGTATCGAAGTGATCACCGGGCAGAGCCGGCGACGACGGTGGACGGCCGAGGAGAAGGCCCGGATCGTCGCGGAGAGCTTTGAGACGGACACCAACATTTCCGAGGTGGCTCGGCGCAATGGCGTCGCCCGTGGGCTGCTCACGGCCTGGCGACATCAGTTTGCAGCGACGGCGCGCAGCAAGGCGGCAAGCTTCGTGCCGGTCCGGATTGTCGAGGAGAGCGGTGGCGGGACAACTGGCGAGCCGGACCGTGCTGCGCCGGCGCAGACGAGGCTGCTGGAGAAGGTTCTGCCGGCGAGGGCCGGTGGAATGATCGAGATCGAGGTGAGCGGGGCGCGCGTCCGGGTCGAGCCGGGAGTGGAGTTGAAGACGCTCTCGACGGTGCTATCGGCGCTCAGAGGCGGCCGGTGATCGCACTACGGGCCGACCTCAAGGTCGTGCTGGCGACGCAGCCGGTCGACTTTCGCAAGTCGGTGCACACGCTGTCGGCGCTGGTGAGCGAAGCGCTGCACGCGAACCCGTATTGCGGCGAGGTCTTCGTGTTCCGCAGCAAGCGCATGGATAGAGTGAAGCTGCTGGCCTGGGACGGCAGCGGCATGGTGCTGGTGACGAAGTGGCTGCACCAGGGGCGCTTCACCTGGCCGCCGATCCGCGACGGCGTGGTGCATCTGAGTGTGACTCAGCTCGCGATGCTGCTCGACGGGCTCGAGTGGACGCGGGTCTCACCAAAGCCTGTGAAGCAGCCGGCTCTTGTGGGGTGAGAGGTGCGGATTTTGCTGGAGCATAGGGTGCGCGGATGTATCGTCTGGTCATGGCGATTCGCCCCGAAGCTCTCCCGACCGACACCGCAGCTCTGACCGAGATGGTGCTCGCGCTCGACGCCGAGAACGAGAAGCTGCGCGTGGCGATGCAGACGCTCAAGGACATGATCTTCGGGAGGCGCTCGGAGCGGCTTGCGGTGCTGGTCGCCGAGCAGTTTGCGCTCGAGCTGGGCGATCTCGAGACCGGCGTCACCCCGCCGGAGGCTGCTAACGATGATGCGTCTGCGGCGAAGCCGTCTGGCAAAGCGCCGCGCAAGAAGGCGCGCCGCAACATTGGTGCGCTGCCTAAACACCTGCCGCGCTGCGAGCAGGTGCTGGAGCCGGACACGACCGGGTGCCCGTGCTGCCGGGGCGAGCTTCACAAGATCGGCGAGGACGTCAGCGAGGTGCTGGACGTGATCCCGGCGATCCTGCGGGTGCTGCGCACGATCCGTCCCAAATATGCCTGCCGCGACTGCACCGATGGTGTGGTGCAGGCGAAAGTGCTGCCGCGCCTGATCGAGAGCGGCATGGCGTCGACAGCGCTCGTGACCCACGTGGTGGTCTCGAAGTTCGCCTGGTATCTGCCGCTGTACCGGCAGGTGCAGATTTTGGCCGGCCAGGGCGTCCATCTCGACCGGGCGACGCTTGCGGGCTGGGTGAAGCGTGCGGCCTGGTGGCTCAAAAGCCTCTATGACCTCCAGCTGCGGACGATTCAGGCAGCACCGCGGGTGTTCTGCGACGAGACTCCGATGCCGGTGCTCGACCCTGGGCGACGCCGCACCCGGATCTGCCAGTTCTGGGCGCATGCGATGGACGATCGCCCGTGGGGCGGGCCGGCGCCGCCGGCGGTCGCCTATGTGTTTGCCGACGGGCGCGGCACCGACGCGATCGCCGGACAGTTGGCGGGCTTCTCCGGGATTCTGCAGGTGGACGGCTATGCCGCCTACAAGGCGCTCGCCCGCGGCCATGTCGGCACGATCCAACTCGCTTTCTGTCTCGCCCATGCGCGACGCAAATTTGTCGAGGTGTACAAGACGACGAGCTCGCCGTTCGCGCACGAGGTAATCGAACGCCTGCGGGCCATCTATGCCATCGAGGCAGAGATCCGCGGCAGCAGTGCGGAGCAGCGGCTGGCCGCCCGCCGTGCCAGAACCACACCGCTGATGGAGGCGCTCAAAGCGCGACTGACCGAGATGATCAGCCAGCTCTTCTCCCAGTCGAAGCTGACAGAGGCCATCAACTATGTGCTCAATCACTGGGAGGGACTGACGCTGTTTCTCAGCGATGGCCGCGTCGAGGTCGATTCCAATACGGTCGAGCGTTCCATGCGCCCCATTGCAATGGGCAGACGCAACTCATTGTTCAGCGGCAGCGAGGGCGGCGCCGAGAGCTGGGCGATCCTGTCGTCGATCGTGAACACAGCAAAGCTCCATGAACTCGATCCCCAAATCTATCTGACGGACGTGCTGGAGCGCATCGTGTCCGGGCAAACCAAGAGCCATCAGCTGCACGAGCTGCTGGTCTGGAACTGGAAGGCTGCCCGTGAGCGAGCTGCACAGGCCGCGGCATGAATCCAGATCGCCATTCCGAATCGCCGGCGATGGCGGCAGCCGCTAAGCCGCTCGCGGAGCTCGAGCGATGGCTGCAGGACCGCGCCGACCGGCATCCTGTCGCCGCCAGCATCCCGATGCTGGATGGCTACGTCGCTGCGATCGTGGCCGGGCCGGTGTCGATTGACCCACGCGACTGGATCTGTCCGCTGCTCGCCGTCGATGCCGATGCCTTCAATCACGGCGGCACCTCGGAGTTCACGGCGATCCGCGCTGTCGCGCGGCGCCACAACGACATCAGTCGCGTTCTGACGACCACCCCGGATCGGTTCGAGCCAATGCATCGGCGCAAGCCCAATGGCGAAGTCGATCCGCATCCTTGGTGCCGAGGATTCTACGCTGCCATGCGGCTCCGGATGTCGGATTGGGCGCCGCTGCTCGATACCAGCGACGTCAACCACGCGCTGCTCTTGCCCATCCTGCTGCACTGTCGTGACGACCAGGGGCGTCCGCTGCTCGGACCACCTCGGCGGGGCCGCGAGACTAGGGAATTTCTGCGCAACGCCCACAGCGATATTCCAGCCGTCGTCGAGGCCATGCGCCAATACTGGATGCCCACCCGCTACGCCCGCGCGAGCTGATTGCGGCCTACGTGGGACCTCGTACCGGTTACGTTCAACTGACGAACTGCCCCGCGAGTGAAACCAATGGCGCGATCGGGCGTCACAGGCGCAAAACCTCAATCGCACATTTTGCGTCGCGGAGACCATACTGCCTGGCTGGGCATGTAGGATTCGAACCGGCGAATCCGTC